>NZ_JAEBEJ010000007.1:0-427543 GCF_046548895.1 Amycolatopsis sp. cmx-4-54
CGTCCGGCAGGTTGCCGGTGCGGGAGCGACGGTCGCCGGTGGCCGCGCTGGCCGCACGGTTCCGCCGTCGCTGACGCCCTGGCGGTTTCGCGAAGTGGGTTGCGAAAGCCACTTTCCCAACCTTCAACGTTGCGAAAGTGGCTTTCGCAACGCCGCCGGAGCCGCCTGTCGTCCTCCGGATGTCGTGAAAGGGGGTCGTTCAGGACACAAGCGCGACCTCAGCCGAGGAACTCCAGCACGGCCGCCTTGAACTCCGGACTCCGCAGCGCCCCACCGTGGTCCCCCGGCACCCGCACCAGCGAGGCCCCCGGCACCAGTTCCACCAACGTCTCGATGCCCTGGCTCACCGGATCTTCCACACCCGCCACGAACCGCGTCGGCACGGAGACCGCACCGGCCACCGGCTCGAAAGGCTCTGCCCGCAGGTCTTCGATGCACCGCGCGAGCGCGGCCGGGTTCCGCCCCGGCGCGGTGATCATGTGCGCGATCATCCCCGTCAATGGATCCGACGGTGCCTTGCCGCCACCGGCGAAGGCCAGCGCGGCCTCGACGTCAACGGCACCGAAAGGCTCGAAGGGGCTCACACCGGCGAGCACGAGCCGCCGGACAGGAGCCTGCGCGGGCAGTTCCCAAGACAGTCGAGCGCCCAGTGAGTAGCCGACGACGTCCACTTCGGACAGATCCGAGACGAGCCGGGTCAGTTCCGAAGTGATCGCGGCGGCACCCAGCGATCCCGAGGGTGCCGGGCTGGAGCCGTGCGCGGGAAGGTCGGGTACGAGCACCTCGCGGCCCGCGGCGGTGAGCGCGGCCGGCCACCCGGTCGTGATCCAGTCGGTGTGGCCGTCGGAGGCGAATCCGTGCACCAGCAGCACAGGCGGACCCGAAACGGTTTCGGGAGCGAATCGGCGCACGGCCAAGGAAGTAGTGGCGGACAACGGGATCCTTTCTCAGCTGCCGGAGGGTCGGCGGGTGCGCAGGCGCTGCATTTCGCTCAACGTCCGCGCGCGGGCGTCGACGGCGATCCGCAGCGACGAGCCGATGAGGTTCAGCAGGAAGACGCAGACCATGATCGTCACGCCGGGCGCGATCACCAGCCAAGGCGCCTGCACCAGATACGACCGGCCTTCGGCGATCATGTTGCCCCAGGTCGGGGTCGGGGGAGCGATACCGAGACCGAGGAAGCTCATCGCCCCGTCCACGAGCATCGCCGCCGCGGACAGGATCACCACCTGCACCAGCGCGAGCGGCAGCACGTTCGGGAACACGTGCACGACGAGGATCTTCCACCGGCTCATGCCCGAAACCCGGGCGGCACCGATGTAGGCGCGACCGGCGATGCCGAGCACCCGGCTGCGGATGACCCGGGCGGTGAACGGCGTGAAGATCACGGTCAGCGCGATCAGCTCGGTCCAGATGCTCGCGCCGAGCGAGATCGCCAGCGCCATCGCGAGGATGATCGCCGGGAACGACATCCAGGCGTCCATCACCCGCATCAGCACCGCGTCGGCGGCGCGGAAGAACCCGCTGATCAGCCCGATCACCAGGCCGGTGAAGGCCGCGCACAGGGTGATCAGGGCGGACAGCCCGAGCGACGCGCGGCCGCCGGAGACCAGCCGGGCGAGCACGTCCCGGCCGAACGAGTCCGTGCCGAGCGGATGCGCGGCCGACGGCGGCAGCAGCCGGTTGACCGGGTCGGTCGCGCTGACACTCGGCAGGAAGAACGGCAGCACGATCACGGCCAGGACGATCACCGCCAGCACCGCCGTGGTGATCACCAGCATCCGGTTCCGCCGGAACACCCGCGCCGCCCGGCCTGCCGGACGCGGTTCGCGCACCGGCGCCGTCTTTTCCACGAGAGCCACGCTCACGAAACACGCACCTTCGGGTCGAGCAGCGCGTACGAGAGGTCCACCAGCAGGTTGACCAGCACGAACAGCACCGCGACGAACAGCGTCACACCCTGGATCAGCGGGAAGTCGCGGGTCGACACCGCGCCCATCAGCAGATGCCCGAGCCCCGGCACGACGAAGATGGACTCGATGATCACGATCCCGCCGACGAGCATGGCGAAGTTGCTGCCCAGCTGGGTGATCAGCGGCATCAGCGCGTTCGGGAGGACGTGCTTGGTCATCACCTGCCGCTCGGACAGCCCCTTCACCCGCGCGGTGCGCAGATACGCCAGCGGCAGCTCACCGAGCAGGCTTTCGCGCAGGGTGAGCACGAACAACGCGGTCTGCCCGATGACCAGCACGGTCAGCGGCAGCACCAGCGCGGGCACCGCCGTCGCCGGGTCGGTGAAGAGGTTCTCGTAGCCACTGGAAGGGAACCAGCGCAGTGTCACCGAGAACACGAGCACGAGCATCAGCGAGATCCAGAAGTCCGGCATCGCCATGCCGAGCGCGGAAAGCCGGTCCAGCGCCCGCGCCACCGGATTGTGCGGTGACACCGCCTGCCACGAGGTGATCGCGACCGAGAGGAAGAAGCTGATCACCGTCGAGAGCACGGCGAGGGTCAGCGTCGGCAGGATGTGGTCGGCGACCACGCCGAGCACCGGCGCGTGATAGGTGATCGACGTGCCGAAGTCGCCCTGCAGCACGTTCCCGGCCCAGCTGAAGTACTGCTCCCAGAGGGTTCCGTTCAGTCCCATGCTCTCCCGCAGGGCTTCCACATCGGACGGTCGCGCGGTCGGGCCGAGGATCGCCTGCGCCGGGTCACCGGGGATCAGCCGGATGACGAAGAACATCATCGTCCCGACGATCACCAGGATGATCACCAGATCGCGGAGCCTGCGCAGCAGCAGACCGGTCATGACGCCAGCCAGGTGTTCCAGAAGACGCGGTAGAAGTCGCCGTAGCCCTTGAGCTTGGGGGAGTAGGCCGCGTACAGCCTCGACTGGCTCAGCGTGATCACCGACAGCTGCTTCCAGGTGAACGCCTGCAGCTTGTCCACCACCGCTTTCGCCTGCTCAGGTGTCGTCGAGGCGTTGAACTCCGCCATCAGACCGTCCAACTCGGGCGAGGACGAACCGTTCAGGGTGCCCAGGGTGAGCGCGGGCATCTGCGCGGGTGAGGTCAGCGCCGAGTCGAAGAACAGCGTGGTGATGTCCCAGCCGCCCGGCTCCTTGGTCAGCGTGCCGAGCATGGTGGCGAAGTCGAAGGTGTCGATCTTGGTGTTGATGCCGATCTTCGACAGGCTGTCCTGGATCAGCACGGCCCATTTGCCGAACTCGGGGTAGGAGTTCGTGGTGACGATGCGGATCGTGGCGCCGGCCGTGATCCCGGCCTCGGCCAACAGTCGCTTGGCCTTCTCCGGGTCGTGCGCCTTGTAGACCTCTTCGCCCGCGGTGGAATAGAACTGCTTGTTGTCCGGCGAGGCGAAGGCGCCGGTCTCGACGGTGAGGTCCTTGCTGCCGCCGGTGGCCGCGTTGATCGCGGGCTTGTCCAGTAACAGGTTCAGCGCCTCGCGGGCACGAGGATCGGCGAACTTCGAACCGGTGTTGAAGTTCGGGATCACCACGTTGTCGTTGCCGCCGGGCAGGTTGTGCACGACCACGGCCGGGTTGTTGCGCAGGGGCTCGTACTGGTCGTTCGTGGGCATGATGTGGTCCCACTGGCCGGTCTGGAGGCCGTTGATCAGCGCGTCCTGGTCGGAGACCACCTTGTAGGTCACGGTGTCCAGGTACGCGTGCTTGGCGCCCGCCTGCCCGCCCCAGTCCTCTTCGGACCGGGACTTGTAGCCGGAGTAGCGCTCCAGCACCAGCTCACGGCCGATGTCCCAGCTCTTGAGCTTGTACGGCCCGGTCCCGATCGCCTTGTCCTGGGCGAACCCGGTCGGCGCGACACCGGCGAGGTTCTTCGCCTCGTAGATCTCCGTGCCCGCGCCGGCGAGTTCGTTGATCAGCGGGTAGCGCGGATTCTTGAGCTTGATGGTCACCGTCGCCGGATCGGCCGGCGTGATCGCCTCGATGTCCGGTGTGACCAGCTGGCCGGTGCGGTGCACCTGCTGCCACCGTTTCAAGCTCGCCACGACGTCCTCCGACGTCAGCGGATTGCCGTCGTGGAACGTGACGCCCTGGCGCAGCTTGAAGGTGTAGGTGAGCCGGTCCGGGCTGGTGGTGTAGTCCTCGACCAGCATGGGCCGGGCGGTGAAGCCCTTGTCCACCTCGAACAGCTTCTCGTACATCATGTTGCCGATATGCGCGGTCACCTGGCCGGGATTCGCGACCATGTCGAGGGACTGGGGATCGGTGGGCACGGCGACGTTCAGGTTGCCGCCGGGCTTCGGTGGCCCGTCGGCGGCCCCACCGCCGGCCTGGCCTCCGATGCACGAGCTGATCAGCAGGACGGTCGCCAGGCCGAGCGCGGCCTTGGTCAGGGTTCGTCTCATGGGTTCCGCACTCCAATTTCGGGGTTCGCCGCGAGGAGACGGCGGGTGTACTCGTGCCGGGCGCGGAGCCGGATCTCGTCCGGTTCGCCGATTTCGATCAGTTCGCCCCGGTACATCACGCCGACGCGATCGGCCACCGAGAGCACCAGGCTGAGGTTGTGGGTGATGAACAGGAAGCTGAGCGCGCGGGTGCGCCGCAGGTCCAGCAGCAGGTTCATCACCTGGCCCTGCACCGAGACGTCGAGCGCGGAGGTGGGCTCGTCGGCGACGATGAGGTCGGGTTCGGCGGCGATCGCACGCGCGATCGAGACGCGCTGCCGCTGCCCGCCGGAGAGCTGCGAGGGCAGCTTCTTCGCGGTGTCGGAGGGGAGGCCGACCTCGTCGATCAACTCGGTGACGCGGCGGTCGAGTTCGGCGCCGCCCAGACCGGTGAGTTCCCGCAGCGGTTCGGCGATGATCCGGGCGGCGGTGTGCCGGGGATCGAGCGAGCTCTGCGGGTCCTGGAAGATGAGCTGCGCGCGGCGGCGGAACGCGCGCTCGTCGCCGTCGAGCCCGGACGGCGTGCACCGGTGCTCACCGAAGGCGATGGTGCCCGCGGTCGGTGGCTCCAGCGCGCTGACCAGACGGCCGAGTGTGGTCTTGCCCGAACCGGATTCCCCGACCAGGCCGAAGAACTCGCCGGGCGCGATCTCCAGCGAGACGTCCTTCACCGCGTGCACCTCGGGCTGACGGCTCAGCGAGAACCGGTCGCGTCGTCCGTACACTTTGGACACGGCGTCGATGACGAGCGCGGTGCCGTCGCCGAGGTCTTCGGTCTTCGCGCGGCTCAACGACCTGGTTTCGGTCGCGACCGCCGATTCGCCGTTCATCGCGGCTTCGAGCAGTGTCTCGGAGATGGTGGGGAAGCCGTCGCGCCTGCTGACCCCGAGTTGTGGAACGCAGTCGAGCAACGCCTTGGTATAGGGATGCTTCGGCGCGTGCAGAATGTCCTCTGTGGACCCGAGTTCGACGAGTTCGCCGCGGTACATCACCGCGATCCGGTCCGCCACCTGCGCGGCCACGCCCATGTCGTGCGTGATGAAGACGCACGCCGTCCCGTGGTCGCGGCGGACCCGGTCGAACAGGGTGAGGATCTCCGCCTGCGTGGTCACGTCGAGTGCCGTGGTCGGCTCGTCGGCGATCAGCAGGCCCGGATCGGCCATCAGCGCCAGCGCGATCATCACGCGTTGCTGCATCCCGCCGGACATCTGGTGCGGGTAAAGGGAAAGCACCCGCTCGGTGTCGGTGAGGCCGACCTCCTTCAGCAGGCCCCGAGCCTTCGTCTCGGCCTCGCGATACAACGGCGTGCCCTTGCGCGCGGCCTGGCGTGGCAGGGAACCGGGCTTCCGGTAGGCCTCGATCAGCTGTTTCCCGACCCGCTGGCTCGGGTTGAGTGAATCCAAGGCCTCCTGGAAGATCATGCCGATCCGCGGGCCGCGGTACGCGCGCATCTCGTCGGCGGAAAGCCGCGTGACGTCCACGCCGTCGACGGCGATCTCGCCGCGGGTGAACACCGGTGCGACGAATTCCAGCAACCGGATGATCGACAAGGCCGTCACCGTTTTACCGCTGCCGGATTCGCCGACCACGCAGAGTGTCCGGCCTTGGTCGAGGTCGAACGAAAGTTCGCGTACCAGTTCGCGTTCGGTCTCGTCGGCGATGACGCCGACGGTGAGTTCTCGTAATTCGAGCAGGGTCATGAATCCCCTTTCCCGAGCCCGCCCGAAGCGGGCCGCACTGCCGGGGAACGGACCTCCGGCGGGGGTGGTTCTACGCATGTTGACACTGGGCGGGTGCGCTGTCAATGGGTATATTCTACGAATGTAGGAAGTTGATATCCGGCAGGTTTTCCCTGGCAGTGGGCGAAAACTTGCCCTGGATTCTTTTGTCTACACATGTAGACTCTCGGCGGAAACGAGCTAAGGAGGGCACCCGTGAGCGGGTCGACCAAGACTGCCGGTCCCGAGCGGATCGTGGACATCGCCGTGGGCTACATGGCGGCCAAGCAACTCTTCGCGGCGAGCCGGATCGGCCTGTTCACCGCACTCGCCGACGGCCCGCTGACGGCCGCGGAACTGGCGGAAAAGACCGGCAAACCGGAGAAGATCACCCGCATCCTCGGTGACGCCATGTCATCACTCGGTCTGCTGTCCCGTGTGGACGGACGGTACGCACTGTCCGCCGACGCCGCGGCGTACCTCGGCGGCGGAGACGTCGATCTGGCGCCGTTCCTGACGTTCCTCGACTCGATCAGCTATCCGCATTGGCTCCAGTTCGGCCACACGGCCGACAGCGGTGAGCCGGGCAAGCTGGAGATGGACGACGCGCGGTGGGGCACGTTCATGGCGGGAGTCATGACGTATAACGCCCTGCACGCCAAGATGCTGGCCGGCGCTTACGATTTCGGCTCGCACCGGAAGGCGCTGGACCTCGGCGGGCTCTCCAGCGCGTTCGCCGTCGAAGCCATGAAGACCAACGACGAACTGCACACCACGTTCGTCTTCGACCCGGGCTTCATCGAGTCGGTCACCACCGCGGCGGCCGACGCGGGCCTGGCGGACCGCGCGACCGTCGTCGGGGCGGAGACCCCCACCGCGCGACCCGAAGGCGAATTCGACCTGGTGATGGTCAACCACGTCGTCCACCGGTTCGACGCGAAGCAGAACGCGGAGATCCTGCGTAACGCCCGCGCCGCCGCCGCGCCGGGAGCGACACTGCTGCTGCTCGACTTCTTCCTCGACGACGACGCGGTCCAGCGGCCGATCGACGCGCTGCACGCGGGGGAGTACCTGGTGATCGACGGGACGGTCGTCTATCCGGAGGCCGAGGTCCGCGAGTGGCTGAGCGGGGCGGGCTGGCGGGTCACCGACCGCCTCGCGCTGCCGGGCAGCCCGCGGGTGCTGGTCGCGGAAGCGGTGTGACCGTGACCCTCGATCCCGCGGTCAAGGAACTGCTCGCCCGCAGCGCCTCGTCGGAGGCGCCGACCGGTCCGCTGACGGCAGCCGAGTTGCGGGCTGCTTTCGCCGCTTCGTGGCGACGCCCCGAGTCGGTCGAAGAGGTCGGCTCGGTGAGCGACCATGTCCTGCCGTCCGGTGTGCGGGTGCGGGTCTATCTGCCCGAGGTCGCCGCGCCCGTGCCCGCGTTCGTCTGGATCCACGGCGGCGGGTGGACGATCGGCTCGATCGACGAGAACGAAGTCGCCTCGCGGGCGGTGTGCAACGCGGCGAAGGTCGCCGTCGTCGCGGTCGACTACCGGCTCGCGCCCGAGAATCCGTACCCGGCGGCCCCGGACGACTGCTACGCCGTCGTCGAATGGCTCGCCGAGGGGGGCGCCGGACCTGCGGTCGACGGGTCGCGGATCGCGGTCGGCGGGGAAAGCGCGGGCGGCAACCTGTCGACGGTGGTCTCGATGATGTCCCGTGACCGTGGTGGCCCGCCGGTGGCCGCGCAGGTGCTGATCTGCCCGGTGTACGGCCATCCGGACGACGGGTTCCGATCCTATGTGGACTTCGCCGAGGGCTTCGGCATGACCGCCGGGGCGATGCGGTTCTTCTTCGAGCAGTACGTGTCGGATCCGGCGCAGCTGAACGATCCGTACCTGCTGCCGCTGCGTGCCGACGACCTGACCGGGCTGCCGCCGGCGCTGGTGCTCACGGCCGAGTACGACGTCCTGCGGGACGAGGGGGAGGAGTTCGCGCGTCGGCTGACCGACGCTGGGACCCAGGTCGAAATGACGCGCTACTCAGGCCAGATCCACGGGTTCTATGGGCTCCATACGGATCTTCCGGCCTCGCCGCGCTCACACCGGCACGTGGCGAGCTTCCTGACCCGGGTCTTCGACCGCCGCGTTTAGTCCTCTGCTTGCGGCACCTGGCGGCCTGAGTGGCGGCGGCGGTTTCGCGTGATCGGAGGGAGCAGCACGCGTGTCGTCCATCCCGTCACGCGTGTCGTCCGTCTGATCACGCGTGTCGTCCATCCCGTCACGCCAAACACCTGCCCCGACTCGCGCTGAGTCCCATCCGCCAGAAGTCACCTACTTACGGAAGTTCGCACTACGTACTACCGCATTCAGAGGACGAAATGCGGTAGTACGTAGTGTCAGGGGCGGGCGAGGCGCTCGAAGAACGACTCGAGGTGCTGCCGCTGCAGAGCGATCGTCGAGAACTCGCCGGCGACCAGGCTCATCACGTTCGCCCCGGCGTTGAGCAGCACGACCTCGTCGACCAGTTGCTCGTCGGGCGTTCCGGTGACGATGTCACCGTCTTCCCGGCCCTCGGTGAGATACCGGTGCAGCAGGCCCCGCCACGAGCGGATGTGCTCGAGGTACTTGTCCTGCAGTTTCGGGTTGGTCAGCGAAAGCTGCCAGAAGGTGAGCAGGACGCGCCCCGCGGCGATGCGGTCCTCGTCGATGGGCATCGACGAGACGCACAGCTCGCGGAGCGCGGTCAGCCCGCGCAACTCGTCCAGTTCCACGTACTCGCGCATCATGCCGAGCGCGCGTTCGTAGGTGGCCTGGATGATGTCTTCCTTGCTCGGGAAGTACAGCTTGAGCGCGCCGTTGGCGAAGCCGGCGGCCGCCGCGATCTCGCGCATGGTGGCGGCCTCGATCCCGCCCTGGGTGATCAAATCCCAGGTGACGTCGACGATATGGCTACGCCGCTCGTCGTGGTCGATGATCTTCGGCATCGGCAGACCTCCCGCACTGGTTCTTCTACCAGTGTAGGAGATCAGACGCGGTGATACACGCGGTGCCCGGCGAACCACGTTTGCGTCACCTTTGTCTTGACGAGCGCGGACGGATCGGTTCGGAACGGATCGCGGTCCAGTACGACGAAATCCGCCGACTTCCCGGGGACGAGCGAGCCGGTGACGTCGCCGAGCCCCATCGCGCGGGCGGCGGCCAGGGTGAAGACCTCGATCGCCTCGTCCAGGGTGATCGCCTGCTCCGGCCACAGCGCGCCGGGGAACGTGCCGGTCGGATCCCGGCGGGTGACGAGGCCGTGGATGCCCTCCCACGCGTTCGGGGACTCGCTGACCGGCCAGTCCGAACCGCCCGCGACCAGCGCGCCCTCGTCCAGCAGCGACCGGTTCGGCTGCATCCGCCCGGCCCGCTCGCCGGGCAGCACCTCGGCGATGGCCGCCGGGATGACGCCCGGGACCCACAGGAACGGCGAGATGTCCGCGGCGACGCCCAGCGTGGCGAAACGCGGGAGGTCGTCGGGGTGGACGAACTGGCCGTGCGCGACCTGGAACCGTGCTTCGGTGAAGCCCTCGGCGCGCACCTTCTCGACGGCGTCCAGCGTCGCGCGCACCGACGCGTCACCGGTGCAATGGACCTTGGCCGAGAGCCCCGCCGCGGCCGCCGTGCGCAACCAGCCCACGAGTTCGTCGCCCGGCATGGTGGTGGCGCCGTGATGACAGGCTCCGTGCGCGGCGTCCGGCAGGTACGGCTCCAGGAAGGCGGCGGTCCGGGTCGGCGGGACACCGTCGAGGAAGATCTTCACGAAGTCCGGCCGGTGATGTTCGCTCCGGTACTGCCCCGCGACCTCCAGCAACGGCGCCCCGATCGGGTCGAAACCGAAGATCGGGTCGTTGATCAGCAGCGACGAAACGACCCAGGCATGCAGTTCGCCCGCGTCGTCGAGCGCCTTGAGGGCGCCCAGGATGTCCGCGGAGACACCGGCGTCCTGGAACGCGGTGACCCCGTACGAGTGCAGCGTGCCGATTCCGTGCCGCGACGCCGCCACGTGCTGGTCCGCCGTGAGCGTCCGTGTCTCGCTGAGCGCCCGCTCGACCGCGACGCCCGCCGCTTCGAGCAGGACACCGACCGGCTCCCCGGTCGACGGGTCGCGGACGATCTCCCCGCCCGCCGGATCAGGCGTCGAGGCGGTGACGCCCGCCAGCTCCAGTGCCCGGCTGCTCACCCAGCGGTTGTGCCTGCTGTCGTCGGAAAGCATGACCGGCCGTCCGCCGGCGGCCTCGTCGAGCGCGTGCCGGGCCGAAACCCGCGAAAGGGTACCGACCAAAGTGGACGCCCAGGCGCCGCCGACCACCCACTCGTCCGGCTCTAGCCCGGCGGCCCTCGCGCGGACCGCGGCGAGGATGTCGGCCAAGCCCGCGTCCAGGCCGAAGTTCAGCTCGAACAGCGCCGCGCGTCCGGCCAGGGCGTGATGGTTGTGCACGTCGACCAGGCCGGGCATCACGAACGCGCCATCGAGGTCGACGACCTCGGTGCTCGGGCCGCGTTCGATGTCCTCCAGCGACAGCACCTTCCCGTCCTTGATCGCCAGTGACGACGCCCAGGGCCGGTGACTGTCCACTGTGTACACCGTGGCGTTGGTGAGGACGATGTCGGCGGTCAAGGCTCAGCTCCCGGCCGGGTCGTAGGCCTCGGGGTGCGCGGTGGTGCTCAGCAGCTTGCCGTGCGCGCCGAAGGTGAAGTGAGTGGGAGTGCTCCCGGTGGCGTCCAGTCCGAAAAGGACACCGTGCGAACGCAGCCGTTTCGCGTCACGGTGGTCGGCGACGGTCACCGAGGCGCACGGGATCACCTTCTCCCGCCAGGCGAAAACGTAGATCCCCGGCCGCAGCTCGTAGACCGAGTTCTCGTCGGTGTCCGCGAGCCCACGCTCCGGACCGGCCAGGCACTGCCACGTGTACCAGTGCGGGCTGAGGTACACGTGCTCGTAGGCGTGCTCGGTGCTGTACACCCACAGCACCCGGCGCCCGACCAGCGACGTGGTCGGGGCGAGCGATTCCCCGGTCGGCTCGATACCGCCGATCGTGGCGGCCACGAAGGACTGCGTGACCCGGGGCGAGGTGTCGCCGATCTTGCTCAGCACCAGGAGGGCGCGGCCGCGGCGCAGGTCCAGCAGCAGGGTGAACGCCTCGTCCTGCCGGGCCCGCGGGTGGAACTGGACGTAGTAGAGGTCGTCGTCGACCAGGAACGTCTCGCAGCGGTCGGTGCCCGAGCCGTGGTAGGTCCACTCGATCCGGGTGCCGGAGAAGGCCGCGGTGAACGTGGTGCCGTCTTCACCGGCGAGTTCGAAGGTGCGGCCGTGCAGGTCGCCGACCGTGGGTGCCTTGTTCGCGTCGAAACCGGGGGCCAGACCGTCCAGCGGCAGCCAGGTGGACGTGTCGGACAGGGTCAGTTCGGGCATCGATGAGTCCTAGTGCTCGTGGGCGGAACAGTGATCGTCGGTAGCGCCGGAAGGCAGGTCGAGGGCCGGGTTTCGGTCCAGGAAGCCGTAAGGGCGCAGGGAGAAACCGGAGTAGTCGACCGGCATGACCGGCCAGTCCTCCGGACGCGGGATGTGGGTCGGACCGAAGACGTGCCACAGCACGAGATCGGTGTCGACGAGGTCGCGATCGGCGGCGGTCCAGGCGGGGAGACCCGCGCCGCCCGGATGCGCGTTCGGGCGGTCGCCGGCCGGGAAACGTTCGTCCGCGCGGTACGGCGTCGCCCACAGGTGGCGGGTGGCGAACGTCGCCCGCTGGTGGACGGTCGATTCCGGCTGCGCCATCAGGGTCGCGGACGGCCGCGGCACGAGCTGGTACGCCGTGGCCGAGCCGAGCCGGTTGGTCCGCTCCGCGCTGCGGATCTCCCAGACCCGCGCCTTGGCCGGATCCGCGAACCGCCGCGCCTCCTGTTCGGTCCGCAGCGGGGTCTCTTTCCAGGTGAAGGCGTTCCCGTGGGGGTTCTGCTCACCCATGGGCACCCGTTCGACGTCGACCTCGACGAGCGAGTTGCGTTCGCCGTCGATCGCGACGTCCAGCCGCGCGCAGAACAGGTGCTGGTGCACCGGCGCGAACAGGCCGGGCGCGATCTCGTTGGCGTGCGGGTGGTCCGTGCCCGGATGCGCGGCGCCGGCGAACACGACGCCGGTGGCCTTCGCCTCCAGTTCGACGGTGCCGTCGAGGTAGAGGTACCAGAAGAAGCCGTAGTCGTAGTTGCCGATGGTGGAGATCGACGAGATCACCAGCCGCCGGGACCGGCGCACCTCGGCGCGGCCGTCGAGATCCGTGTGCTTCCAGAGGATCCCGTAATCCTCCTCGTGCAGGCAGATCGCGCGCGGGATCTCGACCGGGTGGCCGTGGTCGTCGGCGACGAACGCGGGGAAGTAGTGGATGACGCCGAGGCAGTCGCAGCCCAGCCGCAGGTCGTTGCCGTTCTTGCCGAGCAGGTACTCGCCCGCGTCGAAGTAGCTGATCCAGAACCGGCCGGGCGCGGTGTCGCCGTAGGGCACCACCATCTCCGGTACCGACGCGCGGTGCAGCACCGACCGGTCCTGGAAGCTGATCCGATGCAGCGTCAGGCCTTCGCGGGCGTTGAAGCCGACCCGGAGTTTCCACCCCTCCCAGGTGACCTCGTTGCCGTCGACGGTGAAGCTCGGACCCTCCGGCTGGGTGATCTCGATCGGCTTCAGCGTGGTGCGGGCCGGGACACCGTCGTAGCGGCCGTGCTCGGGCGGTACGGGCACGTCACCCTCGTCCTCCACCCGGATGACGCGCTGCTCGGTCAGGTTGATGTGGACGATCAGGCCTTCGACAGGATGCGCCCACGGGCTGTCGGACGCGTCGTCGCGCAGGAACGTCAGCGAACGGATGACCCGGCCGGTCTCGTCCGGTCTGCCGAAGAAGCCGGGGGCCAGTGGAGCGCAGAAGGCGTGCCCGATCCGGTCGCCGAGCCCGCGCCGTTCCATCGCGGCCTGCCATTCCGGCGAGGCCTTGGTGATCGACGCGGCGAGGTCGTACTCCTCGAACAGGTACGCGGGCTGGCCTTCGCCGCATTCTTCGTTGGAGACCACTTCGCGCTTCGCCAGCGAGACGACCACGTCGCGCGCCTCACCGGTCGCAGTGTCCAGCAGCGTGTACTGGACACGGCGGTCGGGGGCGGCGTCGCCTTTCTCGGGCTCCACCGGCAGCACGGCGGGGAACCGCGTGGTCGCGGCGAGCAGGCCATCGGCGGCGAGGATCTCGCGGCCTGCGGTGAGTTCGTCGGCGGTCAGCGGGTCGAGTGGATGCGGCCTGGTCATGCTTCGCAGTCTTGCCGGTCCGGCCGGGACTGGAAAGGCCGTCATGCGGCTGCCGACAAGAAGGGTGCACTGACGGCCAACCTCCGTGAGAGGCCCGGACCGGAGGATGACGCCATGGGACTGGATCTCGCGGGCAAGGCCGTGCTGGTGACCGGCGCGGCATCCGGTATCGGCCTTGCCTGCGTCCAGGCCTTCCTCGACGAGGGCGCGCGGGTCGGCGCCCTCGACCGGGCACCCGTCCCCACGACGGCCGACGGCGTCCTGGCGATCCACGCCGACGTGACCGACGAGCCGTCGGTGGCGTCCGCCGTCGACGCCGTGGCCGGCCGGTTCGGCGGGCTCGACGTGGTGGTCGGCTGCGCGGGGATCTCCGGGCCGGTGGGGACACCGGTCACCGAAACCTCGGCGGCGGATTTCGCCGCGCTCATGGCCGTCAACGTCACCGGCCAGTTCATGCTGGTCAAACACGCCGCGCCCTGGCTCACCGCGTCGCGTGGCTCGGTCGTGCTGTTGGCCAGCGACTCGGCCTTCACCAGCGCGCCCGGCATGGTCCCGTACTGCGCTTCGAAGGGTGCCGTGGTCGCGATGACCAGGGCGCTCGCCGTAGATCTGCCCGGCGTCCGGGTGAACTGCGTCTGCCCGTCGGTGGTCGACACCCCGATGGCGCGCGGAGATCTCGGCGACGTGCTCGACGATCCAGGCTTCCCGGTGCAGGCTCCTGAAGAAGTCGCCTGGCAGGTGCTCCACCTCGCGTCCGCGCGTTCGCGGGCGGTCAACGGTCAGGCCGTGCTCGCCGACTTCGGCGTCTCGGCCCGCTCCGGTTTTCCCGCTTAGAAAGGACTCCGCAAGTGAAGAAGGTTGTCGCGATCACGGGTGGCGGTACCGGTATCGGCGCCGCGGTGGCCCGCCGGTACGCCGACGAAGGCGCCCAGGTGGTGGTGCTCGGACGGCGCCTCGAACCGCTGGAGAAGGTGGCCGCCGAAACCGGCGCGCACGTCGTCGCCTGCGACGCCAGCGACCGCGAAGCCGCCGAGAACGCCACGGCGGAGATCGTCGGCAGGTTCGGCAGGATCGACGTCGTGGTGGCCAACGCCGGCGGGCACGGCCTGTCGTCGGTGACCGACACCGGTGACGACGAATGGGAACTGGCCCTGCGCTCGAACCTGTCCAGTGCCTTCGTGTTCTGCCGGGCCACGCTGCCCTCGCTGGTCGAAACCGGCGGTCAGGTGGTCATCGTGTCGTCGCTGGCGGGGCTGTTCGCCGGGCCGAACGTCGCCGGCTACACGGTCGCGAAGCACGCGCTGATCGGGCTGACCCGCTCGATCGCCCGTGACTACGGGCCGAAGGGTGTACGTGCGAACGCGGTCTGCCCCGGCTGGGTGCGCACGCCGATGGCGGACGGCGAGATGGACCAGTTCGCCGAGGCGGCGGGCTTCGACGGCGGCCACGACGAGGGCTACCGGCGCGTCACCGCCGAGGTCCCGCTGCGCCGGCCCGCCGAACCGGCGGAGATCGCGTCGATCGTGCGGTTCCTGGGGTCTTCGGAGTCGTCGTACATCACCGGTGCGGTGATCGTGGCGGACGGCGGCGCGCACGCCGTCGACCTGCCGACGCTGGCCTTCGAACGGGCGGGGATGGGTTCTTAGCGCAACATGGTCCGGGGCGTCACACCGTTCCGTGAAGGCCTCCTTGAGGGACCCAGAGTCCCTCAAGGAGGCCTTCACGGAACTTGGGACCCCTCGCCCCGAGGTGGTAACGGTCGGGGCGGCATTGCGCGTGAAGGGGGCCTTCACGCGCGTCAGGATCCGAGGTAGGCCGTGTGCAGGGTGCCGGGGGAGTCCAGCAGTCCCTGCGCCGAACCCGCATAGGTGACCCGCCCCGAAGAGACCACCAGCGCGTCGCTCGACACGCCGAGGGCGAGGTGCGTGAACTGCTCGACCAGCAGGATCGCCGCGCCCTCCTCGGCGAACCGCGTCACCATCGGCAGCAGCCGCGTGAACACCACGGGCGCCAGCCCCAGCGACATCTCGTCGATCAGCAGGAACGACGGCCGCGCGGCGAACGCGCGGGCCAGCACCACCATCTGCTGTTCGCCGCCGCTGAGCAGTGCGGCCGGCGAATCGCGGCGTTTCTCCAGTTCGGGGAACAGCTCGAACAGTTCGTCGGCCCGCGCGCGGGTGCGCGCGGTCAGCATCAGGTTCTCCAGCACCGTCAGGCCGCCGAACACCGCGCGTCCCTGCTCGATATGCGCCAGGCCCCGCCGCGCGCGGGAGACCCGCGAGTGCTTCGTGATCTCGTCGGATCCGATGTGGACGGTCCCGGCCGAGGCGGGCACCACGCCGGAGACGGCCTCCAGCAGGCTGGTCTTCCCGGCACCGTTCGGGCCCACGAGCGCGGTGATCCGGCCCGGCTCCAGCGTCAGGTCGACGCCGGAGATCACCGGCCCGGCACCGCGGGTGACCGTCAGCCCCGCTATCCGCAAAGCGTTCACAACAGCTCCGTTTCACCCATGTACGCCTTGAGCACGGCGGGATCGGCGAGCACTTCGGCCTGGGGACCGGAGGCCAGCACGCGGCCGAAGTCGAGGACGGTGATCGTGTCGCAGACCGAGCGGACCAGGTCGAGGTCGTGCTCGATGAGCAGTACCGACACCCCGAACCGCGCGGGAACCTGCCTCAGCCGTTCCCCGAACGCGACGTGTTCTTCGTGCGGAAGTCCCGCGGCCGGTTCGTCGAGCAACAGGACCCGCGGCCGCGCCAACAGATGTCCGACGACCTCGACCAGCCTGCGCGCGCCGACGTCCACTTGAGACAGTGGAGTCCGGGTGGCGGGGCAGCCGAAGAAGTCCAGTGCGTCCCCGATCTCGTCGGCGGTGAGCCGCCGCCTGGCGAGGAACTTGAGGTACGCCCCGACCGTCAGCCCCGGCGGGACGCGGTCCTGCTGGAACGTCCGGCGCAAGCCGGCACGGGCCCGGTTCGACGGCGACCCGGTCAGCGGGCTGCCGCCGAGCTCCACCGCGCCCTCGGCGTTCGGCAGGAAGCCGCTGATCGCGTCGACCAGCGTCGACTTGCCCGCACCGTTCGGCCCGATGACGCCGAGCACTCCGTGTTCCGGGACCGAGATGTCCACTGAGGACAGTGCGGCGACGTGGCCGAAGTTCACGCTCAGCCCGCGGACGGTGAGTACCGGTGGACCAGGCGCTTGGGGCTCGATGTCCGCGGTCTTGGCGGCGAGGTCGAGTTTCGCCGGTTCCTTCTTCGCCCGCCGGTACCACACTTGCCGCACCGTGGTGCCCAGATTCCCGCCACTGGCCAGCGCCTGGACGCCGAGCACACCGAACACCACGAAGCCCCAGTCCTGCGGGATCCCCCAGCGTTTCAGCAGTTCCGGCACGCCGACCCACAGGATCGCGCCGAACACGGCCATGTCGATCAGATGCGCGCCCGACATGATCGCCAGCACGTACAACGCCAGCGACTGGATCGCGGTGAAACTGGCCGGGAAGGCGAGCCCGACCTGCCCGGTGAGCAGGCCGCCACTGATCCCGCCGAGGGTGGCGCTCACCGCGAACGCGGTCAGCTTCGACGTCCGCACACTCGTGCCCGCGGCCGCCGTGCCGCGTTCGGAGAACGCCACCGCCTGCCAGGCGCTGCCCCAGCGCCCGCGGCGCAGGAAGTACACGGCGAGGCAGCACAGCACCAGCACCACGACGGCGAGCTGGAAATAGGACCGGTCGTCGGAGAAGGCGTCCGGCCGGTCGACCGAGATCCCGCCGGAGACGCCGGGGAACTGGAGCTGGACCAGCGCGAGGTCGGCCGCGGCGGCGAGCCCCAGCGTGACGACGGCGAGGTTGATCCCGCGCAGCCGCAAGGCCGGGAGCCCGACGAGCACCCCGACCGCCCCGGCGGCGAGACCGCCCAGCACCAGCCAGGTGAGGAACCCGCCTGGCGCCTGTGCCTCGTTCAGCGCCGACACGGTCCACGCGCCGACGGCGCCGAAGGTCAGCTGGCACAGGGAGATCATGCCCGCGCTGCCGGTGACCACGCCGAGCCCGAGCAGGGAGATCCCGGCGACGACGGCGCTCATGCCGAGGTACACGAAGTACCCGTCGAGCCCGACGCTCAGTCCGTAGCCCACGGCGATCGCCACGATGGCGACCGCGAACGGGATCCCGCGTTCAGCGAGCCGCATCCCACACCTCCTTGCGCTGCGACCAGAGCAGCAGCGCGACGATGACGGCGAACGGCAGGAAGTACCGCACGACCGAAAGGCCGTCGACCTGTGCGGCCGCGCCCTGGATCAGACCGAGGCCCAGCCCGCCCGCGACCGCGAGGTCGAGACGGCGGAATCCGCCGAGCAGAGCGGCGGCGGCCGCCGGGACCACCAGCATCGCCAGCGACGTCGCGTCGTTGGACTGCGACGGCGCGACGATCGAGATGACCAGAGTGCTGACCACTCCGGTGACCGCCCAGACCGCGACGCTGAGCCGTTTCGCCGGGATGCCCAGCAGTTCCGCCGTCGTCGGGCGTTCCGACAGCGCCCTGAGCTGGACGCCCGCCGGGGTCCGGCTCAGCACGATCCGGCTGGCCACGGCCACGAGGACGGCCAGCGCGACCGTGACCACGGTGACCTGGCTGATCACCACGCCGCCGACGGTGACCGCCGGACCGTCCAGGATCGGATGGAACGGCTGGGGTTTGTTGCCGAACAGGATGAACGACAACGAGATCAGCAGGAGCAGCACCGCCACGGTGACCGCCGAGCGGGTGCCGGTGTCCGCCTCGGCGAGCCAGGTGGACACGATCCAGCCGAGCAGCGCGCTGAGCAGCCCGCCGAGCAGGATCCCGGCCACGGTGGCGAGCCACATCGGCAATCCCAGGTCGACGGACAGGAACACCGCCACGTAGCAACCGGACATCCCGGTGGCCGACTGGGCGAAGTTCACCACCCGCACCAGGCGCGACATCAGCGTCAGGCACACCGCCAACACCGCGTACAGTCCGCCGGCGGCCAAGCCTGCCAGCGCTCCCTGCAGCATCGAATCCTCCCGTTACTTCTTCGGAATCCGCAGCCAGTCGTTCGCGACGAGCTCCCATTTGTTGGTGCCGGAGGCGAGCTTGATCGGCCAGCCCGCGGTGTTGTCGTGGTGCGTCTGGCCGGGGCCGAAGACGTACGGCGTGCCGACCATCGGGTCGGTGATCGGTTTCATCTCGCGCAAGGCCTTGGTCACCGATTCGCGGGTGATGTCCCCTTGGATCCCGCGGATGACGTCGAGGAAGTACTTCGCCGCCAGGTAACCGCCCTGGCTGAACGAGGTCAGCGGGATGTTGTTCTTGCTCATCAGCTCGCGCCAGTCCTTGTTCTGCGGGCTGGTCGCGTCGGTGAACGGGTAGAACTCGGCGGGCAAGTACACCCCGGCGCCGGCGTTGGTGATGGCCTTGGCGTAGTTCTCGCTGTAGACGCTGGTGAGCAGCAGCCACGTGACGTCGTTCCAGCCCTGCGCCGCGGCGGCTTTGAGCTGCCCGATGGAATCCGGTTCGACCGGGTTCACCGTGATCGCCTTGCACCCGGCGTTGCGGGCCTTGACGATGTAGGAGGTGTAGTCGGAACCGCCGTAGGGCACGGTCGCGTCGAGGTACTTGAGCTTCTTGCCGGTGATGGCCGACCATTCGTCGATCGCCGCCTGATACGACGGCAGCGTGTTGCCCGCGATCTCCAGCAGCGCGCAGATGTCGTTCAGCTTCAGCGTTTCCGAGCCGTAGAGCAGGGTCAGCGTCATGTCGTGGTACGGCCCGACGTTGACCGGGGCGATGTTCGGGCTGGAGAAACAGGCCGGGTCCACGCCGATGCCCTGCATGGACAGGATCTTCTGCTGCTCGTAGTACTTGTTGTTGATCTCGCACTCGATGAGGCTGGACGAGCCGACGAGTGCCACCGCCTCGTCACGGCCGACGACCTCGCGGGCCGCGGCGGCCGCGGCCGCCGGGTCGCCCTTGTCGTCGAGGGCCTTGTACTGGATCTGTCTGCCGTTCACGCCGCCGCTCGCGTTGGCCGCGTCGAAGACCGCCTTGGCCGCCTGGGAGGCCTCGGGGAACGTGGCCGCACCGCTCAGCGCGTTGACCGAACCGACCATGATCGGCCCGCTCGAACCGCTTTCCGCCCCGGCACAACCGGCGGTCGCGAGCAGGACGGCAGCGGCGAGGGCGACGAGGCGCCGCGCGGGTTTCACCGGTTCCCCATGGCTTCGGCGACGGGCACGGAGTCGACGATCTGCTCGAACGAGGTGACCTCGCCGCCGTCGAACTTCCACACGTGCGCGACGCGGGCGGTGAACGAGCGGCCGGTCTCGCGGTGCTTGCCCTCGTAGGTCCCGAGGCCGATCACCGTGTCGCCGGCGTCGAGAAGGTCGCCGAGGGTGAACGTGTAGCCGTCCCAGTCCTTCGCGATCGCGCCGAAGACGTTGTCCCGGACTTCCTCCGGGCCGGTGTAGGTTCCGGCGTAAGGGAAACCGGCCGCCTCCGTCCAGGTGGTCGCGGGACCGAGCGGGGCCAGCATGCCCGCCAGATCGCCCCGGTCGCTCGCGGCGTAGTGCGCGGCGATGATGTCTAGATTGGACACTGAGGCTCCTTAAACCGGTTGCGCGTCGGGATAGGCGACGGCGCCGAGTGGGTAGATGTGCCCGCCCCCGCGGGAATGTTCCGACCGGCCGTCGCCGGTCAGCCCGAGGAAGACGCCGGTGGTCTTCAGCGCGTAGCCGAGGTCGTGCAGCCACACACTGGCCACGGCGATGCGGAATTCGCGGAAACAGAACAGGTAGAGCCCGTCCTGGAACTTCCACACCGTCGACAGGTCCATGTCCCCGTGACCGCGCTGCACACCTTCGAGGCATTGCCAGGCATAGCGTTGCGAGGACACGTACACGTGCTCGTAGAGGTGGTCAGGGCTGTAGCGGTAGATGTTGCGCTTGCCGATCAGGTCGCGCGACGGGCCCGGCACCTCGCCGGTCGGCGTGCCCGCGTCGGTCGTGCCGGACCAGAACGTCTGGGAGACACGGGGAACGCCTTCGACGTCTTCGGCGCCGATGACCGAGCGCACGGCGAGCGCGCGATGTGTCGTCGTGGAAAAGACGACGGTGAGCGCTTCACCTTCCACGCTGGCGTGTGGGACATTGACGAAGAAAACGTCTTCCCGGACGGCGACCGCGTCATACGGATCCTCGATACCGTTGCAGGTGACGGTCTCGGCGTCCTCGAATCGCAGCGCGAGCGTCTTTCCGTCGTCGAGGGTGACGGTGAGCTCGCGTCCCGACAGGTCCGCGTTCGGCAGGCGGTAGGTAGCTATTCCGGCGGCGAACTCGTCATAGGTGCGCCACTGTTCCTCGGGTGCTTCGGGCATGCGGTCATCGTCGAGGCGACCGCCCGGGAAGGGCCAGCTGTCACGCGCTGGGCGGCAACAACCGGTCGCTCACGGTCAAGCCGCGGCGCAGTTCGCTCGGCGAGCAGCCGAATTCCGTCTTGAACACCCGGCTGAAATGCGGCGCGTCGACGAAACCCCACTTCGCCGCGATGGCCGCGACGGGCCGGGAATGGTGCACGGGGTCGAGTAGTTCGCGGCGGCAGTGTTCGAGCCGCCGGGTGCGGATCCAGCCAGAGACGGTCGTGCCCTGTTCGTGGAAGAGGCCGTGCAGATGCCGGGTGGAGATGTAGTGCTCGGCGGCGATCTGCGCCGGGCCGAGGTCGGTGGAGGAGAGGTTCGAGTCGATGTAGGCGAGCACGCGGCGCATCAGCTCGTGGTGCGGCCCGGCGGTCGTACGGGCGAGGTCCAGCTCGCTGGCGAACAGCGTGGCGAGCAGATCGACCGCCGTATGCGCGAGCCGGACGCCCGCCGGGCCGCCGAGCTGGTCGAGGTTGCTGCCGAGTTGCGCGAGGAAGGGCACCACCACGTTGCCCATGCCGCGCTTGCCCGACATGGGCACCGCGGTCAGCTGGCCGACCAGGTCACGGGGAAGATCGATGAGCCGCTGCGGGAACATCACCACGAGTGTGCGGAAATCCTCTTCGAACGCCAGCGTGTACGGCCGGTGCGTGTCGTACAACGCCACGTCTCCGGGGCGCAGCATCGCCTCGCGGTCGTCCTGCACCAAGAGCCCGGTCCCGGACAGGATCAGGCTCAGCTTGTAGTAGTGCCTGTCCGCCCTGGCGATGAGCTCGGGCGTCCGCTCGACCACGTGCGCCGACGCGGTCACCTCGGTCAGCTGGACGTCGTCCGCGCCGCACGAGCGGATGCGGCCGCGGAAGTGGTCCCGGTGCTCGCTCGTCACGTGCAGCGGCACGAAGGATTGCGACACCACCGTGCGGAAATCGGTGAAATCTCGCGCGACCGTGGTGGTGGTCGGGTCGGCGGTGGCGGTGGTCACGGGGGTCACCTCGCAGCATCGGGGGGTGAATTTCATATACGATAAGCGATACGATGCTGCCGGGCAATGATCGCGGCCAGGTGGTCTTCCGGTCAGTTCGCCAGCCGGAACAGGAGGGTCCTCGGGTCCACGTCGACGGGTACCACCGTGCCCGTTTCGTAGCGGCCGACGTCTTCGGTGAGGATGCGCGCACTGAACGGAGTCACCCCCGGGCCGGTGACGACGAGGTCGACGTCGTCCGCCGGTGTGCTCACTTCGCCGACCCAGATTCGTTTGCTGGAAACGACTTCGGCGTTCGCGCGAACCCCGGACCGATCGAGCCCGCGGTGCGCCTCGCGGGCCTTGGCGTTCTGCCGGAGGTGCGAGCCGACGGTGCCCAGCCCGCCGAGGGTGAACACGGCGCCCATGGCGACGACGACCAGGCGGTCGTCGTCGCCAGAAGCGAAGCGGGTGCTGATCCAGAGCAGGCCCGGGCCGATCAGGACCAGGACGGTCATGAAGAAGCCCAAGAGGCATCCGATGACGGTGAAGGCAGGGAGTTCCGGTGCCTCCCTGCCCTCGCGGTCCGTCTGCACGGGCGTGAGGTTACTGGCCGGTTTCCCTCGCTGGTCCGGTAAAAATGCCCGCTTGCCCGCGGTTGTGCCGGGCGATCGCGCCGAAGGAAAGTTTCCGCTCGAACCGGTACGGTGAATTCTCGTCCTCTTGTCGTGCGCGCAGGGTTTTCACCAGGCTGTACGACGCCATGTCGAGATCGAACTCCGGCCGGGCCGGACGATGCGGCAGGTTCGGCGCGATGAACGTGTAGACGTGGGCTCCCCGCACTCCCGCCGCCTCGAACACCCGCAGCAGGCGGGCGAGATGATCGGCCTGTTCGCGTTCGTCCCGCACATGACCCGGTTTGATCCTGGGCGGGACCTGTCCGTAGTCGACGATGTCCCAGCCCATCCCGCCGGCCCGCGCGGCTCCGGTATAGGTGCACGACCCGAACTCCAGTACCACCACCGGTTTGTTCCACTTCCGGTACTGGGCGAGGTCCTTTGTGTACTCGGCATCGGTGACGAAGTACGGGTAGTAGTCGATTCCGACGATGTCGAAGAGGTTCCAGTCGACCGGCTCCAGTCCGCCGATCGCGGCGTAGGTGATCCGGCCGCGGAAGTTCCGGCGTGCGACGTCTGCCGCCCGCGCGAGGAAATCGGCCAGCCGGTCCATGATCTTCGGCCATTCCTCCGGCGGGATGGTGGCCATGTTCGCGAGCCGCTCCTGGAACGTCGCGCCCGGCACGATGCCCGGGGTGAAGAGGAAGTGCTCGCATCCGGCGACGAACTTGACGTCGTCACCGTGGCGAAGGCGCTCGGCCAGCCGGGCGGACTCGGCCAGATGGTCGAGAACCTGGTCCTGGGGGTGGTCGTAGAGGCGGGGCTGGACGTACACCTCCATTCCCCGTCGCAGGGCGGCGGACGTCGTCTCGGCGAGCCTGCCGATCTCGGTGCCGAACGCGGTGATCGACGGGCAGCGCAGCTCGTCGGCGATCACCCGGATCTCGCGCTCCAGCTGTCCTCGGCTCCAGCGCGCCCGGCTCAGCGGATCGCCCGCGGCGTGCAGGACGCCGGTGTCGTAGGCGACCCCGCCTCGCAGCCGTCGAGGCCTGCCCGCCGCCTCGGCCGTGCCCCCGCCGAAACTCGTGACCGCCACCGCTCCCGCGACGGATTTCAAGAACGTCTTGCGACTGATCATGACTGTCCCCTCGCTAGTTGCTCAACTAGGCTACTGTTCATGCAACCAGAAAATGAGCCGGGCGACCAGGGGCGGCGCTCGTTCATCGAGGACGCGCGGCGCGCGCAGATCGTCTCGGCGACCATCGAGACCATCGCCGAGATCGGCTACGCGAAGGCGTCGTTCGTGCAGATCGCGCGGCGGGCGGGGATCAGCCCGGGGCTGATCACGTATCACTTCGTCAAACGCGAAGAGCTGATGAAGCAGGTCATGTTGACCGTGCACACGTCGATCGACCAGGCACTCAGCACGCGGGCGGAGGGCGCCGAGAGCTACACCGCCGCGCTGCGCGCACTGATCGAGGGGTTCGTGTTGTATTCCGCCGAGCGGCCGAAGGAGATCATCGCGATCGGCCAGATCGCTTCGGCGTCAAGAGATGCCGAGGCGGCGCGGAGTTGGTTCGAAGAGCAGAACGCGAAGACGCTGGCCGAACTGGAGGAGATGTTCCGGGAAGGGCAGCAGGTGGGGGAACTGCGGCTGTTCTCGCCGCGGGTCATGGCCGTGTCGGTGATCGCCGCGATGGAGGCCGCCCCCGCCGAACTGATGACCCGGCCGGACACCGAGGTGGCGGCCTACGCGCGCGAGCTGGCCGACCTGTTCGAGCACGCCATGAGCCGTCCGGCCAGCGAGGCGACCAGTTCGTAGGAGCGACGGCGGTCGGCGTGGTGATACAGCGGCGTGGTCACCATGAGTTCGCCGGATCTCGTCTCGTCGAGGATCCGTTGCAGTTTCGGGACGAGCGTTTCCGGGCCGCCGGTGAGCACGGCGCCGGAGCGTTTCGCGATCTCGGCGCGATCGTCGGCGGTGTAGGGGAAAGCCGCCGCGTCCTCGGGGCTGGGCAGCCGGATGCGGGTGCCGCGGATCCGGCTGAGCACCTTCAGCCGGGTCGAACCCGCGAGCCACTCGGCGCGTTCGTCGTCCTCGGCCGCGATGACGGAGACACTGACCAGGTCGGCATCGACCGGCGCGTCCGGTGCCAGGTGGTGGGCGAAGGCGTACTGGAGCCCGTGTTTCGCCGCAAGTGCGGCGCTCTCGGGGGAGCGGCCGAGCAGCCAGAGCGCCGGGACGTTGCCGCCGAGGACGGGGATCGCCTTCACCTCGGCGTCCTCGGGCGGATCCAGGTAGTACCGGAGTTCGGCCAGCTGATCGCCGAAGTCCTTCGTCCTTTGTGGACGGACGGCGGCGGACGCGGCCTTCGAACCACCCGGCGCGCGGCCGATCCCGAGGTCGATACGGCCGGGATGCAGGGCGGCCAGCGTCCCGAACTGTTCCGCGATCACCAGCGGCGGGTGATTCGGCAGCAGGACCGCGCCCGCGCCGATCCTCAGGCGCCGCGTGGCGTTCGCGAGATGGGAAATGAGGACCGCGGGCGCGGAGCTGGCGACGCCGCGCATGCCGTGGTGCTCGGGAACCCAGTAGCGGTGATAGCCGAGGTCTTCGGCGAGCCGTGCGAGGTCGACCGTGTTGAGCAGGGCTTCGCGGGGCGTGGAGCCTTCGACGATGGGGGAGGTGTCCAGGACCGAAAGCACCGCGGAAGCCATTCCGTCGCCTCCAGTCTCCTGACACCGGCCCGGTCATCCCACTCGCGATTTGCCCGCTCGAAGTCCGTGAAGGCCCCCTTGAGGGACCCAGAGTCTCTCAAGGAGGCCTTCACGGACCGGCACTGGGATCACGAAGCGCTCAGCTGAGCGCGGCGGGGAGGGTTTCGAAGCCGCGCAGGATCCGGGTCTCCCGCCGTCGCGCCCCGTCGAGCAGCCGCAGACCGGGGAAGCGCTCGAAGATCGACCGCAGCCCGATCTCCCCTTCCATCCGCGCCAGCGAAGCGCCGAGACAGTAGTGCCGCCCCGCGCCGAAGGACACGTGATCCCGCGCGTTCGCCCGCTCGACGTCGAAGGTGGCGGGGTCGTCGAAGATCTCCGGGTCCCGGTTGGCGCCCGCGAGCACGGTGGTGACGATCGCGCCGCGCTCGATGCGGGCGCCGCCGATTTCGGTGTCCCGCGCGGACAGCCTGCCGGTGAGCAGAACCGGCGGGTCGTAGCGGAGGATCTCGTCGACGGCGTTGCTCCACAGGTCCGGATTCGCCCGCAGTTTCGCGAGTTCGCCCGGATGCCGGGTGAGCAGGGCGATGCCGTTGCCGAGGAGGTTGACGGTCGTTTCGAAGCCGGCCGCCAGGACCAGGCCGGCGGTGGCCTTGAGTTCCCGCTCGGTCAAGCCCACCCCGTCCTCGCGCGCGGCGATCAGCTTGCTGAGCAGGTTGTCGCCGGGGTTCTCCCGCAGTTTCTCCAGATGCAGGGTGAGCCACGAGTCGAACTCGGCCAGCGTCGCCTCCACCGTGCGGAAGGTCCGCCACGGCAGGCCGAGGTCGAGGCTCGGGGCCGCGGCGCCGCCCAGCGCGAGCACCTTGTCCCGTTCCTCGGGCGGGACGCCGAGGATCTGGCTGATCACGGTGACCGGCAAGAGCCCGCAGTAGTGCTCGATGAGTTCGACGGGGTTCGCCGGGTCGAGGCCGTCGAGCAGTTCGTCGGTGATCGCCTGGGTGCGTTCGCGCAGCTGCTCGACGGCACGGGCGGTGAAGACGCGGGTGACCAGTTTCCGGTAACGCGTGTGGTCGGGCGGTTCGCTGGCGAGCAGCGAAGGCGGCTCGATCGGATGGATCAGACCGGACGACGACCACGCGATCAGCCGGTTGAGCAGCGGGTGGTCCGGGACGAACCGCACGGTCTTGAACGCGTCGCTGCTCAGCACCTCCCTGCACGCCGAATGCCGGGTGCTGACATGGCCGACCCGGGTCGTGGCGATGGCGCCGTGGGCGCGGATCTCGTCGAACAGCCCGCTCAGCTCCGCTCCGCCGCTCGCCTCGACGGACAGCCTGCCCTGGAGGTCTCCCCGGCGTGCCGCGGCCCGCAGGGCGACCCGGGGGATGGCGTGGCCGATGCTCCAGCGGGTGACCGGTTTGGCGATCGCCACCGCCTTGAGCCGGAGGGTCCGTGCGGGAGCGGTCTTGAGAGCGAACATCAGGACTCCGTCCGTGCGGGTTCCCCGTCGAAGGTATCGGAACGACGTGTCAGTAGCCAGCGGCCCCGATTTCTGCGGACCCGCTGTCCGCTCGGTAGTGTTCTGCACTTCGAGCGGGCCGGGGAGTGCTGGTGGGCGACTACGGGTTCGACATCGCGCTGGTCGCGGTGCTGGTGGTGCTCAACGCGGTGTTCGCGGGCAGCGAGATGGCGCTGATCTCGTTGCGGGAGGGGCAGTTGCGGGCGTTGGAGCGCGACGGTCGCGCGGCCGCCCGCACGCTGGTACGGCTGGCGCGCGACCCGAACCGGTTCCTGGCGACGATCCAGATCGGCATCACGCTCGCCGGCTTCCTCGCTTCGGCGACGGCGGCGGTGTCGCTCGCGCAACCGCTGGTGCCGCTGCTGGACTTCCTCGGTGACGCGGCCGGGGCGGTGGCCGTCGCGCTGGTGACGATGGTCCTCACCTTCCTGACCCTGGTACTCGGGGAACTGGCGCCGAAACGGCTCGCCATGCAGAACGCGCTGCGGTGGGCGCTGCTGGTGGCGCGTCCGCTGAATCTGCTGTCGGCGATCTCGCGGCCCGTGGTGTGGGCGCTGAGCGTGTCGACGAACTTCGTCGTGCGGATGCTGGGCGGCCGGGCGGAAGCCGATCCGGATCAGATGTCACCCGAGGAACTGAGGGAACTGGTCTCGGCGCAACGCGGCCTGAACGCCGAGCAGCGCATGATCATCAACGGCGCCTTGGAGATCCACGAGCGACGGCTGCGGGAGGTGCTCGTCCCTCGCCGGGCGGTGCTGACGCTCGCGGCGGAGCAGGGCATCGAGTCGGCGCGGCGGCAGCTGGCCGAATCCGGTCATTCCCGGGCGCCGGTCGCCCGCGGCGGCCATCTGGACGACGTCGTCGGGGTCGTGCAGCTGCGTGATCTGCTCGGTGACCACGAAGACCTGGCCGAGGCCGTCCGGCCGGCGGTCGTGTTCCCCGATTCGCTGCGGGTGTCGGACGCCCTGCGGAGTTTCAAGGCCGAGCGGGAGCAGATGGCGCTCGTCGTCGACGAACACGGCGCCGTCGCGGGCATGGTCACGCTGGAGGACCTGCTGGAGGAGATCGTCGGCGAGATCTACGACGAGACCGATCGCGACGTGCTGGCCGTCCGCGACGGTACGGACGGTTCGCTGGTCCTGCCCGGCACCTTCCCGGTGCACGACCTCGTCGACGTCGGCGTCGAACTGCGCGACGCCCCGCCGGGGGAGTACGCGACGATCGCGGGACTGATCCTCGTGGTCCTCGGCCGGATCCCGGAAAAGCCGGGCGACCGGGTGACGGTGTCCGGTTGGACCGCCGAGGTGCTCGGCGTGGAGCATCACGCGATCACGCGGGTGGCGCTGCACCGTGGGGCGAACACGGAGCGGTGAGTTGCGCCGGACGCGCCGGGTTGGCAGCGTGCCCGGTGTCCCGCCACGAAGAAAGGTGTTCCGATGCCGCAAGACCAGCCGGATTTGAAACCTCGTTCACGCGACGTGACCGACGGCCTGGAGCGTGCGGCGGCCCGCGGCATGCTCCGCGCGGTCGGGATGGGCGACGACGACTTCGCCAAACCGCAGATCGGGGTGGCGTCCTCGTGGAACGAGATCACGCCGTGCAACCTGTCGCTCGACCGGCTGGCCAAGGCGGTCAAGAACGGCGTGCACGCGGGCGGCGGCTACCCGCTGGAGTTCGGCACGATCTCGGTGTCCGACGGTATTTCCATGGGCCACGAGGGAATGCACTTCTCGCTGGTGTCCCGTGAGGTGATCGCCGACTCGGTCGAGACGGTGATGATGGCCGAGCGGCTGGACGGCTCCGTGCTGCTGGCGGGCTGCGACAAATCCCTGCCGGGCATGCTGATGGCGGCGGCGCGGCTCGACCTCGCTTCCGTTTTCCTTTACGCGGGCTCGATCATGCCCGGTCAGGTGGACGGCCGGGACGTCACGATCATCGACGCGTTCGAGGCCGTCGGCGCTTGCCTGGCGGGGAAGATCAGCCGCGCCGAAGTGGACAGGATCGAACGCGCGATCTGTCCCGGCGAAGGCGCCTGCGGCGGCATGTACACCGCCAACACGATGGCGTCGGTCGCCGAGGCGCTCGGCATGTCGCTGCCAGGGTCGGCCGCTCCGCCCGCCGTCGACAGGCGCCGTGACGGGTTCGCCCACCGGTCGGGGGAGGCCGTCGTCGGGATGCTGCGCCAGGGCATCACCGCGCGCCAGATCATGACCATGGAAGCGTTCGAGAACGCGATCGCCGTCGTGATGGCGCTGGGCGGTTCGACCAACGCCGTCCTCCACCTGCTCGCGATCGCGCGCGAGGCGGACGTCGACCTGCGTATCGACGACTTCAACCGGATCGGGGACAAGGTCCCGCACCTCGGCGACCTCAAGCCGTTCGGGAAGTACGTGATGAACGACGTCGACAAGGTCGGCGGCATCCCCGTGGTGATGAAGGCACTGCTCGACGCCGGGCTCATGCACGGCGACGTGCTCACCGTGACCGGCAAGACCATGGCCGAAAACCTCGAAGGCATCGCCCCCGCGGGGGTCGACGGCGAGATCATCCGCCCGCTCGACCGCCCCATCCACAAGACCGGCGGGCTGACCATCCTCAAGGGATCGCTGGCCCCCGAAGGCGCGGTCGTGAAGTCGGCGGGCTTCGACGAATCGACGTTCACCGGCACCGCGCGGGTGTTCGACGGCGAACGAGCCGCTCTCGACGCGCTCGCGGAAGGCCGGATCGTCGCCGGGGACGTCGTCGTCATCCGGTACGAAGGCCCCAAGGGCGGGCCGGGGATGCGGGAGATGCTCGCCATCACCGGCGCGATCAAGGGCGCCGGGCTCGGGAAGGACGTCCTGCTCATCACCGACGGCCGGTTCAGCGGCGGCACGACCGGGCTGTGCGTCGGCCACATCGCCCCGGAAGCCGTCGACGCCGGGCCGATCGCGTTCGTGCGGGACGGCGACCCGATCACCCTCGACGTCGCGAACCGGACACTCGAAGTCGAGATCGACGACATCGAGGCACGCAAGGAGGGCTGGACCCCCAAGCCGCCGGCGTACACGCGCGGAGTTCTCGGCAAGTACGCCAAGGTCGTCCGCAGCGCCGCGCACGGCGCCGTTTGCGAGTAGCTCTTCCCGGTGCGCGGGCGGCGGACTCGCGTGTCTGGATGGACGACTCGCGTGATTGGGCGGACGACTCGCGTGATTGGGCGGACGACACGTGTGATTGGGCGGACGACACGCGGCGGAAGGCGGCCGCGCGTGTGTCGTCCATCCAGTCACGTGTGTCGTCCGTTGGATCACACGTGTCGTCCACTCAGTCACGCGAACCCGCCGGCCGAGAAGCCACAACGACAGCGCGTGAAGGCCCCCTTCCCTCGGCTCAGCCGAGGGCTTGGGTTCTAGTGGTGGTTGCAACACCTGATTTGTTCAGGGGTTGCGATGTTCGAAGTCCGGGAGGACCGGTCGCCTCAGGGCCCGACGAAGTTGCTCGCCGAGCGCCGGACTTATCTTGATCTTGTGGCGCAAGGGATGGGCACTGCGCAGGCGTGCCGGGTCGTGGGGATCAACCGCCGGACCGGGCACCGGTGGCGGCATGGTCGTGTGAGTCAGGCGGGGCGGAACACCGGTCGGTGTTCCGCCCCGCCGTCGCGTGCAGAGCCTGAAGTTCCCGTGCCTGATCGGCCGTCAGGAACCGGTCTGCCGGTGCCGGTCACCCGGTTCCTCTCGCCCGAGGAGCGGTTGCTGATCGCGGATCTCGCGCGGGCCGGGCACGGCCCTCGGGAGATCGGCCGACGGCTGGGTCGTCCGGCGTCGACGGTCAGCCGGGAACTGGGCCGCAACACCGATCCCGCCAGCGGCGAGTATCTTCCCCACACCGCCCACGCCCGTGCCATGGCCCGCCGGCCGCGCCCCAAACCGGGCAAGATCGCGACCACACCCGAGCTGCGGGACCTCATCCAGGGCATGCTGGATGACCGGTGCAGCCCGGAGCAGGCCAGCAACCGGCTGCGCCGTGATCACCCCGACCGGCCGGAGCTGCACGTGGTCCACGAAACCATCTACCAAGCCTTGTATGTCCAAGGCCGCGGCGAGCTGCGCCGCGAACTCAAAGCCGCGCTGCGCACCGGCCGCACCCAGCGCAAACCCCGCGGCAGCGGCGAGCAACGCCAGCCCCGGTTCACCGCACCCATGGTGATGATCAGCGACCGCCCGGCCGAAGCCGACGACCGCGCCGTCCCCGGCCACTGGGAAGGCGACCTCATCATCAGCGAGAACGGCGCCTCCGCGATCGGCACCCTCGTCGAACGCGCCACCCGCTACGTCATGCTCCTGCACCTGGGCCGATCCCGCACCGCCGAACACGTCCGCGACGCCCTCATCACCACCATCCAGACCCTGCCCGAACACCTGCGTCGTCCCCTGACCTGGGACCAAGGCGCCGAAATGGCCCGGCACCACGAATTCAGCATCGCCACCGCCATGCCCGTCTACTTCTGCGACCCCCACGCACCCTGGCAACGCGGCTCCAACGAGAACACCAACGGCCTGCTCCGCGAATACTTCCCCAAAAGCACCGACCTGTCGGTCCACACCCCCGAACACCTCACCGCCGTCGCCGCCCAACTCAACCGCCGCCCACGCAAAACGCTCGACTGGGACACCCCAGCCGAGCGCCTCACTACACTCCTCACCAAAACCAGTTGATCACCTGTGTTGCAACGACCCCTCGAATCCACCGGGAAGGGGGCCTTCACGCGCTTCACGAACGGGTGATGCGTAGGCCGGGGAGGCCCGAGTACGTAATTCACCCGATGTGCCCGCTACTCCGGAGTAGCAGACTCGGCGGCCCGACGATTCCCGCTGCTCCGGAGGTCGACGATGACCCTGACCGCGTCCCACGCCCCCGCCCGTACCGCCGCCCTCGTGATCGCCCGCGTGGTCGTCGACGGGATCCGGCACGCACTGCCCGAGCACGCGCCGCTGTTCGACGCGCGGGCCACGGAGTTCGTCGCCTCGGTACTGGAACACGACGGGATGAACGTGGGCATAGCCGCCGGTTCGGACGCCTTCCGGCAGGTCGGCGTCGCCGAGTATGCGGCGGGCAAGAACCTGGAGCGGCTCTCCCGCGCCTACCACTCGGCCGGCCGGTGTGCCCTGCCCGCGCTGGCCTCGCTGTCGCGGCAGCCCGGGGCCGGGTCGGCCCTGATGGACACCGGGGTGGAGGCGCTGCTCCGCTGCGCGGACGTCCTGATCCGGCTGTCCACCGCCGCCTATCGCGCGGCGCACACACCTTCGATCGCCGAAGTGCGGCAAGACCTGCTGAAGGAGATCTTGAGCGGCCGCCCGCCGTCGAAATGGGCGGGGCTCGCGGCGGAAGCGGGCTGGGTGCCGCCCGCCAGGGTCGTGGCCGTCGCCGCGGAGCCCGGCGCGGTCCGCGCCTCGTTCGGCCCGGCGGTGCTGGCCGACCTCACCGGCGAATACCCGTACCTGCTCGTGCCGGACGACGTCGAGATCGGCCGCGTACTGGCGGGGACGCGGGCCGCCGTCGGGCCGGCGGTGGCGCCCGCCGAGGCCGCGGTGTCCCTGCGGTGGGCGCGCCGGACCCTGGAGCTGGTCCGGCGTGAGGTGATCGAGGACGGCCCGCTCGTGCACTGGTCGGACCACCTGACCACGCACTGGCTGTTCGCCGACGAGGTGCTGACCACCGCGCTCGTCACGCGCAGCCTGGCCCCGATCGACGGCCTGCCCGTGAACGAGCGCGCCAAACTCGCCGAAACCCTCGACGCCATGCTCTCCGCCCGCGGCGGGGCACCCGAGATCGCGGACAACCTCGGCGTCCACCCGCAGACCGTTCGCAACCGCCTGCGCCGTCTCCGTGCCCTGTTCGGCGCCCGGCTCGACGACCCGCAGGCGCGGCTGGACCTGAGGATCGCCTTGCGCGCGGAGCTGCTCACGCCCGAACCGGGAGGGCAGGCGACTCCGATGAGGGTGGCGTGAAACGTCAGGCGGATTCCGCGGTCCGGGTCACCCACGTGGCGACCTGGACGCGGTTGGAGTAGCCGAGTTTGGTGAGGATGTGGTCGATATGGGTGTCCACCGTCCGCCGGGCGATGCCGAGCCGGTCGGCGATCTCCTGGTTGGTCAGCCCTTCGGCGATGACGTGCGCGATCTCGGTCTCGCGTTTCGTGAGCACCTGCGCGGCCTGCTTCCGCGGTTCGGGCGCCCGTTCTTCGAGGGCGTACGCGATGGCGTCGGCGATGGGCATCGCGGCGCCGTCGGCGAACTCCTTGATCGCGACCTCCCAGCCCAGCGCGGACGTCACGGCCTCGGTGTCGGCCTGCAACGGCTCGGTGAACGCCTCGTACCGCGTCGGCCACGCGCCCACCGTGCGCCAGACGTCCATCGAGGCACCCTGCAGGATCGCGGCCCGGTTGGGCCGTCCGGTGCGGGCGGCGCAGCCCGCCAGCACAGTGAGCGTGAACCCGACGACGACGCGGTCGTCCACGCGGGCGTGCAGGCGGAGAACCTGTTCGCAGCAGCGGCTCGCCACCGCGAAATCACCTTGCAGGTACTCGGCGGCGGCGCGCGACCACAGTGCCCAGCCCCGCCAGAAGACCTCGCCCTGCCGCTCACAGCGTTCGACGGCTTCCGCGAGCACCGCCCGGCCGCGGTCGATGTCGCCGTTCAGCCAGATGGCCAGCCCGTGGTTGTAACTGGCCCAGAGGTCCCCGCCTTCGTCGCCGTGGGCGCGGAACAGCTCGATGGCCGTGCCGAACAGGCGTGCCGCCTCGGCCATGTCGTTGCCGATCAGCGCGGCGTAGGCGCGGACGTGGAGCACGTACGCGGCGGCGAGTTCGTCGCCGCTGGACTCGGCTTCGGTGGCCGCCCGCTCCAGCATGCACCGGTGAGCGGTCAGGTCTCCTTGCACCAGGGCCAGGAAACCGGACAGCCACAGCCCGTGCGCCCGCTCCGGGACCCCGGGTGCCGCGGCCTCGTCGAGACGGCGGACCCACATCCGGCCTTCGGTGTTCAGCCCGCGGACGATCCAGAACTCCTTGACGTCGCGCAGCATCCGGAGCCCGATGATCGCGTCTTCGGGATCGCCGGTGCAGTGGTCGAGGGCGACACGAAGGTTCGCGTGTTCGCGCCGCAGCCGTCCGATCCAGCCGAGCTGATCGGTCTCCAGCCATTCGGTGGCGTACCGGCCGGCGAGTTCGGCGAACCAGTCACGGTGCCGTTTCCGGAACTCCGCCGTCCCGCCCGTCTCGCTGAGCCTGTCGACGCCGTACTCGCGCACCGATTCCAGCATGCGGTACCGCACGCCGCCGGGGTACTCCTCGCGCAACAGGATGGACTTGTCGAGCAGCCCGTCGACGACTTCGAGGACCAGTTCGCGCGGCAGTCCACCGCCGGAACAGACCTGTTCGGCGGCGTCGAGGTCGAAGCTGCCGGAGAACACCGACGCCCGCGCCCACAGCTGCCGTTCGGGCCCGGTGCACAGGTCGTGGCTCCAGTCGATCAGGGCCCGCATGGTCTCGTGCCGTTCCGGCCGTCCTCGCCGGTCCCTCGTGAGCACGGAGAACTGCCGGTCGAGGCGGTCGGCCAGCTGGCGCAGGGACAACGCCCGCGCGCGGACGGCCGCCAGCTCGATGGCCAGCGGCAGGCCGTCCAGCCTGCGGCACAGCCGGATCAGCGGTTCGGTGTCGGACTCGGTGAGCCGGAACGACGGCTCGACCGCGGTCGCGCGGTCCACGAACAGCCGCACGGACTCGTCGTTCATCACGCGTTCGAAGGAGTCGCCCTGGTCAGGGATCGCCAGGGGCGGCACCGGCAGCACGCGTTCGCCCGCCACCCCGAGCGACTGCCTGCTCGTGGCCAGCACGGTCACCTGGGGGCAGGCCCTGACGACGGTGTCGGCGAACCAGGCGCAGCTGTCGACCAGATGCTCGCAGTTGTCAAGCACGAGCAGCAACCGGCTCGCCTGAAGCGCCTCGACGACCACCTCGATGGCCGGTTTCGCCGAGCGGTCGCCGAAGCCGAGGACGTTCGCCACGGTCGGCACGAGCAGTGCCGGTTCCCGCAGTTCGGCCAGCGACACGAACGCGACCTCGTCGGCGGTGGCCTCGCGGTGGGCCGTGGCGACGCGCCACGCCAGCCGCGTCTTGCCCACGCCGCCCGGTCCGGTCAGCGTGACCAGCGACGCCGCGTCCAGCAGGCGGCGCGCCTCACCGGTCTCGGCGTCGCGGCCCACGTAGCTGGTCACTTCGGTGGGATCGGCGGACCACCCCGCGAGTGAGCCAACTCCGTCCGCCATGCATTCTCCCGCCATCGACCAGACCCGTGAGTTCCGTCCGATGTAGACGGAAATCGCCCGGCTGCGGATACTAGCGGACCGGCGTCCTCCTAGCGGGACGCTCGCTTCCCGCGATCATGCGCCCAGCCCGCCAGTACCGTGCCCGCGGCCACGAGCAGCAGGAACACGAGCAACCTGCCGCCCCAGTCACCGGGTACCCAGTCGAACGCGCCCCACAACTGGGTCGCGGAATGATCGAAAAGGCTGCGGATGGCGGCCTGCGCGAAGACGGCGACGGCCACCATCCCGACGATCTGCAGCCCCAGATAGCCGCCCTTGGTCATGCTTCCTACCTCCTGGTCCTCGGTCGGGTCCCAGCTTCGCCCGCGTGAACCGGGGAGCACATCGGCAGCGCGTCGCGCGTGGCCTCCGACCAAAGTCGAGCCCCGGATCGTCCTGTGTCCGGCTGCGCCGCCGTGAGCGGGTCGACCATGATGGGCCGGTGATCACCGACGCCGGCGCGCGGCCGCCCCTCCGGCTGTGGGGAGAGGCCTGGCGCCTGCTCGCCGCGGCCGGACTTGGCGTGCTGCTCTGGCTCGTCACGGCGTCGCAGCTGCCGGTGGGCGCGGCGGGGCCGAGGGTCGACTGGCTGATCACCGGCGATCCGCTGATCGCGCTCGCCTGCCTGGTCGCGCTGCTGTGGCGCCGTCGCTTCCCGGTCGTGATCACGACCGCGGTCGCGCTCGCCTCGATGGCTTCGGTGCTGGCCGCCGGCGCGGCGTTGCTGTCGCTCTGTTCGCTCGCCACCCGCCGGCGGCCCGCCGAAACGGCGGTCGTGGCGGCGTTGTCGGTGCTCACCGCGGTGCTGACCGCCGGCCTCTACCCGCAGCGCGAGGCGCCGGGGCCGTTGTGGCTGGTGATCAGCCTTCCCACCTTGCTGGTGGGCATCGTGGTGGCGGTCGGCGCCGCGATCGGGGCGCGCCGGGAAGAGGTGCGCTCCCTGCGGCAACAGGTCGAAAGCGCGGAACGGGAGCAGGCCGCGCGGGCGGCCGAGGCACGGATCATGGAACGGCACCGGATCGCCCGCGAGATGCACGACGTCCTCGCGCACCGGGTCTCCCTGGTCGCGATGCAGGCGGGAGTGCTGGGGCACCGTCCGGATCTGCCCGCCGACCAGGTCGCGGAGCTGGCCCGCGGGATCGCCGATGGCTCCCACCAGGCGCTGGAGGAGCTGCGGGACGTCCTCGGCGTGCTCCGGGCGAGCCCGGAGGAGCTGGAGCCACCGCAGCCTTCGCTCGCGGACCTGCCGGCGCTGGTCGCGGACGCGCGCGCACTGGGGCTGGACGTCACTTCGACGGCCACGATCTCGGGCGAGCCACCCGACGCGATCGCGAGAACCGTCTACCGGGTCGTCCAGGAAGGCCTGACGAACGCGGGCAAACACGCGCCGGGTGCGAGAGTGGCCGTCACCGTCGAAGGGGAAGCCGGGGACGGCGTGCGGGCGACGATCCGGGATTCCGGCGCGGCGCGGGCGGTCACGGAGCCGCCCGCCTCGGGTTTCGGGCTGCTCGGCCTCTCCGAGCGGGTCGGGCTGGCAGGCGGCGAACTGGACCACCACACGGAACCAGGTGGCGGATTCGTCCTCACCGCGCGGTTGCCGTGGCCGGTCCGCGAAGGGAGCGAGTGAATGGGCAGCGAGCGGGTGCGGGTCGTGCTCGTCGACGACGAGCATCTGGTGCGGATGGCGCTGCGGCTCATCGTCGACGGCGAACCCGACCTCGTCGTGGTCGGCGAGGCCGCCGACGGTGACGCGGCGGTGACCGTGGTGGGGGAGCAGCGGCCCGACGTCGTCCTGATGGACGTCCGGATGCCCGGGCGCGACGGCCTCAGTGCGAGCGAAGAGATCCTCCAGCTCCCGGAACCGCCCCGGATCCTGGTGCTCACGACGTTCGACTCCGACGAGATGGTGCTGGGCGCCCTGCGCGTCGGCGCGCTCGGATTCCTCCTCAAGGACACGCCGCCTCCCCGGATCCTCGCGGCGATCCGGACGGTCGCGACCGGCGAACCCGCGCTCTCGCCCGCCGCGACGTCCCGGCTGATCGCCGCGGCCACCGGGCCCCACTCGTCCGACGCGCGCCGGGCGTCCAGGGACACCGCCCGCGGGCTGCTGGCCACCCTCACCGACCGCGAACGCGAGACCGCGAACGCCATCGCCGAGGGCCTGTCCAACACCGATGTCGCGCGGAGACTGGACATCACCGTCGCGACGGTGAAGGCGCACACGAGCAGCATGCTCGCCAAACTCGGTGCCGGGAACCGGGTGCAGATCGCCTTGCTCGTGCGCGACGCCGATGGCTGAAACTTTTTTCCGGCACCGTGTCGAATCTGTCGTATCCCGGTCGACGCAGTGTCGAAAGCAGTTCGGAACGACCAAGGAGAAACCAGATGCGCACCCTGATCGCCACCGCGTTCGTCTCGCTCGACGGCGTCGTCGAAGGCCCCGGCGGGGAGCCGGGCTACCGCAACTCCGGCTGGACCTTCGACGGTATCGAGTTCGACGAAGCGGCCTACGAGCTCAAGGGGCGTGAGCAGGGCGAGGCCACGGCGATGATGCTGGGCCGGGTCAGCTACCAGGTGTTTTCGCCGGTGTGGCCCGGAATGACCGAGGAGTTCGCCCAGTACAACGCGATGCCGAAGTACGTCGTTTCGACCACGCTGCGGGACGAGGACCTCGTCGGCAACTGGGGCGAGACCACGATCCTGCGATCGCTCGACGACGTCGTGAAGCTCAAGGAGACCGAGGGCGGGCCGATCATCGTCCACGGCCGCGCGGAACTGAACCGGAACCTCGCCGACGCCAGGCTGATCGACCGCTACCACCTGTTGCTCTTCCCGGTCCTGCTCGGCGCGGGCAAGAAGCTGTTCGGCGACACCGACAAGGACAAGCAGAACCTCAAGCTCGTCGAAAGCGAGGCCTACCGCAACGGGGTCCAGAAGCTGGTCTACGACGTCATCCGATGATCGGTCCCCGACCGGGTCCCGGTCACGCGTCCCGCGATTATGAACCGCGTGAACAAGCCCGTCTTGGTGCAGCCGAACCTCGACGGACCGGCGGTGGAGCTGTCCGGGGTCGAGGTCCACGTCGGTCGCGTGCCGCTGGTGTCGGACGTCGGCTGGCGGGTGGACTACGGCCAGCGCTGGGTCGTTCTCGGCCGCAACGGGGCCGGGAAGTCGACCATCCTCTCGGTGGCCTCGACCCAGCGGTTCCCCAGCGCGGGGACGGCCGTCGTGCTCGGCCATCGCATGGGCGCGGTCGACCTGCGTGACGTGCGGACGCATATCGGCTTCGTCGGGGCGAACCAGCGGTTGCCGGACGCGGAGAACCACGACGCGCACACCGTGGTGCTCACCGGGTTCAGCGGAAGCGTGCTGCCGCTGTGGGACCGCTACGACGACGCGGTCCGGGACAGGGCGGCGAAACTGCTCGAACTGGTCGGGTGCACCGAACTGCGCGACCGGCCGGTGCGCGTCTGCTCGCAGGGCGAGCGCGCCCGGGTCCGGCTCGCCAGGGCGCTCATGGCCGATCCGCTGCTGCTCCTGCTGGACGAGCCGTTCGCCGGTCTCGACCTGCCCGGTCGCGAGGATCTCCTGATGGCGCTCGAGAACCTGACGCTGGCCCAGCCGGAGCTGGCGACGGTCACCGTGACGCATCACCTGGAGGAGATCCCGGCGACGGCCACGCACGCCCTGATGGTGCGCCGCGGCAGGGTCACGGGCGCGGGGCCGATCGAGGAGGTCCTCACCGGCGAAGGGCTTTCCGCCTGTTACGAACGGGACGTCGAGGTCCACCGCATCAACGGGCGGTGGGCCGCGCACGCGGTGCGGCGTTCGTGAAGACGCCTGACGCTCCTCAGGGTTGCTTTCGAGGGATCAACATCATCTCCACGCATCTTCCCGGTACCCATGGGCATCTTTCCCAGTGAGGTCGATCAACGTGAATCGATCACCGAACGGGAGGAGCTGTCATGAACGCCCAGATGAAGCGAGCCGCCGCCGCGATGACCGTCGGGGGACTGGTCGCGAGCGGGCTCCTGGCCGCGGCCGGCGCCGCCGGAGCGATGCCGAGTGACAAACTCTGCGGGGCTTCCGACGTCGAGGTGACCGTGTCGCCGGACCCGTCGCACGCCTCCGGCCACGAGGCCTACGTCCTCACCTACACCGCGGCTTCCCCGACCACGAACTGCAAGCTCCAGGGCGCGCCGACCGCCCTGACATTCGTCGCGGACGGGCAGCGGATCGACGACGTCGCCGCCGTCCCGGACGCCACCGCGGCGAACGCGGCCCCGGTGAACCTGCGCGACGGGCATCCGGCCGTGTCCCGCATCGTGCAGGCCTCCGCCGGGACGCCGAACCCGCGCACGCCGACGACGATCACCTTCGACCTGCCGACCGGGCCCGGCGGCGTTCCCGTCGTCGCGGACTGGCCCGACGGCGAACCGCTGAAGGGTGCCACCGTCCAGGTCACCGCCGTCGGCTGACGTCCGCGGGGCGAGCCGGAACAGCGGCCCCGGCGATGGCCCGGCCTGGAGGCTGTCAGGCAGGGCAGGGCCAGGCGAGCCGGACGATGGTCCCGGTCAGCGTGCTCGTCACCGAGGCTTCCGGGGCGAAGGCACGGATGATCGGCAAGCCGCGTCCGCCGTCCGGGCGGCGTCCGTCGCGCCAGCGGCCCTCGTCGGCGACGCTGATCCTGACGTGACCGCCGTCGTGGGCGGCGGTCACCTTCATGACGTTGTCGTCGGTGCCGTCCGGGTAGGCGTGCTTGACGACGTTCGTCATCGCCTCGTAGGCGGTGAGCTTGAGATCCTCCGCCAGTTCACGGGGAAGACCCCGGTCGAGGGCCCATTTCGCCAGCACGTCCCGTAACGCGGCCGCCTGTGCGGCGACGGCGGCGACCTCGAGGACCAGCTCGTCGGTGCCGTCGCGCACCGGCTCGTCGATCGGCATCACGAAGCTTCTCCTCGTCGTCCGCCGCGGTCCACGACCGCCGGATCCTTCGACAAGGTTAAGGCACCGCCGGGGATCGGGACACGAGTGCCGCGCGAGCGGGTGCCGTCATCCGATATGTTCGGGACAGTCGGGTACCGATCGTGAGGGGTGGATGACGGTGACGAGCGGAGACGGCGAACACCGGGAGGTTCCGTTCTCGGTGACCGTCGCCAGGCCTGATGGCGCCGAGGTCGTCATCGCGGTGGCGGGGGAGATCGATCTGACGACCTCCGAAGATCTCAAGGAGACCTTCGAGGACGCGCTGGAGCCCGCGCCGGGCAGGCTCGTCGTCGACCTCGAAGGGGTGGAGTTCTGCGATTCCACCGGATTGGCGATCCTGGTCAGGATCAACGACCGGTGCATGACCCAGGGCGTCGACCTGAGTTTCCTGCCGTCGCCCACGATCCGGCGCCTGGCCTCGAAGACGGGGCTGTCCACGCTCCTGCCGCTCGCCGGGTCCTGAGCGGGCCGCGGCTCAGCGGTTCGGCACTTCGAGGATCGCGTGGTCGAGATGCCGGTACACGGGGATATGGCTGTCGACGCCGAACAGGTGCAGCAGGCGCAGTACCGGCCGGGCGTCCGTGACCACCCCGGTCATGCGGCTTTCGGAGCGGGCGCGGGCCGCGGCGGATTCGATGACCCGTAATCCGGCGACGCCGAGGAAACCGACCTCGGTGAGGTCGAGCACCGTCGCGGCGGGCAGGCGGCCCGACAACGCGCGTTCCAGCCGTCCCGCGGTGGCGAGGTCGATCTCCCCGGCCGCAGCGACGATGAGCAGGTCTTCGTTCCACCGGATCCGCTTGACCCGCAACAGGTTCTCGGCCGTGGGACGCGGGCGCGGAATGGTCAGGCGGAGGCCGGGACCGTCGCGGCTGCTCCGCGTGAAGGGAATACGTTCGGTCATGGTGCTGGCTCCCGGATAACCGGGACGAGACGACAACGGGTAAGCCTGCACAACGGCTGCGCAAGTCAACTCGCCGCCGCGTCGCCCTTTGACAAGGTGCTGGCCGCGGACATGCGGGTCGTTCGCGCGGGCTGGTGGACTCAACCTCACGTACGTCTCACCGTACGCCGCTCATCGCACCTGGCAAGACCGGATGTGGTGAACGATGGGATACATGATCGTGCATGGTCACTCGCGTAGCGCCTTTTCCCAGGCGAGACCCCATTTTTCCAGCGGGTGCAACGCGTCGAGGAGTCGTTCGCCCAAAGGTGTCAGGCGGTAACCCTCCCCGCCGGTCTCGACGATGCGGGCTTCGGTCAGTTCCCCGAGGCGGGTGGCGAGCACACTCGACGACATGTGCTCGCAGCGGCGCCGCAGTTCGCGGAAGCCGACGTCGCCCTGGCGCAGTTCCCAGATCACCCGGAGGGTCCATCGTCGGCCCAGCAGATCGAGCGCAGCCATGAGCGGCCGGCCGGTTTCGGAGCCGCGGACCGGCCGCCCCGGCCGCGGGAGCGGATCGTCGGGCATGCCACCCCCTTGTGCTTCGACTTTCGAAGCAGCATAGTGGTTCTGAAATCGAAGCACTGGAGGTGGTCATGGCACGGATAGCGCCGCTCGTCCCGCCGTACGAGGCCGACGTCGAAAAGGCCCTCCGCAAGTGGATGCCGCCGGGTGTGGCGCATGAGCCGCTGGCGCTGTTCCGCTTGCTGCAGCTTCATCCCGAGCTGGCTTCGCGGATGCGCGTGGTGGGCGCCGGTCTGCTCGCGCACGGCGAATTGCCCGCGCTGGACCGGGAAATCGTGATCTCGCGGGTTACCGCCCGCTGCGGATGTCGCTACGAATGGGGTGTCCACGCCGCGGTTTTCGCGCCGGTGGTCGGCTTGACACCGGAACAGCTCGAAGCGACCGTGTCCGGCGGCTCCGGCCATCCCGTCTGGTCGGACCGGCACCGCGCGCTCATCCGCGCCGTCGACGAACTCCATGACACCGCAACGGTTTCCGGCGATACGTGGGCCGCGCTCGCCGAGCACCTTCCGGCGCCGGAGCTCTTGGAGTTCCTCGTGCTGGCGGGCTGGTACCGGACGATCGCCACCGTCGCCAACGGCGTCGCCCTCGAAGAGGAACCGTGGGCCGTCCCGTATCCCGGTCGTTAGGGGCGATGCGAGTCGATTTCCCTTGTGTCGTCCCGTTCTCGTTTCGAGGACCGCCAGGCGGCGAGAAGGCACAGGAGCGCCGCCGCGAAGCCGACCGCGGTGAGTGTCCCGGCCCAGACGGCGCCGGTGCTGGCGAGAAGGTAGAGCTGGACCACGGCTGTGCACGTGTAGACGACCGCCAGTCCCAGCCAGAGCCGTTGCGGCATCATCCCCCGTCTCCGTTCACTCGATACGGGGTCAATCGCGGCGAGGCGGGATCGGGTTACAAGCTTCGGAAGAAGTCCGCCAGCCCGTCCCACGAACGGGAACTCCGCCGTCGCTCCCACCACGTCCGGAACGGGGTCGACGCCATCGCGTGCCGCGTGTAGGACGTCATCACGGCGCGGTACACGTTTTCCGCCTGGTCCCACGTCAGCCGTTCCTTGCGCCACGCCAGCACGAGCCGCATCCGCATGGGGTCGCCCTTCAGCGGCCGGACGACCATGCCGGGCAGTTCGGGGGCGGTGGGTTCGACGAGCTGGACCGCCTGCCCGGCGGCGATCAGATGCCGTCCGCCGCCGTTGGGGCATTCGAACCGGATCCGCGGCGTGAACCCGGCGCGATGCGTCGCCGCGCGCAGAGAGGTCAGCGAGCCGTCCTCGGGGCCGGGCGGTCCGATCCACGCTTCGTCGGCGAGATCGGCGAGGTCGACTTCGAACCCGCCGGCGAGCCGGTGCGCGGCGGGGAGACCGATGAACACGGGCACCCACGAGAACAGCACCCGGTGCCCGAGGTGCTTCGCCAGCGGCACTTCCTGGTCGTCGGACATCGCGATGACGGCGATGTCGAGGGTCGCGCGGGCCAGCGCCTGTGCCAGCACCGCGCTGGAGGGCTCCACGTGGACGGTCACGTCCAGCCCCGGCAGCGCGTCGTCCAGCCGTTCGACGAACGTGGGCAGACAGTCCATTTGGGACGATCCGAGCCGGACCGGGCCGTCGCCGAGCGCGCCGAGGAGATCGCTTTCGAACCGGTCGAACTCCACGAGCAGGGTCAGCGCCCGGCGCAACGTCTGCTCGCCGACCGGGGTCGGGGTCACGCCGGTGTGGCTGCGGACGAACAGCGGCGCGCCGATCTGCCGTTCGAGCCGCTGGAGCAGGGAGGTCAGCGACGGCTGGGACATGCCGAGCGCGGCGGCCGCCTGCGAGAGGCTGCCCGCTTCGGCGATGGCGCAGATCGCCCGCAGGTGCCGGATCTCCAGGGCCATAGGCGGAGTCTATCGCCGCCGGTCATTACGGCCCGGCCGTTCGCGGTGCGAAGGTGCGGCCAGAACCGTGACTACCTGAAAGGGGAGCCGATGACCGGCGACCGAACCCGGCCGGATCTGCGCGCGCTGCTGGCCGCCAAGGGGTTCCGGAACTGGATCAGCGACGGCTGGGAGCCCGCCGACGACACCGTCGACGTGCCGCCGGGCACCGCCGAGGCGGCCGCCGCCCATCGCGGCAGGCTGTCGGCGGAGCTGCCCGGTCAGCGGATCGCGCTCGCGGCGGGGCGTGCCGTTGTGCGCTCCAACGACACCTTCCACGGCTTCCGCGCCGACAGCGACTTCGTCTGGCTCACCGGGTGCCAGCGTGAGGGGGCGATCCTCGTGATGACCCCGGCGGGGGACAGCCACCACGCCACGCTGTACGTCCCGCGGCCCGCCGAGGCCCACGAGCCCGATTTCGTGGGCGACGCCGACACCAGCCCGCTGTGGGTCGGCTCCGCCGCCGGACCGGCCGCGTACGAGCGCGCGCTCGGCATCGCATGCCGTCCGCTGGAGGACCTCCCGCACGGCTTGCGCGGACGGAACCCGAGCGTCCTGGTCGGCGCCGGCGTCGATCCCGCGCTCGACGCGTACGGCTTCGGCCACAGCGAACGGCTCCGGACCGTCCTCGCGGAACTCCGCCGGATCAAGGACGACTGGGAGATCGGCCAGTTGCGCGCCGCCGTCGACGCCACCGCCCTCGGGTTCGCCGACGTCCTGGCCGCGCTTCCGGAGGCGGTCCGCGGTGGCGGGGAACGCTGGCTCCAGGGCACCTTCGACCGCCGCGCCCGCACCGAGGGAACCGGACCCGGCTACACGTCCATCGTGGCGGCCGGGCCGCACGCGCCGATCCTGCACTGGACGCGCTGCGACGGGCAGGTGACCGAGGACAGTCTCCTGCTGCTGGACGCCGGCGTCGAGGTGGATTCCTTGTACACGGCCGACATCACCCGCACCTTCCCGGTCGGCGGGGAGTTCACCGGGGCGCAGCGCGACGTGTACGACCTGGTGCACAAGGCGCATGTCGCGGCGTTGGGCGAGGTCCGTCCCGGCCAGGACTATGGCGCGTTCCAGGCGACGGCTCTGCGCGTGCTCGCGGAGGGGCTGCACGATTGGGACCTGCTTCCGGTGTCGGTGGACGAAGCGCTGTCGCCGGACGGGCAGCAGCACCGCCGGTACATCGTCTGCGGTACCGGCCATTTCCTCGGGCTGGACGTCCACGACTGCGCCGCCGCCCATCCGTCCACGTACCGCGAGGGCACGCTCGCCGAGGGGATGGCGCTGGCGGTGGAACCCGGCCTGTACTTCCACGCCGGCGACCGCACCGTGCCGCCGGAGCTGCGCGGCCTCGGCGTCCGGATCGAGGACGACGTCGTGGTCACCGGATCGGGGTACGACCTGCTCTCCGGCGGATTCCCTTCCACCGCCGACGAGAGCACCGCCTGGGTCCAGGCAGCCAGGAGCCGAAGGGCGGACGAGCGGTAAGGCAAAGGTGGCGTGAGACGAGTCAGCGGTGAAGCAAGTCGCCAAGGAGTCTGGCACGCTCTTGACCGTCCACAAGGGACGCCGGGCTGGCAGTCCATTTCGGGTACTTTGCGCGGGGGTCGTGAGTGGTAAGTGTCGTTCTAACGACCCAAAACACTCACGAGACTGGAGCGACCCCATACCGCCGCCCTTTCCAAGTACATGAAGGGGCCCTGCACCACAGAGGCTCGGTCACGCCACATTCCTCACCGGAGGGCCGGGCCGCGGTCCGGCCCTCCGGGTCCTGGTCAGTACCAGATGGTGTGCCCGGCGAGGATCCGTTCGGCGGCACCGGTCGTGGACAGGCCGGTGGCGGGCCGGTCCTCGGTGAAGTATTCGCGGAAGTCCTGGCTGAAGTGGCGGGTCATCAGCGCGATCGTGCGGTTCCAGTTCCCGCCGTCCGGGCCGTCCGGCGCCCACAGGTCCAGCAGCGACGAGCCGACCCGGCCCTGGACGGTGTCGCCGTCATCCCAGCCGGGGGTGGGGCCGTCGTTCTCGAAGCCGACCGACGTCCCGTCATCACGGACGTAGCGGTAGTCGCCGAGGGCGTAGGCGGCGACGGCGTCGGCGAAGCCTTCGGTCCACGCACAGGATTCCGAGCTGCGCTTCTCGACGTAGTGCGGAATGCAGTTGTCCACTACGGGGAGTCGCGACCGTAGAGCTGCCACTGGAGCCAATGTCCCGCCTCGTGGAGGATGAGGTGCTTCGAGTCGGGCATCGTGGTGCCGAGGAAGACGTAGTTCGTGTCCGGGTAGTCCCAGTAGCCGCCGTCGGCGACCTTCGGGTCCCATACGAAGGTGATCCGGTCGCAGCGCCCGTCGGACTGCCGCGCCGTCCAGCACGACGAAACCGGGTTGGCGCGTTTCCAATAGAGGACGTTGAGGGTGTCCACGACCTTCCACGCCCGCTGGAGTGTCGAGGGCACCTTCACCGTGCCGAGGTCGACGGTGCCGGACACGGCGGCGCGGCGTGCCGAGTCGAACGTGAAGTCGGTGGTGTCGTTCGCGGCTTTGACGACCCGCCACATCGAGGTACTGCTCGACCGGAACCGGACGTACGCCTCGGCGAGCGACGCGGTGTGGCAGGCGGTGAACCGGCCGTCGGACGCGCCGGTGATACCCGTCGTGAGCCGGGTCGCCGTGCCGGAACCAGTGCGCCCCCACAGTTCCCAGTTGGCGTTCCGGGCCACCTGCGTGCGCAGCGGTTTGCTCGTCCCCGCTTCCGCGTCGAGATGGTCGAAGGCGAGTGTGCCGGTGAGACACGCGTTCGCGGCGGCCGTCGCCGGCGCGGTGGCCACGGCCGCGGTCAGCCCGAGGGTCGTGATGAGCACCTCGCCGAACGCCCGAAGTCGTCGGCCTGCGGATCTGCGGATCAGCTGCACGGGAATCTCCTCGCTGGAAGGAAACGACGGTGCGCCCGTGACCCTGTGTCGACGGTGACACACCGGTTGGTGAAGGAGTTTCATCGCGGCCGGCGCCGTCCACCATCGCGCCGCCCCATCGGCCGCGGCTATGCCCCCGGTCTGGGCAGGCGTGTCATGATGTCCGCGAACTCGATCGGCAAAGCGAACGAGGTCGTACGGTTTGACGAACGACAGGGGAGAAGCGGTGGTGGAGGACGAGACGCCCTCGATCCGGGACATGCTGGCGGTCAACCTGCGCGCGGCCAGGGCGGCGAGGGGTATTTCGCTGTCGGAGCTTTCGCGGCGGTCGGGCATCGGCAAGGCGACGCTGTCGCAACTGGAGTCCGGCGGCGGCAATCCGACCATCGAGACCGTGTTCAGCCTGTCCAGGGTGCTGGAAGTGGCGATCTCGGATCTGCTCGACCACCGGGCGGGCGGTGCGCTCACCGTGGTGCGCGGCGCCGACGTCGAGGTGCTCAGCGGTGAGGGAGTGGATCTCCGGCCGCTGCGGCGGATCGAGACCGGTGACGGCGTCTTCGAGGTGTACGACCAGGTGGTGCGTGGGGACGCGCCGCAGCGGTCGCAGGGGCACGTCGGGGTCGAGCACACCATCGTGCAGACCGGATCGCTGCTGGTCGAGGTGGCGGGCCGCAGGGTCGAGGTCGGCCCGGGGGATTACGTCGCCTTCGACGCCCGGGAGCCGCACTGCTACACCGCGTCGGAGGGGCCGGTGCACTCGGTCCTCCTGCTGCAGTACCGCGCCGACGAACGGCTCGACGGCAGGCCGCATCCGGTGCTGAAGGGCTGACCGATCCCGAGGTATTGACACTCGTCCGGGGTGGAACCTACTCTCCGATCGTTCGCTTTACCGAACGCTGGAGGGTCGATGAACCGAACGCGCGTGGTCGTTCTCGGCGCGGGCATCGTCGGCGCCGCGTGCGCCCGTGAGCTGAGCCGGGCGGGCTTCGACGTCGTCGTCGTGGATCGCGGCCGTCCCGCCGGAGGAACCACGTCGCACGGCGAGGGCAACATTCTCGTCTCCGACAAGGGGCCCGGCGCGGAACTCGAACTCGCGAAGCTTTCGACCGCGTTGTGGCCCCAGGTCGTCGCCGAGATCGCCGACGAGGACGCCCGCGCCGCTTCTGCGATCGAATACGACCCCAAGGGCGGCATCGTCGTCGCCACCACGGGCGACGGAGCCCGCGCTCTCGCCGCGTTCGCCGCGTCGCAGCCCGGTGTTCGCGCGGAACCGTTGTCTCCCAAGGAACTCGCTGAAGCGGAACCCGCGCTGACCCGCGAGGTGACCGCGGCGTTCCACTACCCGGAGGACGCGCAAGTCCAGCCCGCGGGCGCGGCGCTGGCCCTGCTGGGGTCCGCGCTCCGTCACGGCGCCCGGCTGCGCTCCGACACCGAGGTCGTCGGCGCGACCGTCCACAACGGACGGATCACCGGCGTCCGCGTGCCCGGTGAGGTCATCGAGGCCGACGTCGTCGTGAACGCCGCGGGCCCCTGGGCCGGTCAGGTGTCGGCGCGGCTCGGCGCCGCGATCGCGGTCCGTCCCCGCCGCGGCGAGGTGCTGGTGACCACCCCGATGCCCGGTGTCATCCGGCATAAGGTGTACGACGCCGATTACGTCGGCGCGGTCGGTGCCGATTCGAGTGCGTTGCAGACCTCCGCCGTCGTCGAGTCGACCTGGGGCGGCACGGTGCTGATCGGCTCGTCACGCCGCCGGGTGGATTTCGACGACGCGATCCGCCCGGACGTGCTGAGCGCCATCGCGGTCAAGGCACTGCGCCTGTTCCCGGCGCTCGCCGACGTCGCGATCATGCGCGCGTACGGCGGTTTCCGGCCCTACGTCGATGATCACCTTCCGGTACTCGGCGAGGATCCGCGGCTGGGGAATCTCTGGCACGCCACCGGGCACGAGGGCGCCGGGATCGGGCTGAGCGTCGGCACCGCGCGGTTGCTGCGTGAGCTGCTCACCGGGACGGAGCCCGCGATGGGTGTCGAAGAGTTCACTGTGGACCGTCCGGCCGTCCTGACGGAGGTGGCCGCATGAGTGGATGGCTGCTGCCGCGCGATCGCGATCCGGTGGGCCGCACCGACCGGCCGATCCGGATCACCGTCGACGGCGAGACCCTGACCGGGATCGCCGGGCAGAGCGTGGCGGGAATCCTGCTCGCCACGGGCCGGACCTCCTGGCGCACCACGCGGTCCGGTGCGCCCCGCGGCGTGTTCTGCGGTATCGGCGCGTGCTTCGACTGCCTGCTCACGGTGAACGATGTGCCCGACGTCCGCGCGTGCCGCCGCCCGGCCGCCGACGGGGACGAGATCCGCACCCAGTCCCGGGAGGAGACCACGTGAACGTGGTGATCGTCGGCGCCGGGCCCGCCGGGCTCGCGGCGGCCGAACACGCGCTGCGGGCAGGTGCCCGGGTCACGGTGCTGGACCAGGCGGAAACCCCCGGCGGCCAGTACCACCGGATGCTCCCCGAGGCGTACGCGGCGCGGCGCCCGGAGCGGGTCCAGCACGGCCGGGCGGAGTTCGATCGGCGCCGCCGGGTGCTCTCGCATCCGCGGTGCCGGTGGTGGCCCGGCTCCACGGTCTGGGCGTTCGACCGCGTGGAGAACAAGGTGCACGTCCTGCGCGGGCAGTCCGACGGAAAGGGACGACGGCGGCTGGCCCTCGTCCCGGACGCGCTGATCCTCGCGACCGGCGCGCACGACCGCACCCTGCCGTTCCCCGGCTGGGAACTGCCCGGCGTGTACACCGCGGGTGCGGCGCAGGCCTTGGCGAAGGGGGAGCGGGTCGCGATCGGCGAGCGGGTCCTCGTCGCCGGGGCCGGGCCGTTCCTGCTGCCGGTCGCGGAATCGCTGCTGGGCGTCGGGGCCGAGGTGGTCGCGGTGCTGGAGGCGAACCCGTTCTCGACCGTCCGAAAAGGATGGTCGGCCCAGTCGTGGCGCCTGGCCGCACACGCCGGGAAGGCCGGTGAACTGGTGCGGTACGCCGCGGCGCTGGCCCGGCATCGGGTTCCGTACCGGCTGGGGCGGGCGGTGATCGAGGCACGCGGAGCGGACCGCGTCCGCGAGGTCGTGACCGCGCAGGTCCGCGCCGACTGGTCGATCGTCCCCGGCACCGAGCGGACCTTCGAGGTCGACGCGGTCTGCGTCGGCCACGGCTTCGTTCCGCAACCGGAACTCGCCGTCGCCGCCGGCTGTGCCCTGGACGACGGGTTCGTCCGGGTCGACGCCACACAACGGACCACAGTGGACGGTGTCTTCGCCGCGGGAGAGATCACCGGGATCGGCGGCGCGGTCACCGCCGCGGCCGAGGGAGCGGTGGCCGGCTGCGTCGCCGCCGGTGGCGAGCCGTCGCCGGGGCTGCTCCGCGCCCGTGACCGTGCCCTCACCTTCACCGAACGCCTCGCCACGGCCCACCCGATCGGTGCGGCCTGGCGAAGCTGGCTGCGCGAAGACACGATCATTTGCCGCTGCGAGGAAACCACGTACGGAGAATTAAGACGTGCGGCCGAGGACACGGTCTGTCCCGGCCCGCACGCACTGAAACTCGGCACCCGGGCCGGCCTCGGCCCGTGCCAGGGCCGCGTCTGCGGTCCGACCGTGTCCGAACTCTGCGGCGGGGCCGAACGGCACCACCGCCCGATCATCCAGCCGATCCGGCTGGGCGAACTCGCCGCCCGAACCGAAGGAGAACCTGAATGAGCACCCCCGACCTCGGTGGCGTCGTCGTCGCGACCGCCCTCCCGTACCGGGAAGACGCGTCGGCCCCCGCCGGGCTGGCCGTGGACTACGACGCCTACGCCGCGCACTGCCGGTGGCTGGTCGACAACGGCTGCCGGGGCGTCGGCCCGAACGGCTCGCTCGGCGAATACTCGTCGCTGACCGACGAAGAACGCCGTCGCGCCGCCCGCACCGCGATCGAAACCGTCGGCGAGGACGGGATCGTCGTCGTCGGCGTGCACGGTCCCGGATCGCACCAGGCCAAGTACTGGGCCGAGGTCGCCGCCGAGGACGGCGCCGACGGCCTGCTGTGCCTGCCGCCCACGATGTACCGGGCGAACCGCGGCGAGGTGCTGGCGCATTTCGAAGCGGTGGCGTCGGTCGGGCTGCCGGTGATGGTCTACAACAACCCCATCGACACCAAGGTCGACCTCACGCCGGCCCTGCTCGCCGAGATCGCGCAGATCGACAACGTCGTCGCGGTCAAGGAGTTCTCCGGCGACGTCCGGCGGGTGTTGGAGATCCGCGAGCAGGCACCAAGCCTGGACGTGATCAGCGGTGCCGACGACGTCGTGCTGGAGAGCCTGCTGATGGGCGCGACGGGCTGGTTCGCCGGATTCCCCAACGTGTTCCCCGCCGAGTCGGTGCGCCTGTTCGACCTGGCGCGGTCCGGCAAACTCGAAGAGGCCAGGGCGCTCTACGAACCGCTGGTCGCTGCGTTCCGCTGGGACTCGCGCACCGAGTTCGTCCAGGCGATCAAACTCGGGATGGACCTCGTCGGCCGTTACGGCGGGCCGTGCCGTCCGCCGCGGGGCCCGCTGACCGCGGAGCACCGCGAGCAGGTCACCGCCGACATGCGCCGCGCGCTCGCCTCGCTGGGGGTGGAGTAGGTGCGGTCGATCCGGTCGATCACCGCCGTCGACTCGCATACCGAGGGCATGCCGACCCGGGTGGTGACCGGCGGGATCGGCGTCATCCCCGGCGACACGATGGCCGAACGCCGCCGGTACTTCATGGAGAACATGGACTATCTGCGGCAGTTCCTGATGAACGAGCCGCGCGGCCATTCGGCGATGAGCGGCGCGATCCTGCAGCCGCCCGCCCGGCCGGACGCCGACTGGGGCGTGGTGTACATCGAGGTGTCCGGCTGCCTGCCGATGTGCGGGCACGGGACGATCGGCGTGGCGACCGTGCTGGTGGAGACCGGCATGGTCGAGGTGACCGAGCCGAAGACCGTGGTGCGCCTGGACACCCCGGCCGGGCTCGTGCACGCCGAGGTCGAGGTCCGGGACGGCCGCGCGGTCCGCGTCAAACTTCGCAACGTCGCCTCCTTCCTCGCCGAGCGGGACGCCGTCGTCGAGGTGCCCGGCCTCGGCGAGGTGCGGTACGACCTGGCCTACGGGGGAAACTTCTACGCCATCCTCGAACTGTCCCAAGTGGACATCCCGTTCGACCGGGCGGAGAAGGACCGGATCCTCGCCGCGGGGCTGGACATCATGGCGGCGATCAACGACCAGCGGCCGCCGAAGCATCCCGCCGATCCGCTGATCGGCGGCTGCAAGCACGTCCAGTTCCTCGCGCCGGGGTCGGATGCCAGCGCCTCGCGGAACGCCATGGCGATCCATCCCGGCTGGTTCGACCGATCGCCCTGCGGCACCGGCACCTCGGCCAGGATGGCCCAGCTCCACGCTCGCGGCGAGCTGCCGTTGCACACGCCGTTCGAGAACAGCTCGTTCATCAGCACCACCTTCACCGGCGAACTCGTCGCCGAGACCACCGTCGGCGGTGTCCCCGCCGTGGTCCCGGAGTTCTCCGGACGTGCCTGGATCACCGGCAACGCCACCTACCTGCTCGACCCGGACGACCCGTTCCCCGCGGGCTTCGTGCTCTGACGTGGGCTGAAGGACGCTTTCCCTGCACGCGCTGACCTGGCTGCGGTTCGCGGCCTGGATGGTGCTCGGCTTGGTGGTGTACGCGCTGTTCGGATTCCGGAACTCGGTGGAGAACCCGGAGAGGAAGGAAGCATGAAGCAAATCGAGAAGGCGGCGGAGATCGCCGCCGAATGGGCCGCGACCGACCCGAAGACGCGCGCGGCGGTGCTCACCGGCGTGGCCGGCGCGCTGGACGCGGCCGGGCCGTCCTTGATCGAGATCGCCGACGCCGAGACCCGGCTGGGAACGAAGCGGCTGACCGGTGAGCTGGCCCGCACGACGTTCCAGCTGCGGCTGCTCGCGGCCGAAAGCGGCTCGTACTACGACGTCCGGATCGACCGCGCCGATCCGTCGTGGCCGCCCGGCCCCCGGCCGGAACTGCGCCGGTACCGCACCGCCGTCGGCCCAGTCCTGGTCTTCGCGGCGAGCAACTTCCCGTTCGCGTTCAGTGTGGCGGGCGGCGACACCGCGTCGGCGTGGGTGGCCGGCTGCCCCGTGGTGATCAAGGCCCATCCGGGGCATCCGGAGTTGTCCCGCAGGACGGCTTCGGTCGTCGTGGAGGCCCTCGGCCGCTGGGGCGCGCTCCTGGGCCTCGTCGAAGGAGAAGCCGCGGGCGTGGAAGCGCTGCGTCATCCGGCGATCGCAGCCGCCGCTTTCACCGGGTCGGTGTCGGGTGGGCTCGCGCTGGCGCGGATCGCGGCCGAGCGGCCGGTCCCGATCCCGTTTCACGGCGAGCTCGGCAGCGTCAACCCGGTGATCGTCCTGCCCGGCGCGGCAGGCTCGCGGGCGGAGGGACTGGCGGCGGGCTACGCCGGTTCGCTGACGCAGGGCAACGGTCAGTTCTGCACGAATCCCGGCCTGGTGTTCGTGCCGTCGGACAGCCCGTTCGTGGAGCTCGTCGCCGAACGGCTGCGCGAGGTCCCGCCCGCGCCGTTCTTGAACGACCGCATCGCGTCCGGATTCCGGACCGGCGCGGAACGCTTGGCCGCGATCCCGGGGATGCGCGAGGTCGTCCGGGAACCGGGCGCGCAGCTGCTCGAAGTCGCCCTGGAGGACTTCGTGCCGGAAGCGGCTGAAGAGTGCTTCGGCCCGCTGGGCGTGGTGGTGCGGTACTCGCGCCTCACCGACGTCCTCCCGGTGCTGGCGGCCCTGCCCGGTCAGCTCACGACGACCGTGCACGCGCTACCCGAAGAGGCGTCCGAGGTCAAGGCGCTGCGCCCGGTGCTCGCCGACCGCAGCGGGCGAATCCTGTGGGGCGGCTGGCCGACCGGGGTCGCGGTGACCGCCGCGATGCAGCACGGCGGACCCTTCCCGGCGACGACGTCACCCGCGTCGACGTCGGTCGGGACCGCGGCGGTCGAACGCTTCCTGCGGCCGGTGTCCTATCAGGACTGGCCGTCGCACCTGCTGCCGGAGCCGCTGCGGGACGACAACCCGTGGGACGTCCCGCAGCGCATCTCCTGATCCGCGTTTCGTCCTCTGAATGCGGTACTTGCGCATGGCAACTACCGCAAGCAGAGGACGAAACGCGTCAGGGGGAGACCACGGTCCCGCCCTGCACGACGTGCCGGAACTTCTCCGGCTCGGCCAGGACGCCGATGTCCTCCAGCGGATCCCGGTCGACGACGACCAGGTCCGCGTGCGCGCCCGGCGCGAGTGTGCCGATCTCGCCGGTCAGGTTCAGCAGGTCGGCCGCCGTCGACGTCGCGGAGCGGACCACCTCCAGCGCGGACTGGACCTCGCCGCGCAACCGGAACTCGTGGTTCTGGTGCCGGTGCATCCCGCCGAGCAGATCGCTGCCGTACACGATTTTCACGCCACCCCTGGCGGCCTTCTCGAGGGCGGCCAGCCCCGCGCCGAGCACGTCGTCGACCTTGCGCCAGCTGGATTCCGGCAGCCCGTGCTCGCGCCCTTCCTCCTTCAAGGCCCAGTACGTGACCAGGGTGGGCACGAGATACGCGTCGTGCCGGAGGAACAGTTCGACACTGAGGTCGTCGATCAGGTTGCCGTGCTCGATCGACCGCACGCCCAGTTCCAGCGCGCGGTTCACCGCGCGGGCGGTGTAGGCGTGCGCGGCGACGTAACGGTTCGCCGACTCCGCCTCCTCGACGATGGCGCGCAACTCCTCGGCGGAGTACTGCGTCGAGTCGATCCGGTCGGTGGGGGAGGCGACGCCGCCGGAGGCCATCACCTTGATGTGATGCGCTCCCTTGCGCAGTTCGTCGCGCGCCGCGGCGCGGACCGCGTCCACCCCGTCGGCGACCCGGCCGAGACCGGCGCAGCACGGGTGGTCGTCGCTGGCGTTGGCGCCGCGCGTCCGGCTGTCGCCGTGCCCGCCGGTCTGGCTCAGCGCGCGTCCGCAGAACAGCAGCCGCGGACCGCGGAACAACCCCTCGGCCTGCGCGTCGGCGAGGCCGTAGTCGGCGCCGGAAGCGTCACGGACCGTGGTGAAGCCCCGGTCCAGCATCCGGCTCATGGTGCGGGCACTGTGCGCGGTCACGTAGGACGGTGACGACGCGGGCAGCGACCCGAGATCCGCGGTCGACGCGGTGACGTGCACGTGGGCGTCGACCAGTCCGGGCAGCACGAACGCGCCGCGCAGGTCCTCGGTCCGCGCGTCGGCCGCGGCCAGCCCGGCGCCGATCTCGACGATCCGGCCGTCGGCGCACCGGAGATCTCCCTCGGTGTATTCGCCCTTGACCGGGTCGAGCAGACGGGCGTTGCGCAGCAGCAGCGATCCGGTCATCGGGTCTCCTCCAGGATTTCGCGCAGGGCCGGGACCGCCAACGGTGCCAGAGAACGGGCCGCCGTGACGGAATCGTCGTCGTAACTGCCTTCGGCGTCGAGGAGGTTGAGGACGCCGAGCGTGCGGCCTCCGTCCACCACCGGCACATTGATCACCGCACCGCAGCCGAGCCGGTCGATGAGTTCGTGGTCGGCGAAGATCTCCCGCACCGCCGCGCTGTCCGGCCCGAAGTAGGGCTCCTGCCCCATGATGCACCGCTCCAGCCACCCGGCGGCCACCTCGACGGTCTTCTCGCCGCCGACCGGATACTCGACGGGGTGGCTGCTGTGCACCCGGCGCAGCGCCCGCCGTTCGGGCACCCACGCCAGCACGGTGAACAGCCGTACGCCGATCGTGGCTCGGGTCTTGTCCTCCACAGTGGACAGCGACACGGTCACTTGGTCATCTCCTTCGCGGTCTTCACGGGCGCGCCGTGTTCGGTCAGTTCTTCCAGGGAACGGCCGGCGGTGGACAGGCCGAACACGACCACGACCACCACCCCGGCCACCAGGACGGCGGTGGTCATGCCGAAGACGCCGGCGAAACCGAGGCTCGCCGCGGACAGGCCGATGATCGTCGGGGCGAGGATGCTGCCGACCCGGCCGAACGCGCTGGACAGCCCGGTCCCGCTGGCGCGGATCCAGGTCGGGAACACCTCGGGGGTGTAGGAGTACACGCCGGCGTAGGTGCCGTTGAGGAAGAACGACAGCACCGCCCCGGCGAGGGTGATCGACCACGGCGCGTCCATCTGGCTCAGCCAGAACGCGCTCACCGCGGACCCGGCGAGGTACAGCGCGATGGTGTGCTTGCGGTCGAGCCGTTCCGACAGCCACGCGGCGGAGAAGTACCCGGGGATCTGCGCCAGGTAGATGATGATGGAGAACTCGAAGCTCTTGGTCACCGTGATGCCGCGTTCGACGAGCAGTGTCGGGATCCAGGAGAAGAAGCCGTAGTAGGAGAACGTGATCACGAACCACACGGTCCAGATCACCGCGGTGCGGCGGGCCATCGCCGGACTCCACAAGAACTTCAGCGCGCTGAGGAGATTGACCTTGGGGGTCTCCGTCGCGGGCTGGGCCTCGGCCGCCGCGACGGCGGGAAGCACTTGCCCCGTCGCCTTTTCGACGTCCCGCTCCAGTTTCGTGACGATCTTCTCGGCCTCGGTATGCCGCCCGTTCGCGACCAGGAACCTCGGTGATTCCGGCAGGGAACGGCGCCACCACAGCAGCATGACGATCGGCAGCGCGGTGATCAGCTGCGCGACCCGCCAGCCCTCCGGCACCGTCGGGACGACGAACCGGCCGATCAGCGCGGCCATGACGAAGCCGAACGAGAAGAACCCGGCCAGCGCGCCGACGAACCACCCGCGGCGTTTGGCGGGGACGAACTCCGACAGGAACGGCGCGATGATGGCGCTTTCGGCTCCGGCTCCGGCGCCGGCCAGTACCCGGGCGCCCAGGAAGACCTCGTAGTTAGGGGAGAAGGCGGCGACCACCGAGAACACCGCGTAGAAGGCCAGCGCGTACATCATGACCTTCTTGCGGCCGATGCGGTCGCCCAGCAGCCCGGCGGCGATCGCGCCGAAGAGGAAACCGAACGGCGTCGCCGAACCGATCAACCCGAGCTGGCCGTTGTCGAGGCCCCAGACGGCTTTCGCGCTCGGCAGGAGGAAGGCGACGACGGCGGAGTCCATCCCGTCGAAGGTGTAGCCGAGCCCGCCGATCAGCAGGAGTTTGTAATGGGGACGGCTCAGCGGGAGCCGGTCCAGTCGTGCCAGAAGCGTCATGGGGAACGCCTTCCGTGGTTCGGGCGACGAGGAGTCACGAGAGTGCGGACAACGTATACTGCGTTTCGGCAGAACTGCAATGGTTGTTGCAAGTGGTCCGCCGGGCACGATGCGTTACCGTGACGCCGTCGAGGGAGGGTACGCGTGACAGAGACGGGAACCGACGACGGTTTCGAGGCATGGCTTCGGGATCGCACACCGGAGCGCGGCCTGCGGCCGAAGGCGGCCGCCGTACTCGAAGTGCTGGTCTCGCAGCCGCGTCGCGCGTCGTTCGGCTCGACGGCCGAGCTCGCCCAGCTCGCCGGGGTCAACGTCGCCACCGTCACCCGGACGGCGCAGGCGCTGGGTTTCGCCGGATGGCCAGCGCTGCAACAGGAGTTGCGGGCGCGGTACATGTCGTCACTGAGCGCGCCGCAAGTGGCCGAGGAACATCGCGACGTCGACTCGCCGGGTTCGGCGTCGTTGCGCCGCGATCTCGACAGCCTCGCCCTGCTCAACCGGCGCGTCGCCGAGGACGAGATCCGCAACGTCGCGGAGGCCGTCGCCGGGGCGCGCCGCACGGTCGTGATCGCCGACGGCAGCTACGCCGCGGTCGGGATCGCGTTCGCGCACAACGCCCGGCTCGCCGGATACGACGTCCACGCGATCACGGCGGGCGACGCCGAACTCGCCAACGCCACCGCGAAACTGACGTCCGAAGACGTGCTCATCGCGATCAGTTTCTGGCGCTTGTACGAAAGCACGGTGCTCGCCGCGAACGAGGCCAAGGCCAGGGGGGCGCGTGCCTTCGCCATCACCGACGCGGCCAGTCCCGCGCTGGCGGGCGCGGTCGAGCAGGTGCTGATGGTGCCCGCCGAGGGTGTGACCTTCTTCCCGTCGCTGACCGCGGGGATGAGCCTGGTGCAGGCGATCGTCGCCCAGCTCGCCGCCGTCGACCCCGTTCGCACGGGCGAGTCCATCGAGGCGGCCGAGGCCATGTGGTCGCGGTTCGACCTGCTGCACCGCCGCCCGGGATCGGCCGATCGGACAGTACCGAAAAGGCCGACCGGTCGAGGCGTCTCCGCCGGATGACCGATCCGCCGGCCCCTGGCGGGAGGCGATCCTGGTTCCAGGCCGCCGGACCAGGCGGCACGGGGACCGAGGAGGCCGAAATGACGATCATCGCGACTCTGGGCGCATACGCCGGGCTCGCCCTGCTGGCGCTGATGGCGGTGACCCCGCTGCTGGTGGAACTCGATCAGCGCTTCCCGGTCACTCGCCGGGCGAAGGCGGCCGATCGGGAACGCCGGATGCCTGCCGGTCTCGCTTCGGCGTGACGCAGAGCACAGAGCGGCGCGGCGCCTACCTCATGTGAGTGATTCAGGCTCTGCCAATTCGTAACTTTGTGTCGCGATATGAAACGCTCTGTGACGTGACCGTGGATCTCTGCTCCAGTTCTCAACCCGTCGACGCCTTCGCGGAGTTCCGGAGGAACGTCGACGACCTGACCCAGGCGTTCATCGACGCCTGTCGTCAGGGCCGCAGTCCTGGCGACGCCACTCTCGACCTGCTGCAGCGGGTCCACCGCGAAGACCGCAACTGGGTCGTCGTCCATCTGACCTTCGCCATCGCCGCGCTCGCGCATCAGCGAGCCCTCGCCGTCACCCGGCCAGGTGGCGTGACGGGTGCGCCGGAGCGCGCGTTGTTAACTTCCGCGAGTGACTGATCCGACCGTCTCCGCGGTCATCGCGGTGGTCGCGGGTTTCGTGCTCGCGGGCCTCCTGGCCGTCCCGTACGTCGCCGCGAGTTACCGGCGCCGCGGGGAACTCGGGCTCTGGCGGGTCCTGCTGGTGTTCGGTTTCCTGGTCTACGCCATGTCCCTGTGGACCTACACGTTGCTCCCCATCCCGGAGACGACGACGTGCGCCGAGCACGTGGCCGGTCACCTGCAGCTGCGCCCGTTCCAGTTCGTCGCTGACATCCGGCGCGAGCAGACCGGAGCCGGACTGCGGGCGTTCCTGCGCAATCCCGCCGTCCAGCAGGCGGTTTTCAACGTCGCCTTGTTCGTGCCGCTGGGGATGTTCGTGCGGCACCTCTTCCGGCGCGGATTCGTGGCCACCGTCGCGATCGGCTTCGCGGTCTCGCTGTTCATCGAGTGCACGCAGCTGACCGGCGTCTGGTTCCTGTTCGAGTGCCCGTACCGGCTGGCCGACGTCGACGACCTACTGACCAACACCCTCGGCGCGGCCGTCGGTTTCGGCCTCGCCCCGTTGTTGCGGCTGCTGCCGGGGAACGAACCGTCCGCGCCGCCGGGGGCGCCGCGGCCGGTCACCGCGCGCCGCCGCCTGCTCGGGATGGCCGTCGACGTCGTGTCGGTCGTCCTGCTCGGTACCACCGTTGGCATCGTGACGACCCTGCTCGCCGGCGAGCCGAACACCGTGGTGACCGCGCTGATCGGCACCTTCCTGCCGGCTCTGCTCCTGCTGTTCGTCGTTCCCGTCGTCGGCAACGGCGCCAGCTTCGGCCAGCGGGTCGTGCTGCTGCGCCCCGTCGGCCCGGATGGCGGGAAGCCCGCCCTGTGGCGGATGGTCGTGCGGTTCCTGGCCGGTTCCGGCGGCTATTTCACGCTGCTCACCTTGGCGTCGGTGGTCAACGGCGGGTTCGAACCGCTGGCGAACCTCTTGTTCTTCGCGAGCGGGATCCTCGCCTTCCGGCCCGAAGGTCACCAGGGACTGTCCGGGCTGATCGCCGGCCTGCGGATGGCCGACGCGCGCGAACCCGACGACCAGGCGGTGCCAAGTCTCGCGAGTGGCACGGACGCGTGATCAGACCCGTACTCGTTGTTCCGCCTCTGATCACGCGAGTTACGTCTCCAAACACGCGAGTTACGTCTCTGATCACGCGAGTGCGGTCTTGAGCCACGGGCGCTTCGTCCGTACCACTCACGAGACCCGGCCTGGGGCACCACCCGATCGGGTCGACCCTGCCCGTCCCGCGCGTCATTGCGCCTGGCAGGGCGCACGGGCCGGAACACTCGCCCGGTGGACGTGGAGACGATGGACGAAGTGGCCGACTGCCTGCTGTCGGTGGCCTGGAACATCTTTCCGCTGATGGGGAAACCTCCCGCGCGCCCGGGGGACCGGCCTGGGGAGATCCGGACCCTTCTCGTCGACGCCTGCCACGACGCCGGGATGAGAGCCCGTGAATGGGCCGCCGAGCACGGCGCCGGAACCGAAGAAGACCGTCGGCCCTTCCTGCGGTTGGCGGAGGCCGGGACGGACGCGAACCTGTTCCTGGGCATGGTTTCCGGCACGCTGGTGCCCGATCACGAGCGGATCCGCCGCCGCTGGGCCGAGATCGAGACGCTGGCCGCCGAGGCCGTCGAGCTCGCCGGCCTGATCAAGGGGCGGCCGGTGGGCCGGCCGCCCCTCGCCACGGGAGATCAGTCCTTTTCGAGCGTCAGGTCGTAGCGGTCGAGCACCTCCTTGACGGGCTGGAAGAACGTGGTGCCGCCCTCGTCGCAATCACCGGAACCACCCGAGGTCATTCCCTGTGCCTGCACGAGTTTCGTGCCGGAGCCCGACGAGGGGCGGCTGACGAACGAGCCGCCGGAGTCGCCGGGTTCGGCGCACGCGTCGGTCTGGGTGAGGCCTCGCACGATGTTCCCGTTGCCGTAGTTCACCGTCTGGTCCAGCGCTTCGACCCGCCCGCAGTGCCAGTGGGTGGTGATCCCGGACCGGCAGATCCGGCCGCCGACGCCGACCACGTCGGCTCCTTCGATCCGCACGTCGGACCCGTCCTCGTACCGGTCGACCCGCGGCGGGGTCGAGACGTCGGAGTGCGTCACCTTGACCGTCCCGTAGTCGTTGCCGGGGAAGGAAGATCTCGCGACCTTGCCGATCGTGCCGCCGTCGCCGCGCACGGTGCCGCCGAGTTCGGTGCAGTGGCCCGCGGTGATCACGTAATGATCGTCGTCGTCATAGGCGTTGAACCCGACCGAACACGCACCGCCGTCGAAGTACAGCCCTTGCCCGCCGATCACGCTCCACAACGGACGCGGCGCGCTCTTCACGTGTTCCACCCGGACCGGGACCCCGGCGGAGGCGGCCCACGCCAGACCGGCGGGATCGCCGGCCACCACACTGACCACGACGTCGTTCGACGGCACGTCCACGTACCAGCCGGCGACCGAACCGGGCAGGCCCGCGGTTTTGTTGTCCAATGTGGACTGGATCTGCTTCAGTTCGGCGGCACTGCGCCGGAGTACCTTCGGGATCGCGCCCGCGGCGCGGATCCGCGACGACCGGCTCGCGTCGGTGGTACCGACGACCAGTTCGCCGGTCGTGGTGTCCAGCCAGGAGCCGGCGAACGTGGCGCCGAGCGAGGTGCCGATTTTCTGCTGGGCGGCGGCCACCGTGGCCGGACCCGCGGTTTCGGTCAGCACCGATGGCGCCGCCGAAGCCGGTGCCGCGAAGGCGGTTACAGCTGTCGCGGCCCCGACCAGGACGGTCAGGGTGCGCAGAGGACGTCGGATCACGAAAACCTCCATGGGATGCAGGGAATTCGTTGCGAGGTGAGTACGTTGACCGACGTTACGACAGGGCGGCACCGGCCGAATGCCGCCATTTGAGTAGCGCCGGGAATTCGCCTTTCCGGCTCAGCGGAATCGTGGGTCCTCACTCGTGTGAGTGGAGACTGCACGATTTGCCGTCCCCGATTCGCCGACCGGTGAACGACGGTCAGCGATGTTCGTACGTCCGTTCGGGAAAAGGACTTTCCTGACCGAAAACGGCCCGTCACCTGATGGTGTCCGCGCTGAACCCGTTCGTCCGCATCGGTGACGAACGCGTTTCTTTCACCAGCAGGAAACGAGGCCCGCCGTGAACATCAGGCCGACGGTGAGCACGGGCGCGGCGAACAACGCCAGCGTTCCGCCCGCGACGGCCCGCACCCGTTCCGGGAATCGCGCCGGGCGGCCCGCGTGCCGGGCCAGCCAGCGCAACCGGAGCGCGGTATCACCGCCACCTGCCGCGTGGATCGACAGCAGCGCCGAACGCACCGTCTCCGGTCCGTGCCCGGCCGCGGCCGCCCGGTCGGCGGCCAGCTCGACGAGCAGCCGGACCGCGCCGGGGAGTTCGCGCATGAGCGGGACGAACCGCAGTACGCGGCCGAGGGTTTCGGCGCAGCCGGCCAGAAAGTGGTGCCTGCCGCGCAGATGCGCGCGTTCGTGGGCCAGCACCGCGTCGAGTTCGCGGGGCGAGAGCCTGCCTGCCAGGCCTTGGCTCGCGACGATCAGGCCGCCGCGGCCGCCGAGGCTGTAGGCGATCGGCCGGTCGTCGGGCAGCCACAGCGTCGGCCCCGGCCGGGCGCCGGACAACCAGAGCACGTCGAGATGGCGCCGGTGCAGCAGCGTGCTGCGTTTCCGGCGCCGGGCGGTGGACACGGCGAGCCGGGCCGTCGCGATCGCGACCGCGACGCCGGCGAAGGCGCCGGCGAGCGGATCAAGACCGGGAAGGCCGCTGTGCCCGACGGCCGCCCAGCACTCGTGGAGGAGCCGGGTGATGGCCCCGGCGGGGCCGTGGTCCGGCAGGACGAGGAGCAGGACGGCGCCGAGGGCGCCGACGAGGACACCGAGCGCGGTCAGCAGCCACCACGCGAGCGCCGTGGCGGGGCTGATCCCGCCGGCGGTCAGCCTGCCCAGCAGCCGGGGTGAACACCAGCCGATCACCACCACGCCGAATAGGAGCACCGCCGCCAGGATCATCGCTTGCCGGGCTTCCGTCGCAGGGCCCGCCGCAGGATGTCCGACTCCTCTTCGGTGACCGAGCGCGCGAAATGCAGCAGCACCGATTCCCGGTCGTCCGAGGCGTCGAGAAGTTCGCGCAGGCTTTGCGCGGTGGCCTCCTCACGGGTCGCCACGGCGCGATAGCGGTACGCGCGATTCTCCATTTCGCGCTCGACCCATTCCTTGCGGTGCAGATTGTCGAGCACCGTCATCACCGTGGTGTAGGCGAGGTCGCGATCCCGGTTGATCGCCTCGAGGACCTGGCGCACCCGCAAGGGTTCCGCCGCGTCCCAGAGCACGTCCATCACCGACGCTTCGAGCTCGCCCAGCCGTTGCATGACACCTCCGCCGGGAACGATACTGTGCCGCTCCCGCTCAGCCGACGATGCGCCGCGCGCCCATCAGATGACCGTCGCCCTTGACCGATCGGACGTCGACCAGCTGGCCTTCGGTGGGCGCGTCGACCATCTTGCCGCCGCCGACGTACATGCCGACGTGGTGGATGGCTCCCGGGTCGCCGGTGCCGTCGTCGTAGAAGACGAGATCACCAGGGACGAGCGCGTCCAACGGGACGGCCTTCCCCGCGGTGTACTGCTGGCGGCTGGTGCGCGGTAGCGAGATCCCCGCCTGCTTGTACGCCCACGACGTCAGGCCCGAGCAGTCGAACTCGCCCGGCCCGGTGGCGCCCCATTCGTACCGCGAGCCCCGTTTGGACAATGCCGCCTGCAGCGCGTCGTTCGCGGCGCCGGGCGGGCCGAGGTAGCTGCCCTTGTCCTGGACCTTGCCGAGTTTCGCCTTGTCGGCGGCGGGCAGCTGCCCGAGCGCCTGCCGCACCTTGGCGATCTGGTCGTCGAGGTCCTTCTTGCGGTCGCGGACCTGGTCCAGCGCCAAGGTCGCGTCGTTCGCGGCGAGCTGGGCCATTTCCCGCGCGTCCTCGGCCGCCGTACGCGCTGTCTGTGCCTTGGCGAGCGCGTCGCGCAGCCCGTTCAACGCCTTGGCCTTTTCCTCGGCCAAGACCGACAGCGCGGAGGAGCGGTCGAGGAACTCCTGCCTGCTGCCGCTGTCGAGCAGCAGGACGGCGTTGCCGAGCCGCTCGCCGCTCATCGCGGACCGCGCGATCGCCTCGACCTGCGGCCGGAAACGATCGATCGCCGACCGCGCCTGCGTGAGTTCGCCGTCGGCCCGGCCGACGGCGGCCGTGGCCTGGTCGCGTTCGCTCTCGCGGGTCTTCAGCCGTCCCTGGGATTCCTGGAGATCCTCGTCGGTCTTGGCCGCCTGAGCGCCGAGTTCCTGGTAACGCCGCATCGGATCTGGGGCGTCCGGCGCCGGTTGCGCGCTCGCGGGGAGCGCGCCGAAGCCGAGGATCATGAGGGCGGCGGTGGCGGCGAGGGGGTGCCGCGGCGAACGCCGGTGTGGGGTCACGGGTGCCGAATCTCCTGTCGCACAGGTTCAACTATCGAGCTTAGTAGTACGGGGACGGCTGTGAGTGCCCGGTGAAGTACTACTAAGACGGCTAGTACTAGGTCGCATGGGAGAGGAAGCCGATCTTTGCTACGGTGGGAACCGTGAGTGTTTCTCCGGCTACTCTTCGTCGACTCGTCGCGGCCTTGCTGATGCTCGTCGTGGCGGGGTCCGGGGCCGTCGGCTGCCTGAACGGGCACGGCGATGCCCTTGCCGTCACGTCGGTCTCACCCGACTCGTCGTGTCCGCCGCATGAAAGTCACGTGCACGCCCGCCCGTTCACCGCCGTCGCGGTCCGAGGTGAGGAATCCCTGCCCATCCGGGATCTCCCGCCCCGGTCGGCGCCCGTCGTTTCGCCTGTGGTGCGTGGGAACACCCGGCTGCTCCCAATCGGCCGAAGCGGGCCCCGGATACTTGTCGAGCTGTGCGTCTCGCGGACCTGACCGGCCTCGCGCCGTCCCGTTCCGTCCCGTCCGCACAGCATAGAAAGACGAATCCTCGATGAACGCAGTCCTGCCCCGGCACACGGCGCCGGCCGTCGGCAACACGCCCGTGCTCTGGATCGACGAACAGCTCACCGGTTCCGGTAAGGGTTTCTGGGCCAAACTGGAGGGCTTCAACCCCGGCGGGATGAAGGACCGCCCCGCGCTGTACATGGTGGGAGCGGCCAAGGCCCGCGGCGACCTCGCCGACGGCGCGCTGATCGTCGAGTCGACCAGCGGGACGCTCGGGCTCGGGCTCGCGCTGGCCGGGATCGTCCACGGGCACCCGGTCACCCTGGTCACCGATCCCGGCATGGAGCCGATCGTCCGGCGGATGCTCACCGCGCACGGCACCCGCGTCGACCTCGTCACCGAGCCGCATCCGGTGGGCGGCTGGCAGCAGGCGCGCCGGGACAGGGTCCAGCGGGTGCTGGCGGAGCAGCCCGGCTCCTGGTGCCCCGACCAGTACCACAACCCGGACAACGTGACCGCGTACGCGACCTTGGCCGACGAACTGGCCGCGCAACTGGGCCGGATCGACGTACTGGTGTGCTCGGTCGGCACCGGCGGGCATTCGGCCGGGACCTTCCGCGCGCTACGGCGGTACTTCCCGCAGCTGCGCCTGGTGGGCGTGGACACCGTCGGGTCGACGATCTTCGGGCAGCCCGCCACCGCGCGGCTGATGCGCGGGCTCGGGTCGAGCATCCATCCGCGCAACGTCGACTACGACGCGTTCGAGGAGGTCCACTGGGTCGCGCCCGCCGAAGCGGTGTGGACCTGCCGACGTCTCGCCGCCGCGCAGTACGCGACAGGGGGCTGGAGTGTCGGCGCGGTCGCCCTCGTGGCCGCCTGGCTGGCCCGCACGCACGATCCGGACGTCCGGATCGCGGCGATCTTCCCGGACGGTCCCCAGCGGTACTTCGACACCGTCTACAACGACGAGTACTGCGCGGGACACGGCCTGCTCGACGTCGTCCCGGCCCGGGAACCGGACGTCATCGCGCATCCCGGCGAACGCGTGGTGGAACGCTGGACCCGGTGCCGCACGGTCGTGGACCCCGCGCTGTGACCGGGTTCGCCGAGCGGTTCCGCTCCTTCGACCGGCCCAGCAAAGTGTTGATGGTCAACCAGTTCACCATCAACGTCGGCTTCTACATGCTGATGCCGTACCTCGCCGGCTACCTTTCGGGTCCGCTGGGGCTGGCGGGCTGGGCGGTCGGCCTGGTGCTGGGGATCCGCAACTTCTCGCAGCAGGGCATGTTCCTGGTCGGCGGCACGCTGGCCGACCGGTTCGGCTACAAACCGCTCATCGTCGCCGGATGTGTGCTGCGGACGGCGGGATTCGCGCTGTTGAGCGTGACGTCGTCGTTGCCGTCGCTGATCGTCGCGTCCGCGGCCACCGGGTTCGCCGGGGCGCTGTTCAACCCGGCGGTCCGGGCGTACTTGGCGGCGGACGCGGGGGAGCGGCGCCTGGAGGCCTTCTCCGTGTTCAACGTGTTCTACCAGGGCGGGATCCTCGCCGGGCCGGTGGTCGGGCTGGCGCTGACGGCCGTCGACTTCCGGCTGACCTGCCTGGTCGCCGCCGCGGTCTTCGGTGTCCTGACCGTGGTGCAGATACGTGCGCTGCCCGCACACGAAAGCGGCGGGGGCACCTCGTCGATCCGGTCGGACTGGCGGATCGTCGCGGCGAACCGGTCCTTCCTGCTCTTCGCGCTGGTCATGATCGGCTCGTACGTGCTGTCCTTCCAGACCTACCTCGCGCTTCCGATGGAGGCACGCCGGATCACGGGCTCGGAAACGTCGGCGACCGTGCTCATCGCAGGGCTGTTCGTGATCTCGGGCGGCCTCGCCATCGCCGGGCAGCTCAAGATCACGGCCTGGTTCAAGGACCGGTGGCCGCCCGGCACCTGCCTGGCCGCGGGGATGGTGTTCATGGCCGTGGCCTTCGTCGCACCGCTGACGGTCGCCCGGGCCGGACCGGCCGCGGCCGGCGCCGGACTGCTGCTCTCCGCCGCGTTGCTGGCCGTCGGCACGGTCGTCGTCTTCCCGTTCGAAATGGACACCGTCGTGCGGCTTTCGGGCGACCGGCTGGTCGCCACGCACTACGGCTTCTACAACACGATCGTCGGCGTGGGCATCCTCCTCGGCAACCTCTTCACCGGCACCGTCTTCGACCTCGCGCGCCGGGCGGGTTTCCCGGAATTCCCGTGGCTCGCCCTGACGGTGATCGGCGCCGCCTGTGCGTGGGGGCTGCGTGCTCTCGACCGGAGCCGCCGCCTTCAGACGAGCGTCGTCCAGTAACTCCAGAAGGCCTGCAGGACCGCGACGGTGATAGCGGCGTACCAGACCACGAGAACCACGCTGTGGTACCGGATCGCCGCCTTCACCTCCGGTCCTTTGTGGAGGTTGTGCAGGGTCGTGTACCAGAAGACGGCGATGGTGACCGCCCAGACGACCATGCAGTACGGGCACAGCGCGCCGATGACGTACAGGCTCTGCAGCATCAGCCAGTGCACGAAGACGACACCGAGGGCGGCGCCCACTTGCAGGCCCAGCCAGTACCAGCGGGGGAGCCTCGCGCCGCCGAGCACCGCGACCCCGGTGGTCACGACGACACCGAACCCGGCGATCCCCAGCAAGGGATTGGGGAAACCGAACAGCTCGGCCTGCGGCGTCTTCATGATCGACCCGCAGCTGAGCACCGGGTCGACACTGCAGGTCGGGATGTAGGAGAAGTCCTTGAGCAGCGCGATCTTCTCGACGGTGAGCACGAACGAAGCCAGCAACCCGAGCGCGCCACCGATCAGCAGCACCCACGGCGTCGCCCGGACGGCGAACGGTGTCATTTCGCGAGCTCCCGGTCGATGACGGCCTTGAGCCCCTGATAGGACGGCGACCCCGAGAACTTGACGCCGTTGACGAAGAAAGTCGGCGTTCCCTCGACGCCGGCGTTCGCGCCGTCGGTGCGGTCGGCCACTACCCGGCCGAGCGTAACCGGGTCGTCCAGCGCGGTTTCGAAGGCAGGCAGGTCGAGACCCAGTTCGCGGGCGAATCCGAGGAAGGTCTCGCGGTGGGAGACCTGCTGGTCGCCCCACTCCGGCTGCTTCTCGAACATCAGGCGGTACATCGGTTCGAGCTTGCCCTGCTTACCCGCCGCCTCCACGGCCCGCGCGGCGAGTTCGGCGTTCTGATGGCTCGGGATGGGGAAGTAGCGCATCACGAAGGTGACCCTGTCGCCGTACTCGGCGCGGAGACGCTCGACGCCGGGAAACGCGGCGCCGCACGCCTCGCATTCGAGGTCGAGGAACTCCACGACGGTCACCTTGCTGCCCGCCGGATCGGAGAGCCGATGGCTGTCCGGCCGGACGAGGATCGACGCGGGCACCACCGGCGGTGCGTCCCCCTGCGCGGTCGGGGCGTCCTCACCCAGATCGGTGAAGACGAGCAACGCGGCCACGACCGCGACGACGACGGCCACGACCGTCAGGGAAACCTTCGTGTTCTTGGTCATTCTGTTGTGTCCTTGGCTCGGTTCCGGCAACTGAAAGCGGCATGGGCGTGCCGGATCAGGTGCGGGAAACGCAGAGCTGGACGAGCGGTGGAGTGGCCGTCGAACGCTTCGGCGGGGAGGACGGCGGTACTCCCGTCCCACCGGGGCGATGATGCCGGACGAGCAGGACGAGGGCGGCCAGCAGTGCCATGCCGATGCCCGCGACGTCGTCGAGGTGGTTGTCCGGAAGAGACCGGTCCGCCGAGCTCAGCAGGGCCGTCACCGGCGCGCATTCGTCGGCCGGGGTCGTGGTGTGAGTGGCCTCGGCGGCGAACAGCGGGGCGCACGGCGAGCCGGCTGCCGCCGCGCCGTCACTGCACAGGGCGCCCTGCAGAAGGGCGACGGCGGTGAGCACGGCCAGCACGGCGAAAAGCCGCGCGGTCAGCCTCACAGTCCGTCTGCCGGTCACGCGATGCAGGGTAAAGGTGACCTTGTAAAGCCAAGGCGAACTCGGACAAACCGGCCTAGGCTGATCGGCGATCCCCGAGCGAAAGGACGGCTGACCTTGCCGAGCTTCAAGGATGTCTACGCGGTCCTGCCGGTCTCCGACCACGCCGCCGCCGTCACCTGGTACGAGCGGTGGATCGGACGGCGGCCCGACACCGAACCCATGGAAGGCGTCGCGGAATGGCGGATCACCGGTAACGCCGGGCTCCAGGTGGCACACGATCCGGAAACCGCGGGTAAGAGCACCGTGGTCCTCGTCGTCGAGGACATCGGCGAAACCGTCGGCAGCCTCGCCGAGCGGGGGTGGACTGCGGTCCGATCCAGGACTTCGGCTTCGTCAAATTGACCGAGATCGTGGATCCGGCGGGCAACAAGGTCACCTTCGTCTGGGAGAACCCCGACTTCGGCCCGGAGTAGGCGGGCCAATCCTTTCCGGAAAATGACGGCATCGCGCGGAGCGTTGCCCGTGGCGGGCCGCCGATGGTCCGATTCCCTCCGTCATCGACACTGGAGGGAATCCCATGAAGCATTCGAGGCGCAAGACCTTCGCGCTGGCGCTGCTGGTGCCGTTCGCCGCGCTCGTCACGGTGCCCGGCGCGGAAGCCGCTGAGGCGGCGACCGAACGCACGATCAAGGTCGTCACCTACAACGTGGGCGACGCGGGCGGTCTCAAGGCCGACCTCGTCCGTCTCATCGAGACCGAACGCCCCGCCGTCATCGGGCTGCAGGAGGTCGCCGACCGGGAGGAGGTGGTGAAGGAGGCCGCGGCCGCGACCGGGTACGTCCCCCTCTACGAGTCGGACCGCCGCGCGGTCAAGCACAACGCCATCCTGGTGCGGGGCAACATGACCATCACCGGCCACGGTGCCGGCGAGATCTCACCCGCGTCCAAAGTGGACCCGTCCACACCCGGTACCGGCCCCGCGGAAGCAGGTGACTGCGGTTGCTGGGTGCCGCCGAAGTACGTGAACTGGGTGCGGGTGGGCGGCGCGGGCTTCGAGTGGGTCGTGGGCGTCGTGCACCTCACCCCGTCCGCGCAGCGCTTCGACCTCAACCGCGAACTGCACAACCTGCAGGTCCGCAACACCGCGGACTGGTTCTCGTCACGCGCGGCCGAACCGATCGTCATGGGAGACTTCAACGCCGAACCGGGTTCGGACCTGATGACCGGTCTGCGGCGGGTGGCCGATTCCTCCGGCGCGCCGAGCCACGGCGACAGGTCCATCGACCATGTGTGGGCGAAGAAGGACTCGGCCGGGACCGAGGTGGCCGCCCTCGGCGGCTACGGAAGTGACCACCGTCCGGTGCGCGCCCGGGTGACGGTGACCCGATGATGCGGCGCACCCTGATCGCCGTCCTGTGCGGCGTCAGCCTCCTGACGGCCGTGCCTGCCGCGGCGGCCGAAACCGGGCCCCGCGACGAGTCGCTTGACTTCCGGTTCCCGGCGGCGGATCTGATGCGGGTACCGGAGACGAACACCTACGTCGCGGTCGGTGCGAGTGTCCCCGGCAAGAAACTGCCGTACACCGAAATCGAGTTCAGCGGCGGATCGTTCCAGCGCCGAGGCGCTGTCGACGGCGACGCCTGGGACGACGTCACGTTCCCCGCGGGTTACTGGGCGAGACCCGACTCTCCACTGTGGACACCGGCGTTGTTCGCGCATCAGGAGGACGGCCGCGTCGTCTACTACGTCTTCTACAGTGCTGCGCTTCCCGGCCCCGAACCCGCCGGACAGGCGAAGCACTGCATCGGTTACGCCACCTCGCTGCGGGCCACGGGAGGGTTCGTCGCCAACGCCGATCCGCTGTTCTGCCCGGAGCGCGGATGGGCGATCGACGCCGACGTGAGCAGGGGACAGGGCGAGGTCTGGCTGACCCTGCGCAACGGTGCGTGGACGCAGGACCGCGTCACCGCGCTGGGGGCGGCGAAGCTGGAGTTCGATCGGCCCCGCCACGTGCGGCGGATAACCGAAGCCGACGCGACGAAGCTCATCGACAACGCGAATCTCGAGTGGACACACCACAACAGCCCGTCGGACGACGTCCTCACGATCGAGAATCCCAACGCCGTCCGCATCGACGGTGACTGGTACCTCTTCTACTCGGGAAACAACTGGTACGCGAACCGCTACTCGACCGGCGTCGCCTACTGCGGCACCGCGCTGACCGACAACCGGTGCACTCCGATGGCCGGGCAGCGCGCGTATTTCTCCTACCAGCCGGACCCGGACGCCGAGCCGCGGTTCCGGCCGGGCCTGCCGGACCGGTTCCGCAAGAAGAACCTGCCGGGCAACAAGCGGGGTCCCGGCGCGTTCAACGCTTTCCAGGCGCCTGACGGTTCGTGGTGGGCTTCGTGGAACTACATCACCGACGCGAGCTTGCTTCCGCATGAGGATCCTTCGCCGGAACGGCGGAGCCGGATCGCGAAGCTGACGAAAACCGGCAGCGGGGCCGCGGCCGAGTTCAGCGTGAGCTGGTGACCCACGGGATGCGACACCAACGGAGTCGAGAACCATGACCTCCGCGCTCGAAGATCCGACGATGGCCCTCGGCCGGGAGTGACGGACGGCCGGCTCCTGCGGTGATGGCCGAGGGAGCCGGCCGAAACCACCTGTTTCTCGGCGGGCGTGGTAGGGCGAGCCCTACCACCAGGTGTAGCGCAGCCGCGACGACGAGTCCGCAAGCTGCCCCGATGGTCCGGGACGAGGCGAGCCGCGATGCTGGATCCCATCGATCCGAAGTACCCGAACGAAGGAAATGTATGTCGAGAGTAGGTTCCTTGCGCCGCAACCTGGTTCGGGCCGCCGCGGTCGCACTGGCAGGTGCCGCCTGCGCGCTCGCGGTGCCCGGCAGCGCCGGTGCCGTGGTGAACGGGAAGAACTCCACCGAGCGGTACGAGTTCATGGCCTCGATCCCGGAGATCGTGCCGGAGTTGAACAACGCCAAAGGTGTCTGCGGGGCGGTGCTGATCCACCCGCAGTGGGTGGTGACCGCGGCGCACTGTGTCGACCCGGGGAACAACCCGGCTCGGCCGGAGGGGACGGTGCGCATCGGCAGCGAGCGGCGGACCTCCGGTGGCACCGTGCGCACGATCGACCGCTGGGTGCGCCACCCCGGCTACCAGCCGGGTGAGCCGAACAAGAACGACATCGCGCTGGTGCGCCTGGACCGCCCGGTCCCCGAACAGCCGATCCGCATCGCCGACCGTCCCGGCCGCCCCGGCACGCCGACCCGTCTGCTGGGCTTCGGCACCACGGTCGACACCGCCGACATCACCGAAGCGGTCTTCCCCGAACGGCTCCAGCAGCTGGACACCCGCCGCGGAGCGGTGTCGGAATGCTCGCCCGGTTACGCGGACTCGACCCGGCTCTGCACGATCAGCCGCAAGCCCGCTGCGATGGCGTGCATGGGGGACTCCGGCGGTCCGCAGATCCAGCGCGGGAAGTGGGGCCGGTGGGAGCTGATCGGCGTCACCTCCGGCCCCGGTGACAACGACGTGCCCTGCGCCAACGGACCCGGCCTCTACACCAGCGTGCCCGCTTACACGGGCTGGATCCAGCGCACCATCCACGGACACCACTGACGCTCTTGCGCTCCGGCAGCGGGCGAGGACGGTGACTTGACCGCCCTCGCCCGTTTGCCTGCGCTTCACCGGGATGCGAGTGCCTCCAAAGACGTGTGCAGGGTTCGAGATGATGTGCCTCGACTTGTCCGCGGCCTTGCTGTAGTAGCGCGCCAGGTACACGGCTTTGTTTCCGGCACCGCACCGGAGGACGTAGAGGTTCCTGCCGTGCGAAGTGCTGTAGACGATGAGTCCGCTGACCGTTTTTGCGAAGGCGCGGTCGGTGCCACCGCGTTCCTCAGCGCCTCCACATCGCCGTCGACATGGAATAGAGTGAACCGGATATCCGAAAGGGAAAGGCGTTGTGCATGACGAGTCGGTTCGAATGGGCGACCATCGACAGCGTGGATCCGCGGCGGCTGGCGGATTTCTGGTGCGGCGTTCTGGGTTATGTCGTCTATGAGGACAAGAACGGCGCCGCGGTCGGGATCGGCCCCGATCCGGAGGAGCCGGACGAACAGCGGCTGGCCGCGCTGCGTGGCGGGCCCGCTGTGCCGAATATCGTCTTCGTCCGTGTTCCCGAGGCCAAGACCCCCGCCAAGAACCGGCTGCACTTCGAGATCTCCCCGATCGACAGTGACCAGCAGACCGAACTGGAGCGGTTGCTCGCGCTCGGCGCGTCCAAGACCGATGTGGGACAGGGAGACGGCCGGTCCTGGGTGGTACTGGCCGACCCGGAAGGAAACGAGTTCTGCCTGGCACGCAGCCTCGCGCCGGGGGAATTCGACCTTTAGCCCGGAATGCCGGAGAGCCTGCCTGTGCGAGCACAGGGTGCCACGAAAAAGCCGCTCGGCTCGGGTCTTCACCCAAGCCGAGCGGCTTCGTCTTCCGGTTGTGCACGCTCGCCTGCGGTGGCGCCATCCGCACCGAGAAGGAGTTCGGCGCCTTGTTCGCCGAGGCCGGCCTGCAACTGGCGGAGGTCAGCGGAAAGCAGCCCGGAACGCATACGAACATCCTGCGTGCCGTCAAGATCTGAGTATCCGCGCGGCAGAAGAGGCCGAGTATGGCGATCGACCCCGGCGCGTTGACAGCGATGCCGCGGCGGGCCTCGTTCAGGCGGTCACCGGTGACGATCCCCGTCCGGCGTTACCGGCCAGGGCAGGCCACGCGGCCATCGCGGCGTCCACGATGCCGTCGAGATCCGCATGGGTGGCGCCGTCCCTGGCCTGGATGGACAGGCCCTGCAGCACGGCCGAGTAGAAGGCGGCCACCTTGGCCGTATCCGTATCCCGCGCCACATCGCCGTCGGTGATTCCCCGCGACACCCGGTTCCGCATGGTCGCCGAGGTCGCGCGTCGCAGATCCGCGAGCAGCTCGCGGACGGCCTGGTGCTGCGGGGTGCCGGTGTTGGCGGCCAGGACGATCATGCAGCCGGGCGGGGTGGCGGGATCGGCGTAGGACTTGGCGTAGCCGCGCAACATGACCTCGATGGCCCGCCGGGCCGTCGGCTCGTTCCGCAGTGCCTGGTCCGCGTCGTAGCCCTCGACGGAGTTGTAGAGGTTCACGGCTTCGCGAAACAGCTGTTCCTTGCTGCCGTACGCGGCGTAGAGGCTCGGCGGGTTGATCTCCATCGCGGCGGCGAGCTGACCGAGCGACGCACCTTCGTAACCGTGCTCCCAGAAGAGTTCCATCGCGCGGCGAAGCGCGGTGTCCCGGTCGAAACCACGCGGTCGTCCTCGCTCAGCCACCGGTCTGCTCCCTTCTCTGTCGCGTCGGAAACCCAAGTTACTTGACGGGGCGGACCGCGTCGTGGAAGCTTTCTGTAGTGTTCACTACAGAAAGGGAGTCATGTCGGATCTCGCTGGTAAGAGCGCGTTCGTCGTCGGCGGCAGCAGGGGGATCGGCGCGGCTACGGCTACCCGGCTCGCGGCCGATGGCGCGAACGTGGCAGTGAGCTACGCGCATGCCGAAGACAAGGCGCGGGCAGTGGTCGACGTGATCGAAGGGCAGGGGCGCGACGGCATGGCGGTCTGGCTCGACGGTTCGGACGCGAATTCCGTAACCGACGCCGTCGAGCAGGTGGCGGTCCGGTTCGGCAAGGTGGACATCCTTGTCAACTGCGGCGGATTCTTCCCGTACGGGCTGCTCGAAGACGTCACGCTGGACCAGTTCGACGAGGCCATCAACGTCCACGTGCGCACCGCTTTTCTCGCCGCGCAGGCCGCGGTGCCGCATATGGCGGACGGTGGACGGGTGATCAACATCGGCTCGGCGTATGTCGAGCGTGTGCCGTTTCCCGGTGTCAGCCTGTACTGCCTGAGCAAGGCCGCGCTGACCGGCTTCACCAAGGCGCTGGCCCGCGAGCTCGGCCCGCGGGGGATCACGGTCAACCTGGTGCACCCCGGCCCTACTGACACCGACATGAATCCGGCGGACGGGCCTGACGCCGAAGGGCAGCGCGAGATCACCGCCTTGGGGCACTACGGCTCCGCGAGTGATATCGCCGCCAGTATCGCGCACCTTTCCGGTGAGGGCGGCCGGTACATCACGGGGGAGTCCCTTGCGGTGGATGGAGGCTGGGCCGTCTGAGCAATTGATGATCGACACAAAAATCAGCGCGCGTCGCGGCCACGCCTGACGATGACGCCGTTCGCTGATCACAAGTAAAACCTGGCCGGCAGACAATGTGACCTCATTGTCCGCCGGCCCGCGCATTTATTCGCCACTGCGGTGATTACCCTGTGATTGTAAAGGGATTCGCAAGCCCCCGAATGCTTGAAGGACTAGTCCTTTCGTGGTAGCTTGCCGGTAATGGATGCGGTCCGGTGGTCACGGACGGCATTCTGGGGATTGAATGACATGCCGGGCAGGGGAAGTGAAGCCCATAGCCGTGGGCTTTGCCGGGTCATGGCGAAAGATACCGGGCGGGGGAGTGTTCTTGTGCCCGGTCGACAGGTGATTTCTGAGGGGAGTAAATGCGATGGTTACGGTTGCGCGATCGGATCGGCAATATCCGGACCTTACCAGTGGCTATAACCAGCGATGGATCGGCACGCCGGAGTCGGTGGCCATGATCGAGTCGGTTGAGCAGGTCGTGCACGTAGTACAGGAGGCGGTGCGCGACGGCAGGAGAATTTCGGTGAACGGCGCCGGGCACTGCTTCGAGGACTTCGTGTACAACGACGATGTCGACGTCGTCGTCAACATGAAGAACCTCGACGGCGTCTACTTCGACCCGAGGATGAACGCGGTCGCCGTCGAGGCCGGCGCGAACCTGCTCAACGTGTACGAAAAGCTGTACGAATCGTGGGGGGTGACGATTCCCGGCGGAATCTGCTATTCGGTCGGCGTCGGCGGCCATGTCTCCGGCGGCGGCTGGGGTGCGTTGTGCCGTAAGCACGGCCTGGTCGTGGACCATCTCTACGCCGTCGAGGTGGTGGTCGTGGAGAAGTCGGGAAAGGCACGTTCGGTGGTGGCCACCCGGGAGAAGGGGGACCCGAACCGTGAACTCTGGTGGGCGCACACCGGTGGCGGAGGCGGCAACTTCGGTGTGGTGACGCGGTATTGGTTCCGGAGCCCGGGGTCGGCAGGGGACACCCCGGATGCGCTCTTGCCGAAACCTCCGAGTCATGTGCTGCTGAGTGCGGTATCACTGCCCTGGAACAAGATTTCCGAAAAGGAGTTCTTCCGGCTGGTGAGCAACTACGGGGACTGGCACGAGGCGAACACGCGTCCGGACAGCGGCGCGGCCGGGTTGTTCGGGCTGCTCGTGCTGAACCACCGGTCGAATGGTCAGATCGGCCTGATCACTCAGGTCGATGCGACGATGCCCCGTGCGCGCGAGATTCTGGATGAGTATCTCGCGTTCCTGCTCCGGGGTGTGGACTCACCGGTCGAGCCGATGACCGTGTCGATGGGCGAGTACACGGCCATGCCGGACTGTTTCGAGCCTCAGCGGCTGCCGTGGTTGCAGGCGACGCGCTACCTGGGGACGTCGAACACCGAGCTGAACAACCCGACGCGTCGCGCCGACTACAAGTCGGGCTACATGCGCCGGAACTTCCCGGACAAGCACATCGCCACGATGTATGACAGCCTGACCAGCACGGAGATCGACAATCCCTCGGCTTCGATGCATCTTCAAGGTTTCGGCGGCAGGGTCAACACGGTGGATTCTTCGTCGACCGCTTTTCCGCACCGGAATTCGGTTTTCAAGCTTTACTGGCAGGTGCTGTGGAGCGAAGCCGACGATGACGCGAAGCACCTGGCGTGGTTGCGGAACTTCTATGGGGACCTCTATCAGGACACCGGCGGAGTTCCGGTTCCGAATGACGTCACCGACGGATGTTACGTCAACTACCCGGACATCGACCTGAGCTCGCCCGAGTTCAACCAGTCCGAGGTTCCCTGGTACCGGTTGTACTACAAGGACAACTACGAGCGGTTGCAGCAGGTCAAGAAGACATGGGATCCGAGGGACGTCTTCCGGCACGCCCAGTCGGTGCGGCTCCCGGAGCGCTGATCGGCCGCACAGCCGTAGGCTCGCGGTGCCGGCATCTCCCGGGGGAGGGAGGCCGCGGGCACCGCGAGGCTGCGGATCACGGGTCTTTCGGGATCACGGGTTCTTCGCCAGCTCGGCCAGTTTGCGGCTGGCCACACCCAGTTCCTGTTCGGTCAGATCGTTGACGAACAGGGCCGACCCGATACTGATGGGAAGCGGCAGCCGTTGCCGTCCGCTGCGGTGACGGGTGACGTCATGCAGAGCCGAAATCAGCAGGTCGTCCTCGCAGAGCGGGTGCCATTGAGGCAGATCCAGGTCACGCATGACCTGGAAGATCCGCTGTCTCTCCGCTGGGGTGACCAGCCCGCGGCGTTCGGCGACCACGGTGCTCAGTGCCATGTCGATGCTGACCGCCTCGCCGTGCAGCAGTTCCGGCAGCGCGCGCATCTCCAGCACCGGGCTGAACGAGTGGCCATAGTCGACCACCCGCTCCAGGGACTTCTCCCAGAGATTGGGCTGGAGCTCCTCGAGCATGCCGTGGATGGAGCGCTTCAGTATCTCGTTGGCGGCATCATGGAAGGACGGGCCGGGAACGGAAGATCCCGTCGTCTGGAACCCGTTCTCCAGCAAGGACGGCCCATACCGCTCCAGAAGTTCGAAGAGCCGGCTGTCCTTGATCAAGGCCATCTTGAGGATCTCGGCGAGGCCGTTGCTGATGTGCCGGCGCCCGATGGTGCGCAGGAACAAGCGGTCCGCCAGTACCCGGTCCGCGGGGGAGTAGGTGCCGAGCCGGTTCTTGTGCTCATGGAAGTTCACCCCGGTTTTGACTCCTATTCCCGCGTCGACCAGGCCGATGAGGGTGGTGGGCACTCGCACGAGCGGGGTGCCCCGCCGGTAGAGGCTGCTGGCGAAACCGACGAGGTCGAGGAGAACCCCGCCGCCGATGGCGACGATCGGTTCCCTGCGGCGGTCGATCCGGAACCTGTCCAGTGCTTCGACGACGGTGAGGACGTGCTTCCAGTTCTTTGCCGGCTCGCCGCATTTGAGCACGCAGATCTGGTATTCGACACCGTGCTGGTCGAAGTATCCGCGGATCCTTTCGCCGTAGAGACGATCGACCACGGAGTCCACGACGACGAACCGGCGGGAGGTCGGCGCCGCGGCCGCGGGCACGGCCTCCAGCAACGCCGGGTTCGCGGGATCGAGCACATCTTCACAGAGGCGGATCTCGTAGCTGACCGGCTGCGTCGCCCGGACGACCCACCGGGTCTCTGGCTCACCGGACCACCGCTGCCTGTTTGTGTCGGACGTGGTGCGCGTAAGGCTCACGTAGTGCTCCTTGAGAGGTGATGATCGAGCAGCGGGCGTGTTTCGGGGCCGTACTTACGCGTCGTCGTCAGCTTCTCGTAGGGCCGGCCCGCCGGTACATGCACGATCTCCAGCTGCATTCCCCAGGGCGTGAGGAAGTAGACCCAGCGAGAACCGGCGATCGGGCCCTGCTCGATCGTTTCGGGCTCGCCCAGCATTCGTACGCCTTGCTGCCGCCGCAGATAGTCGGCCGCCGCGTCGACGTCGTCCACGTAGAACGCCAGATGATGCCCGCCGTGGTCACTGTTCCTCGGCAGCGCCCGGTTTTGGCCCGGAGTGTCGTATTCGAACAGCTCCACGTTCATGGTCGGCCCGAGCCGCAGCATCGCGATATGCGCCGAGGCTCGGGCGTGAACGTTGAGCTTGCGGGCCATCCAATCCCCGTCCGGGTCCGACACCGGGCCGGTCAGGTACACCAGATCGGCACCGAGCACATCGACAAAGAACCCCACCGCCTGATCGAGATCCGGCACGGTGTAGGCGACGTGGTCGACGTTACGGGTGCCCGGAATTCCGCTGTTCATTCGGATCCCGTGTCATTCCACCGGTTTACGAACCGGCAGCTTGCTCGTGACCGAGGCCGGGAACACCGACAGCAGAAGCAGTTCGAGCGCGGTTTCGCCGGTGTTCCGCAGAATCGCGGCGGAACCCGATCGGCACTGGACGAAGTCGTTTTCTCGCACCGATATGGCAGGTGCTCTCGGCCCGTCGGGAAGCAGTTCGCCGGAACCGTGCAGGACGAACCAGGCCCGCTCGATCCCCGCGCGGCCCCGGGTATCCGTAGTGGTGCCGGGTGCCAGCCGGAGGTAGTCAATGGACTCGCATTCGCTGTACAGCATTCCGCGCCGCGCCAAACAGCGTGAAAGCACCACCCCGACACGCTCGTCAACGGTCCGGACCAGCCCCTGCGAATGGGTGATGATCAACGTCCGGCCTCCAGGTCCGCCTCGACCGCGAGACTGGCGACGAAGACCTCCAGCGACTCCGATGCTGCTTCGACGGAGACAACGCCGCCCAGCGGCAGGGTCAATGCGACGCCGTGCCGGAGAGGAATGTTCGCCGACGCGGTCACCGCACTTCCGTGGCCATTGAGCGTGTACAGGGTGTGTTCTTCGGTGTCGGCCGTCAGTCGCTCGGATTCGCCGGCTTCCAGCCGGAGCAGCCGCACGCGCCGCAATGGCCCGGTGAGATAGGCCTGAGCGTCGACCTCCCGGACCTCGCTGAGACTGATGACCACGGCATTGCTCATTTCGCTCCCCCTGGTGCGTCAGGTTCGTTCTCGGAAAGTACGGCGGTGGTGTGCGGACCGGATACCTCGATGACCAGCCACACGAGGTTTTCCGTTCCCGTGTTGCGCAGCCCATGGCGCGTGCCAAGGCCGTTGATGATCAGGTTTCCGGCCGTGACCTGGTGTGCTTGCCCGTCGAGGGTCATCTCCCCGGAGCCCGACACGATGAAATAGAGTTCTTCGGTACGGGTGTGGATGTGTTCGCCGCTGACGCCACCGGGCGCCAGGCACGACCACTCCACTGCTTCCCAGAACCCGAACAGACTTCCGCGACGGGCGAGGACCTTGTACTGGGCCAGTCCCTCGCCCCCGTGCATGCCGTAAACCTGGGACGGTTCGCTCAGATCGGCGACGATCACGGCGTCAACCAACGGGAAACCTTTCCGTGACGCGCGGGTCGACCAGGATCGGTACGCGTCGCTCGTGCGCTTCCGCTGGCCGGCTCGGTCGTCACTCAGTAGAATTTTAACGCGATATTCATTCGGCGCCTCGGACGAGATTCGCTTACTGGCCGGACTCGGGTTCATCCGGCCGAATTTGGCTCAATATGTGCAGATATCGCAGCTGTCACCGGAGTTCACTCCTGTTTGCGATACCGTCATGACAGTGTTGTATAGATGCGCGCTGGTGGATGAGCTACCCCCAGCATGCGCGTCACCCCCAGGCTTGCGATTGCTGATAAGTATGGCCTCTATTTCGAGAGTGCCCACGCTTGCGGTGGTTGTCAAGGGTGGCGAACGGTGTACTCGTAAACGATCAAAGTCGACTGACGCTTTGGATCATCGAATCCACGAATCCACAGAACATCGTCGTCGGCTCGAAGGGCCGGTCGATCCGCGAAATCGGGCCGGATGGCACATCCGCCTGGATTATTTCGTTGCCGGAAGACGGCGAGTCATCGAATTGATGATCAGCGCTGTTCCGCAAGCCGGGCTGCCCGCGTTTCCGGCGGCTGACGACGTGCGCCGGGCGGTGTTAATGTTGGTGTCGGCGGCTCGTTGTCCCGATATCCACGCGCCGCACACCGATGTCCATATTGGACGATATTCCGGTTGGGGAGAGGGTTCACCGCCTGTCGAATCTGAGGGGAACTAGGATGCGGGTTCAAGTCGATGTGACAGATGCTTTGCAGAACTACATCGCGGATATCTCACTGCGGGAGCCGGCGGTGCTGCGTGAGCTACGGGAGACGACGACCGAGCTGACGGCGGCGACCGAAAGGATCATGCAGGTCTCCCCGGAGCAGGGGCAGTTCCTACGCCTGCTGGTGCGGGCGCTGGGTGTCCAGCGGGCGATCGAGGTCGGGACGTTCACCGGCTACAGCCTCGTTTCCATCGCGATGGGCCTGCCTCCCGGCGGCACGGTGATCACCTGCGATGTCAACGCGGAGTGGAGTGCCATCGCGGTGGAGTACTGCAAGCGGGCCGGGGTGGCGGACAAGGTGGACGCCCGGGTCGGGGATGCCCGACAAACCCTTGCCGCGCTTCAGGAACACGCCCGTGGCTCCTTCGACTTCGTCTTCATCGACGCGGACAAGGAAGGGTACGAGACCTACTACGAGGCCGCGCTGGAGCTGGTGCGCTCCGGCGGGCTGATCGTGGTGGACAACGTGCTCTGGCACGGCGCCCTCCTGGACGAGTCCCAGTGTGACTCGGAGACCGTCGCGCTGCGGAAGTTCAACGACAGGATTCGCGACGACCAGCGGGTCGACCTCAGCCTCATCCCGTTCGCCGACGGCCTGACTTTCGCGCTCAAGCACTGAGCGACGGGGTGGAGGAGTCCGATGGTCGTTCGGTCGAGAGAAATCTACGAGAATCCCGTCTGCGGGGAGCGCGTCGTCATCCGGCGAGGTAATGACGAGGACGGCGACGAGATCGTGTGGGACCTGTACCTGGCACCGGGCGGAACCGTCGTCGGCGAGCACTACCACCCTTCCGCAGACGAACGCTTCACCCTGGTCGACGGCAGGCTGGGCCTGCGGGCGGGGGGAAGCACGCTGATGATGGACCGGGTCGGGCACAGTGTCCTCGCCGCCGCGGGTACCCGGCACTACTTCTGGAACGCCTCCGACGGCGAGACCCGCGTACTCATCCAGATGCGCGGCGGTGTCGACCGCTTCGAGCAGGTGGTGTTCCGGCAGCTGTACGGCCTGGCCAGGGACGGCCGGACCGACGCGAAGGGCAAGCCGGGCCTGCTTCAGTCCGCGGTCACCCTGCTGGAGTTCTCCGACATCGTGCGGTTCGCCGCCCCGCCGTGGCCCGTGCAGCGCGCGCTGTTCGGCGTCCTCGCGCCGATCGCGCGGGCACTAGGCCACCAGGCGATCCTGCCTGAGTACCGGACCTACCAGGCACCGGTCGTGCCCGAACTCGAACCACTTCCGCCGGAGGTGATCGTGTCGTGGTGACCATGCACGGTGATCTTCGAGCCTGAAGTCTTCGGAGGCCTAGGTGCAGTCGGGGCGCCCAGGTGGGTGTCCGGCGCCGGGGGAGTGGCCGCGGGCTGACTGCGTGATCCCGATGAGAATCGTCGTGGCTCATAGGGCCGGCCCCGGCACTAAGTGGTACTTCTTCGACACCCGAGGGCTTCCGGGATAAGCACCGAGCAGCGGTTAAGCCAGCACACGAAAGGTTGGCCCCTCGCAAACAGCGAGCGGCCAACCCTGCCGGGCAGGCAACACCCATCGCCGGGCGGTCATCGCAAGACGCTAACCCGACTGGAGTGTCGGCGGCTACCGCTGCTGGACTGGGCCTAAGTGAACGTGGCGCAGAGCTGGTGAAGGTCGATGACGTCTTCACCCTGTTCGGATCTTCACACCCTCTTTCACAGCTGGCGCCGTCTCGCCAGGGAGACAGCGACGAGTGTGGTCGTCGAGGCTGCCAATGACTGCTACGTGACTTACGACCTGGTAGGCGGGCCTTAGCTGGTGGCCGTCGAGAGGCGTCCAGGCGACGAAACCACGTTGAACGGCTGATCCCCAGGCCGCCTTCAGTTCGCCACTGAGCCCGATTGATCGACCCGTCGAGGAGCTTTGGCCCGACGGTGGTGGTGCTGTGGTGGCCGGCCACCGCCGGACTCGCTGGCGGCACCATTTATGAGAAGTGTTTGTGCGGTCGTTGAACAACGTCCCGGTCCGCCGATGGCCTGTTCAGCCTTTGTGGGGGATCATGAAGATGTGGCTCATGTCGGCGCTGTGCGTTGAGGTGGATCCGCGTGAGGCGGTCAGGTCTTCCACGGCGCCCTGTACTCCGCCGTCCATCCCGTCTACCCACTTCACCATGACGTAGGCGCTGAACCGCGGGTCGCAGTCGGCGCGGATGGTGAAGTTGGGCAGGTGGAGTGGTACGTGATGGCGGTGCACCGCGTAGGACATCTCGCGGAGTTCCCCGGTAGCCCGGTCCTTGTGGCAGACCTCGTTGCCCTTCCACTGGGTGACGTACAGAGTGAAGGTGGCCGTCGACGCGGTCGGCGCGGGCGCGTCGCAGTGCCTGTCCTTCTGCGGATAGCAGGCCTGGTATTGGGTGTCGGCGACGATGCTGAGGTGGGTGAATCCGGGCGCGAAGGTGACGGACCTGAGTACCGGCTCCCGGGCGATCATGCGGGGAGCCGGTCCGACGTGCAGGAGGCCGCGTGGCACCGCACTCTGCGCGGGCGCGCCTGTGGTCGTGTTGTCCACGGACGTGTCGGCGACCTCGATCCGCCCGCTGTCCAGCCGGAACTGCGCGTCAAGGTCTTCCCTGAGCGCGGCGGCGCGGACGTAGGCGGTGCAGGTGACTGTGGTGGCGACACCGGGATGCAGCAGGAAGCGTGTGGTCAGCTGGACCTCTTCCTTCTCCCGCTCCGACGACGCCCCTTCCTGCAGAATGTTCTGTCCGGTCACGAAATTCTGTTCGCCGCCGGGCCACCGGCACCGCACCTCGTTGTCGAACAGCGAGCGGTAGGTCGCCGAGCTCGCGCGCATCACCGACACCACGTGCGCGGTCTGCCTCGTCGACATCTCGAGCTCGACGCTGCCCAGCGCCACCACCTCATGATCGGGCTTCCAGGATCCGCCAGGCACTGCCTTGGGCGTCCGCGGCGCGAGTATGCGACGTGGCGCGAAGTCGTATCGGACGACGGCGTCGGCGGGCGCGGCGGCGGGCACGGGGGTGGAGGGGCCCGCATCATCGAAGGCCGTGCTGGACGGGATCACGATCGCCACGAGGACCGCAGTGGCGGCCGCGAGTGATCGTGGGCGCCGCCGGCCAGAGCCGGAGGCCAGGTCCGGAGTTTCCACTGAGGAAACCGGTGTCGCCACGGTGATCTGGCCGTTGGCCACATGCCAGTGCCGTAGCAAATCGGCGAGGTCTTGGTCAGTCGCTCCACATGCGGTGGCGATGGCGGCAATCGTCCGGTAATCGGGTGGAACTGTTACTCCAGAGCAGTATCGATGCAGGGTGGAACTGCTGATATGCGACTTCCGGCCAAGCTCTGAATAGCTCAGCCCGCTGCGCTCCTTGAGCGCAGCGAGAAGTTGCGCAAGCTCGCTGCGCGTGCTCGACACATCCATCGACCCTCCCCAAGTCTCCGGTGCCGCAGCCAGTATGGCACCGTCCCACGCCCTCCGGGAGACCCCTGATCAGGGCCGTTTCACGCATGCCGGGACGACACACGTTCCGGCAACCCTTGCCGCCACTGCTTGTTACGCGACATGGTTGTTCCGTACCCCTGGTGGGCCGTGAATCAAATTCACTTCAGGAGCATCCGTACCCATCGGAACTCGACACCTCGCCCCTTATGAAGGGGGCCATGTGTTATCGCCGGAATAGTTCGTCACGCTAAATTCTCACTGGTGAAAGGAGACCGCGGGTGAAGCGAATCCTGTCGTTCATTCTCGGTGCCGTGGTGCTGGTCGTGCTCGCGCCGGCGGCGATCGCGAGCGATGTCACCTATGTCAAGTTCACGCCGCAACAGGTGCTTGCGCCGAAGGTGCCCGAGACAAAGCCGGGTGAGCCGGTGAAGTTCGACCAGGAGGTCAAGGAGTTGGGCAGCGTGGATCTGAAGATGTCGGCGACGCAGACCGCCTACGTCAGATCGGTGATGCGCGCGAACTCGGCCACCTACCGCTCGCTGTTCGACAACGAGGTGCGGTGTACCTGGCCAGGGGGCGAACAGAGCTACGTGACGGGGCAGAACATCCTGCAGAAGGGCGCGTCCCTGGAGCCGGAGAAGGAGGACGTCCAGCTCACCACCCGCTTCCTGGTGCACCCCGGTGTCGCCACCACGGTCACCTGCACCGCGTACGTCCGTGCCGCCACGATACGCAAGGAACTCGACGCCCGGTTCCAGTTGCACGACGGATTCCTCGAGTTCGCGGACACGTCCGTGGCCAACACCGCGGACGGTCTGCCCGCCCAGCGCGCCACGCCCCGTGGCCTCGTGCGTGTCGGGCCGGACCCCGAGGTCGTGGCGCGCGAGCCCGCGTTGCCGTACTTCACTCTCGCGCCGGGCTTCACGAAACTCAGTGTCTTCGCCGACACCGAGTACAAGACGTGCTACCCGGTGAAGGACAAGGACTGCTCCAAACCGCCGGCCTCGACGGCCACGTTCACGCTCTTCGTCAACCAGTGGAACGGCGACAAACTCTGCCAGACCAGCAACGCCACCACGACGACCCGCCGGATGTCCTACTCGGTGCACCACCATTACGTGCCGCTGCACCTGCCTGACTTCCCTGTCCGGGCCGACTGTGAACAGCGGTTCAACGCCTACGTCCTGGTGAAGTGGCAGGACGGCATGGACGGCGGGGTGCAGGGAACCGCGGTAGGTCTGACCGACTCACGCGGCTCGGCCACGACCCACAACGCTGGCATGAGCCATGTGTTCGTCGTCCCGGTCAAGAGCTGATGGCTGGGAAAAACCGCGCCGCCACAGACGGCGCACCAACAACAAACAGGAGATGAAATGAAGAAACTTTTCGCCACGATCGCCGCTGGTGCGGCCTTGTCCGCCGGGGTGGCATTCGCCGGAACGGCAAGCGCTGAAACGACGGCAGGGTCCGCCCCAGCGTCGCGAGAAGGTGGTGTGTCGATCACCGCCTACTCGGACTGCCCGTCCGGCTGGTTCTGCGCGTGGGAGCACGCCAACGCTCAGGGCCGAATGGTTCGTTTCCAGACCGGCTCCGCCAATCTCCAGGGACAGAACTTCAACGACCAGATCTCCTCCGTCTACAACCACACCAACCGAATCTGGTGCACCTACACCGACGCCGACTACGGCGGCACCCCGTGGCGTGTTTCCGTCGGCTGGCGAGGAAACGTGCCCGCCCACATGAACGACCGCATCAGCTCGCTGCGCGGCTGCTGAGCAGGGGAGTCGATGTCACGCGTTTAGCCCACCGTGAGCCGTACTATCGCGGTCTAATGTTGCGGATCGGCGACTGGACGGAGCCGGTGCTACCGCCCATGGACAAAACGATCAGCTCCCTCCTAAAGGCTGCTAATCGGACACGCGTCCGCGCTGCTGGCTTCGAGTGCCTGGACTTGAAGCCAGCAGCGCCGGCCGGGATCGGATGTGTTGCACACACCGCGTACTCACCTACCGGTTCGCCGCTACGCCTTCGAGGCGCCGACGAGTGTGGTCCCGGCCAAGGTGGTTGCATGGCGCGTCGGTGGCGCATCGCGATCAAAGCACCGGGACAACACTATGGTTCGAGGCCTGTGACGTCTCCGATTGGAGTCGGCCCCGACAAGGTAATCCGAGCCGGAGGACTCGTGATGCGGCGGCATCCGCGTGTGACGTGCCGACGGCCCCGTGACATGACATCGGAATGATCCGCTACGAGTCCGGATGCGAAGACCGGGGAGCGGCTAGACCGCCCGACCGCGACGTGGGCGTTGTCCAGGTAATTGCTGAGGTGGGTGCAGGTGTCGACGGCCCTGGTGAGCCACAGACCGGCGGTGTGCACGGCTTGGATGGTGTCGCCGGTGAAGGGGCCGTCGACCGAGGCGAACTCGGTAGTGGGGTCGGAGGCGAGAAGTTTGATCCCCAGTCGGACAACATCCGGTTCATGGCGTTCGTGGCGGCGGAGAGGTTGGCCAGGGTGGTTCCGATGTCGGAGGGCTGGGACCACGTGCTACCGGCGGCCCGGCGGAGGTTGTCCCGGGCGGCTGCGGTCGCGGCGTAGAGGGTTGGCGAGGGCATGGCGTGGCTCCTGCGTTCGTGGGCCGTTACAAGGTCATGGAGAGATCGAGGGTGCGTGGGCTGATGCCGGCGAGTTCGTGCTGCCAGATCCGGTGGTAGGCGAGTTCCTCGCGATTGCGCAGAGCCGGTTCGCTGGCGGCTCTGGCTTCCTGAAGTTCGGCGTCGGTCGTCTCGCTGCTCATGGCGTCGCGCAGGACGCCGGACATATCAGAGCCGTCCCCGAACTGCTCTTTGCTTCTCCACAACAGTTCCTCGGGCAGCCACCCGGTGAATGCCCGGCGAAGGAGATGCTTTTCGCGTCTGCCGTGGTCGGGGCGCCGCAGGCGAATCGGGATGGCCATCGCGGTCGCGATGAAGTCGGTGTCGAGGAACGGCACCCGTGCTTCGAGGCCGAAGGCCATGGTCGTGCGATCGCAGCGTTGCAGATTCAGGGTGTGCAAAGTGGACACTGTACGGCGAAGTTCGGCTTCGAGAGCTTCGTCGTCACGGAAGTCGCGTAGATAGCGATATCCGGCGAACAGTTCGTCCGCGCCTTCGCCGGTGAGTACAGCCTTGGTGTGCTGTGCCGCCAGTTCCGCGAGGAAGTGATTGGCGACGGAGCTTTGGAGCAGCGCAGGGTCGTAGTGCTCCACAGCGCGGACGACCTCTGGCACCCGGGCGATCGCGGCTTCGGCGGTGTAGGTCCGTTCGAAGTGCTCGGTGCCCAGATGGGCGGCGACTCGCCGCGCCGCCTCCAGGTCGGCTGATTCGGCTGTGCCGACGGAAAGGTGCGTAGCCGGCGACCTCGCTCGCGACACCAGCGGGCGGCGATCGCTGCCACGACGCTGGAGTCCAGACCGCCGGACAGCAACACGCCAGGTGGTTCGTCGCCCATCATCTGAAGCTCCACACTGGTCATCAGGCTCTCGCGGATCGCCGCTTCATGATCCACAGCTCCCGATGCGGTGCTGGTCTCTGGAGGAAGCGCGTTCGCGAAACGCTGAAGGCCGGTGTGCGGGGTCCAGAAGAATCCTGGCGGGAAGGGCCTTACGTGACCGCGATGCTCAGGGTCGAAGGCCTTCATCTCGGAAGCGAACAGCACCGAACCAGGAATATGCGCCCAGTAGAGTGGCTTGATGCCCACCGGGTCGCGGGCCGCGAGGAACGGCAGTTCCGGGCCGGCGGCGGTCAACGCGAACATGCCCCGCAAGGCCGAAAGCGCAGGCCCTCCGCCGTGGACGGCGATACGCAGGGCGACTTCGTTGTCGGACCCGGTCGACCAGTGATGGTCGGGGAACAGTGAGCGCAGAGTCGCGTGGTTGTAGATTTCGCCGTTGCCGATCAGTCGATTGCCCCGTGATCGACGAGCGGCTGGTGTCCACCCTTGGTGTCCACAATGGATAATCGTCGGTGGCCCAACCAGGTGTTCGGTAGTTCGACGCTCCCGTGATCGTCCGGGCCGCGGTGGGCGATGCGGTCGAGCATGCGCCGTCCGAGCAGTGGAACGGGTTCACCGTGGATGGCGACGATGCCGCACATGGTTCACCCCTTCCTGCCGGAGGACCGGCGACGGCTGGTCTTTGCCCAGGTGCCGCAGGCGCTCATGCTGCACCACCGGCGGGCCCCGTTCTTGCTGGTGTCGTAGAACAGCCAGCCGCAGCTGCCGTTGTGGCCGAGGCATTCCTTGATCCGGCTGAAGTCGGCGTTGATCGCGGCTTCCACCGCGGACTGTGCGATCGGCCAGAGAACGCAGTCGAGTTCGCCTCTGGGGGACCAGCTCCAGTTAAGACCGGCCGGCGTGGAGACCAGGCTGGCGCGTCGCATCGCCTCGGTGAACTCTTGTTGAAGGTGTTCGAGTGCTGAGCCCGGCGGTTCATCGCCTTGGGCGATGGCGGCGAAGACCACGTAGATGGACTGGCGGAGTTCTTTGGCCCGCGACAGTGTGTCGCGTGCCGCGTCGGGATCGCGATCGACGCGTTTGCGCAGCAAACCCGCTCGGTTCGTCCCGATGGTACCGGTGTTCGCGGACCACTCGACGAGGCTGGTGAAGTCGGCGAGATAGTCGTGGGGATCCTTGTCTGCGCGCGCCCGGCGAGGGCCGACGGTATTGGCGAAGTCCAGGCAGGCGAGTCCGCCGATGTGCTCCAGTGGTTCAGGCATCCGAATCCTTCCCGGCGGCCGCGGCGCTGGTTCGCAGCGAGGGCAGTTGGCGGGACCGAACATCGCTGACGTAGTGGTCGAGCCAGTCGAACTCCGGGCTCTCGGCCGCTAGGTGACTCAGCCGCTGATCGTCGATGTGCGGCTGCACCGCCGAGCGGAGGTTGAGGTTCAGGGTCACCCGGGTCCCGGCTGTCATCGGAGCGGTTCTGTGCAGAACACCCATCAGCTGCCCGAAGACGCTGTGACCGACGCGGTGGGTGATCCGGGTCGTTCGGTCTTCGGGCAGGAACCCCTCCGAAGCCAGTCGGGCGCGGCCTTCGTCGAGCTCGCCGCGATATATCACCAGTTCTCCACCGGAGACGTCGTCCGCCGACAAGGCGATGAGCTCCGTGACCGGCACGCTGTCGCCGTGCCAATCGACGGTGCCGTCCTCGGGGCTCATGAAAGTGATCATGGAGCTGAGGAAGTCCACCGGATAGGGCTCGAGAGGGACATCGGCAAGATCGCTGAGACGCCGCAGTCTTTCCTTGTCGTACATCAGTTGCGCGACTTCGGGAATGTGATGATGCGCGTCGCGGAGGTAACGCAGGTCTAGGTTGGTCTTCGCCGCGTTCACTCTGAGGTGGAGTGCTTTGGTGAGGATGGTCGTCAGCAGGTCCGCGGGGTAACCATGTTCGAATTGCCGGATCCCCAGCTCGGAGAACTTACAAAAACTGGGGCGGCCCAGAATGTCGCTGCGGGTCAGTGCGTGGGCTGTGGTCACCGTGTCTCTCGCGATCGTGTGAGTGTGTGTCGAGGCAGGGCCACCAGGGTGGCCAGCGCGAGCAGCGTGGTGATGGCGAAGGCGGTGGTGAGACCGGCGAGATCGACGACGAGTCCGAGCGCTGCAGGCCCCGCGGCAGCGCCCAGCGTGATGAAGACGACCACGACGCTGAAGCCGCGGGTGGGGTGGTCCGGGAACACCATCGAACTCCAGACCGACAGCAAAGTGCCGCCGACCATGAACCCGCCGCCGTAGAGAACCGCGGAGGTCAAGGCGAATCCCCAACCCTGCGGCGCCAGCCAGAGAATGGCTGTCGAGCAGGAAAGAACGAGCTGGGCGACCACGAAGATCGAGCGAAGACCGTGACGTCGTACGAAACGGCCTGTGAACACCCCTGCCACGCCCGCGATCCCGATGACCGTCCACAGCGCCGGGGCCACACGCTGGTCCTCGCCATTGGCCGTCGCGACGGCGAGCCCGGCGAACGACCAGTAGACGGCGCCGACGAGCCCCGACGAGGCCGCTGCGGCGAACAGGGCCCAGGTGCCTCGCCTGCGCGTCAATTCGAGCCACCGAACCGGCTCACGCGGTCGCGCGCGCGTCGCCGGCGCAGACGGCAGTGTACGGAGATTCCACGCCATCACGAGGAACGCCGCCACGGCCGCACCGAGCCAGACCACCCTCCACCGAGAGTCGGTCGCGAACAAGGCGGCAGGGCCGGCGAGGACGACCCCGAAGGTGGTGCCGGTGCTGATCAACGACAGTGCATGTGCGCGCGCACCAGGGGTGACGGTATCCTCCACGACGTCGGAATACGGCGTCCAGACCCATCCCGGAGCCATTCCGGACACGGCCACTCCCGCGACCAGGACGCCCGTGTTCGGGGCCACCGCGATCAGCAGCATCCCGGCCCCGGCGCAGCCCAGCCCGACGCCGATCGGCAGCCGCGGTGACCTCCGGCCCGCCCAACATGCGACGACACTGAGAGCGACCAGTTCTCCGAGGTAGCCAATGCTGGTCACGGCGCCGAGGAGTCCGGCCGAGCCACCGAACTCGGCTTGAAAGCGCGGCAGGAACAGGCCATACCCGTATCGTCCGAATCCGTAGGCGACCGCGAGCGTCGCCAACCCGCACAGACCGAGGCGCCACGGAGTGGCCCATTCGCCGCCCGATTCCGGCGTCGTCGCAGCCGCTGTTCCGGTGTGCATGTCTCCGGTTACCCCCGGTCCGTTCGCTCACACACCGGCTATCGAAGTTTCACCGGTTCGGAGTAGCGGACACCTCGTCGGCGGCCGGAGATGATGCCCCTGCTGGAATACTCCCCTCGTTTGACCTGGCGTATCCCGTTGGTCGGGTCTGGATGCACCGGCAAACCCGGTTTCGACGGTAACCCTCGAGGTGTCCCACCTGCTTGGCGTAACCCTTGGGGCGGGGTGGGCTCGCGCGATACCCGCAGCACGGTAATCCAAACCGGCGCGTCGTTGAACAAAGAGTAATACGTCTCGATGCGTGCTTCACTCGGATGTCAGCATGGATGCAGTGCTTGTCGCGCTGCGCTCTTCGTTGCGTCTAATCGAACACGGGTGTTACGTTCATGGTGATCGTTCTCGCCATTGAAACCGTTTGATGGCGTCTTCCATTTCTTCTTGCTGTGGGGTTTCCGTGACCGATGCATCTATTGCTCCCGTGGCGTTCACCGTCGAGGACAACGGCATCAGCTATGCCGGCACGTATATCACCATCGATATCTGGGAGGCGGATCGTCTTGATGAGGCGACCGTCGTCGAGTCGGCCCTGCGACGGTCGGCAAAGGACTGTGGCGCAACACTTCTCGACTTCTTCCTCCACGAGTTCCGCCCGCAGGGGGTCACCGCGGTGGCTGTCCTCGGTGAATCCCATATCTCCATCCACGCGTGGCCGGAGATTCGCTATGCCGCCCTCGACGTCTTCACTTGTGGTTCATGCAACCCGTACGACGCGATACCTGCCCTTCAAGACGCGTTCATTCCTGGACGAATCCATATCGTCGAACAAAAGCGTGGTATTTCCTGTAGTTGAGTCCCGATATTCGTGGGGGGAGATGAAGATGGCTGAAGAAATCGAGACGGCAGTGATCGGGTTCCCTTCCGAACCGCCTGGTTCCGATCGGCCCGTCATCCTCACACCGGAGCTCGCTCGAGGGCTGTGCGCGGCCGGGTTCGTGCCTGTCGCCGAGCCGGGTATCGGTGCGCGTATCGGGCACCGGATGAGTCGCTGGCAAGTGCCGGCGTCCGCTTCGGGCGGCAGGCGGATGTGAACTCCGCGCGGCTGCTCCTGAAGTACAAGCCCTTCAGCGCGGATGAGATCTCGGCTTGCTCACCGGAGCAGACACTGGGCGCGGTCTTCCATGCCGAGGGACGACCTGATCTGATCAGGCCGTTGCTCCGGAGTGGCGCGCGTGCTTACAGCTATGAGTTCCTCGTCGAGAACGGCCGGTTCCCCCTGATGCGGGCGGGCGGAACGATCGCCGGCATCCAAGCGGTGTTCCATGCCGCCCATGCCTTTTGCAGACCTACTGTCGCGGACGAGGTGTGCTGCTGGCCGCCGTCGAAGATGCCCGCCGCCCAAGGTCGTCGTCATCGGTTCCGGCAACGTCGGTATGGCTGCGGCGGACACCGCCGCCGGTCTCGGAGCAGATGTGCTCGTTCTTTGCCGAACCGCGAACGGGCGTGATCAAGTGCTGTGCAGGACGGGCAACAAGTGCCGTGCGGAGATCAACTCGCCGGAACGTCTGGCTCAGGAGCTGCCGGACGCGGACGTACTCATCGGAGCCATCCTGGTCTCGACGTTCTCGACCCCGGCGATGGTCACTCCCGAGCTGGTGCGGACGATGCGGCGAGGATCGGTGGTCGTCGACGCGACCGCCGGCTACGGCCCGGGATATCTTCCGAGCGCCGGCCCGGTCCAGCAGCCGGGAGAACCACCCCGGGAAGTGGTCGGGGTCCTGCACGTCAAGATCGACGTGCTCCCATCGGTCGTCCCGGTCACGTCCTCCCGCGCGTACACGGCCGCGGCGATGCCGTACCTCGTTCGCCTGGCCGAGCGGGTGCTCCGGGACAATCCCGATCCCGTGATCGACACGGCGCTGATCGTGTCGGAGGGGCAGGTTCGGCATCCCGTTTTGGCCGAGCACCTCGGTTACTACGACTCCGTCGCCGGCTGATGGTCTCCGGCTACGCTGAGCGAGCCGCCTTCTACGCGGTGGAGACCCGGGGATTGCGCGCGCCCGGTCTTCTGGACAACCATGTCCGATTCGGTACCCAGGTGGCCGAAGTTCCCTCCGGGGCGGGGCATCACCTCGCCGACTACGCGCGTCTTGGCGCTGTTCCTTCGTTGCTCGACGCCGAGCCCGCGATGATCACCGCCGCTCTGCAGAATCTCGATTCCGCCGGGATGTCCGGTGGGGCTTCGCGGCACCGGATCGGCACTGACCGGCCGACGAGCCAGTTCCCGGTAGTTGTTTGCCCGAACGGTGCCCTCAACCAGCTGGCTGTGTCCATCGGACTCGGCGTCGCGCTGGACGGGCTCATTGGCGATGGAGCGGCCCGGTGGCGTGCTCATCGCCCACGTCCTGCTCCGGCACGACGATGGCTCAGCCGACACCGCACCGTGCTACGACCCCACGCGGCCCACGGCATCTGGCTTCACGAGTGGACGAGGCCCGACGGCGAGGGCGGGACACTGACCCGTCTTCGTTTCCAGCGCCGGGAGAACGACGACCTCCACATAGGTTTCCGGCGCGTGCTCAACGGCGTCGACCTCGAACCCTCCACCGTCCGACTGAGACTGCTCACCGTCCGCTCGCTCGAGAACGGCCCCTGGCAGCTGACTGTCGTCGAACCACGATCACCGGCAATGACCGAAATCGCGCTCCGGAAGGAGACTCGTACATGACCACGTTGGACGCTCACGAGTACCGGGACACCTATTACGCGCGACAGTTCGTTTACGGCATGGGGACCGAACAGATCCTCGCGATGCTTCGCACGTTGCCGCAGGTCGGCTCATGGCTGGACCTCGGCTGCGGATCCGAGTCGCTGCTGTGGGCCTGTGCCCTTCGGGCCGCCGGGCTCACCGCGGTCGACCTCGATCCGGCCCGCCTGGAACTGTTGCGAGTCAACGCGACCAGCGCCGAAGCACAGGGTGCCTATCGCACCGCACTCCAGCTGGGTGGCCGGACGCAGGCGGACTGGCGGTCGCTGTGCGCTCTGGTGACCGACGTCCGGGTCGCCGACTGCCTCGGCGGGGATGCCGGCGATCTGCCGCAAGCAGATCTCGTAACCCAGTTCGGACTCCTGGGCCTGTGTGACGACGAACGGCACTTCGCCGAACGGGTCGCGTGGATGGCGGAGAAGACGGTCCCCGGCGGTCTCCTCGCGGGTGCGAACTGGATGTCGGCGGTTCATCCTGGCCGGCTGCGACTCGATGAGGAGCTCTACCGGAGCGCATTCACCGACGCCGGTGTGGAGTTGACCGACCTTCGCCGGATCCCCGGTTCTGACACCGATTATCCGGAGATCTGGGCATACGTGGGCAGGCGGGCATGACCGGTTCGACGTCCTGCGTGCATTTTTCGGCCAGGTCGCGAAGGCGCTCCCAGGACACGTGTCAGTGGCGGTACGTCAGCACGCTGTGACAGCGCGTTGAAGGAGTTTCGCCCGCAAAGGGAGCTCGAATGGCGGGGCGTCGCTGGTCCTCTTCCGCTCCGGTCAAGTGCGCTTCGGGGCCCGAAAACCGGTCTGGTCCCCACGTGGTCCCCAAGCGAATGCTTCGGTGCTTGCCGAAAAATTGTCTTCGGTGAAACGAAAAACCGCCTGACCTGAGTTTTCACTCAAGCCAAGCGGCCTTCTTGTCCGTCGGGCTGACAGGATTCGAACCTGCGACCCCTTGACCCCCAGTCAAGTGCGCTACCAAACTGCGCCACAGCCCGGACCCGCGCTCCGTGGAGTGCGATGTGAGTACTTTAGCGGGTCCCGAGCGGGGGCCTGCAACCAGGGGTCACTGTGTGTCTGAGCTGGGGAAACGGTCCGTGAGGGCCGCCCTGCCGCATTCGGGCGGCCCCCACGGGGTCACTGGGGGTTGCCGGCGTGGGTGAGGGACTGCCAGGAGACGAACAGGTTGTTGGTGCCCGCCGGGCGCTGACGCAGGGTGAGCGCCTCGGTGTTGCTCATGGTGTGCCCGAGGCGGGTGTGGAGGTGGTTGTAGCCGACCTCGGTGATCGGGCCGAGGCCGAGTTTCAGGTTGCCGCCGCACAGCCAGGAGGGGACAGCGGCGCCCATTTGGTACTTCGCGTGGAAGCCGAGGCCTTCGCGGAGGCGGTCGGCGATCTCGGGGTAGAGGTCCTGGCCCTGGATCCGGGTGGTCTCGGCGAAGTTCGCGATGGCGGCAAGCCCGTAGCCGGTATGGGTGAAGTCGCGGCAGGTCTCCTGGGAGAGGCCGTTGACGAACGTCGTCTGGCCTTGCCAGTACTTGACGATCTTGTCGCGGGTGTCCAGGCCGCTGCCGGGCGCGGTCTTCGGGAGCGCGCCGTCGCCGGTCAAGTAGAGATAGGCGGGGACGCGGGTGCGGAACTTCGCGACGGCCTTGTCGTAGGCCGTCTTGTCGTCGAGGAAGACGGCGATGCCGATCGCGGCCTCGGTCATGCTGAGTTCCCAGTTTCCGTTGCTGTGACTGCCGTTGATCACCTCGGGCAGGTACACGTTCCGGAGCATGGTGCCGAAGCGACCGGAATTCGGCCAGCTCGGGTAGGTGTGCTTGATGATCTCCGCCGCGCGTGGCCACGAGGAGGCCGACCACGCCGATTGCAGGGGAGCGTTGCTGTTCGTGTGATCTTTCAGCACCGCGGACCAGGCGTCCATGATCTCGATCGCCTTGGTCGCGTATTTCGCGTCGCGCGTGATGTACCACGCCAGCGAAAGGGAATACGCGGCGATCGCGTCTTGCCGTTCATCGGTACAGCCGATGTTCGGATTCGAATAGGAACCGCATTCGACGACGGCGCGGGGTTTCGGTGACCGGGACAGCGAGGCGTACGAACTCGACATCATCGCGTCGTAGGCCTGTTTCCACGGTTGTGCCCCTGCCTGCACCTTGGCGCGGACGAAGTCCAATTGCGGGCGGCTGACCAGCACGCCGGGATGGGTGAAGGTGGCGGGCGCGGCCTGCGCTGGGACACCGAAAAGGCCTGATGCCAACGAGACGAGCGTGGCCAGGGCGAGCAGCTTCCTCGGTAGGGACATGGGTCTCCTCGAGTGGGTGTGAACCAGGTCACCGGCGGCGCACGATTCAGTGTCATGGTCTGAACCAGTTGCGTCAAGACCTTTGTTCACCCCAAAAAGAAAGAATCGCGCCCCTGTGCAGCGGTCGTACGCCGTGAAGGCCCCCTTGGGGGACTCTGGGTCCCTCAAGGAGGCCTTCACGGACTTGCCGCCTGAGGTCACTTCAAGGAGTTGTCCACTGTGGTCATGAGGGATCCGGTGTCACCGGACATCTCCCAGGCCATGACCCCGAGCAGTCCTCGGGTCTTGAGCCAGGCGACCTTCTGCTGGATGGCCCAGGCGTCGTCGAAGGTCCACCATTGCCCTCCGTTGCCCGTGTAACACGACGTGGCCACGGCCGCGGTGTCGTGCTGGACGGCGCAGTTGGGGACACTGGCCAAGAGATTCGCGTAGCCACGAGTACCTGCTTCCTCGGCGAACTGGCCTGGCGCGGCTCCGGTCGCGCTCTGCCATTCGCCCTTCTTGCCGCCGTCCGCGACCCCTTGCCAGCCTCTCCCGTAGAAGGCGAGCCCGAGGGTGAGTTTCCGTGGATTGGCCCCGGCCTCGGTGTAGGCGTTGATCGCCGATTCGACGCTGAACTTGAAGTTGTACGGATCGTCCGCGTCGGCGTAAAGGTTCCCCTGGTGGCCGGTGCGGTTCGGCTCCCACGAGTTGTCGCTGCCGGAGCCGTGGAAGTCGTAGCCCTGCACGTTCGCGACGTCGAGGTAGTCGAAGATCTTCGGGATCTCCCAGCCGCCCTTCACCTTCGCCGGGTCGGCGGGGGTGAACGCCTGCAGTTCGTACCGTTTGCCGGTGGTCGCGCCGTAGGCGTCCATCTGCGTGCGGAACTCGGCCAGCAGGGCGGTCAGGTTCGTCTTGTCGTTGGCGCTCCAGTGGTTCCCGGGGTGCCCGTCGGGGCTGCCCGGCCATTCCCAGTCGATGTCGATGCCGTCGAAGATGCCCGCGGCGGTGCCCGGACCGCCGGCGCCGCCGTACGGCTTCACGTTCCCCTTGAGGTACGTGTCGATGCACGACGCGACGAACTTCTGCCGTGACGCGGGCGTGGCCGCGACGTCGGAGAAGTACTTCGAGTAGGTCCAGCCGCCCAAGGAGATGAGGATCTTCAGGTTGGGGTACTTGGCCTTGAGCTTCTTCAGCTGGTTGAAGTTGCCGCGCAGGGTCTCCCAGCCGGTGTCGCCGACGCCGTCGACGGACTGGGCGGCGGACATCGGCCGCGAGTAATCGGCTTCCGCGTCGCCGGCGCCGTCACCCTGGTTCGGGTCCTGCGGATTCGGCGTCGTTCCCTTGGTGACACCCGAAAGACAGGTGTGGTTGACCGGGTCGATGTTCCCGAAGGCGTACAGCAGATGGGTCAGCTTGGCGGCGGATCCGTTGGTCACCATGTTCTTGATGAAGAATTGGCGGCCGTAGATACCCCACTGGACGAAGTAGCCGACCCGGGCGTACCCGTTCACGATGTCGCCGGTGCGAGCGCTGACGGCTGCGCTCGCGGCGGAGACGTTGTCGTACCCGTCGCGGGCTTTGACCGTGAAAGAGTACGAAGTGGACGGTGAAAGCCCGGTCACCGTCGCGGTCGTCCCGGTCACCGTGGTGGCGAGGGTCGTGCCGCGGTAGACGTCGTAGGAGACGACGCCGGTGTTGTCCGTGGACGCGTTCCACGCCAGCGAGATCGAGCCCGAGGTGACCGCGGTCGAGCGGAGGTTCGACGGTACGGTCGGTGCCTGGGTGTCGTCGCTCGGGTTGTTGGTGGTCACTGCCAGCGCCGCTGTGGGTGGGGACTTGGCGTCCTTCCGGTCCTTGGCGACGACGGTGAAGCTGTACGCCGTGTTCGGCGTCAGGCCGGTGATCCTCGCTTCAGTGCCGGTGACCGACGCCGCCAGCGTGGTGCCCTGGTAGACGTCGTAGCCGACGACGGGCAGGGAGCCCGCGGCGGCGGGGTTCCAGGCCAGCGCGGCGGTCGTGGTCGTCTTCGCCACGAGTCGCAGGTTGGCCGGGGTCGACGGCGGCGTGTCGCCGGAACCGTCGCAGTTGGCGTCGTCGATCCGGCATGTGGTCGGGTTGACCGCGGAACTGAGCCGGAACGACGGGCTGTAGGGATAGGTCGAACGGCCCGGCGCGAGGGATTTGATGTAGTACGCCGGGGTGAGGGTGACCTGGTTGCCGGTCTGGGAAACCGTGCCGTTGGAGCCGCTGGTGGCGGTCACACCGGCGGGGACGGTGAAGGTGATGGACCAGTCGGCGACGGTTTCGCTGCTGGGGTTGGTGACGGTGTACTCGCCGGTGGTTCCGGCCAAGGTGAAGGCGGCGCGGAGGCGGCCCGCCGCCAGCGCCGGAGTGCCCGCGGCCACGAGGAGCCCGGCGGCGAGGAGTGTCACGGTGAATGCGCTGAGTAGTCGTTTTCGAGTGCGTCTCATGGCGGTTCTCTCCAAAAGAGGCGGCGAGACTGACCTGCTCGGAAAGTGGCGCGTGTGGTCTAGACCACACTTGAATGTAGCGCGGAGCGCATAAAAGGTCTAGACCGATTCGTCGGTCGTGAACCCGTTCGGCCCTGGCCGCGGATAGCAGGTGACACTGACGAACGGCGAAGGGCGGTTCATGAGCTCATCAAGGGCGGATCCGGGCGATCTCGAAGACGCGGAGTTGATCGCGAGGTCGGTGACCAGGCCGGACTGGTTCTCGGTCATCTTCGACCGGCATGCCGCGCACATCCACCGCTACCTGACCAGGCGGATCGGGCCCTCGGCCGCGGAGGACATGCTGGGTGAGGCGTTCCTGATCGCCTTCCGCAAACGCGACGGATACGACACCGAACGCCGCGACGCCCGGCCGTGGCTCTACGGCATCGCGACCAACCTGGTGGCGCAGCGGCGCCGTGACGAAGTCAGGGAGTTGAAACTCCGCAAGGCCCTCGGCCCGCCACCCGACGAAGAAGGACACGCCGAACGTGTCGCCGATCAGGTGACCGCCGAGGCGATGGGGAAGCTGCTGGACTCCGCGCTGGCGGAACTGGCCGACGGCGACCGGGACACGCTCACGCTGTTCGCCGGAGAAGGCCTCTCCTACGAGGAGATAGCCACCGCGCTGGGAATCCCGCTCGGCACCGTCCGCTCTCGGCTCAACCGTGCCCGCCGAAAGGTCCGCGAGGCGCTCGGGCGCCCGGACACCACGACCGCGAAGGAGATCTCCGCCCATGGATGAGCTGCAGCTGATCGCCGATCGGACGGGATCGGTACCGCTCGCGGAATCCGGCGCGCTCGGCGCGGCCCGCGCGCGATTGATGGCCGAGATCGCGGCCGCCGAGACGGAAAACGTGGTGCCGCTGCGGAAAAGGCGACGCGGAGTCTGGGTCGGTGCCGGTGCGGTCGGTCTCGCCGCGGCGGTCACCGCCGTCGTGGCGCTCGCCCCGGTCGAACAGGCCGGTCTTCAACCTCCCACGGCTGCCGCGGATCCCGTGACAGTGCTCCGGAACGCCGCCGCGGCCGCGCTGAAGTCTCCCGCCGCACCGCCGAGGCCCGACCAATTCCTCTACACCAAGACCAAAGAGCCCAACGGCGAGCGCGAATCGTGGCTTTCGGCCGATGGCACCCGGGACGGCGTGATCAAGCTCGCGAACGGAAGTTCCTTTCCGCTTCCGGGCTGCCGGAACGGGCGGGCGCAAGCGTATAAGGGCGAAGAGCCGCTCGACGGGGTCATGGAGCCGTGCACGCCGTCGCCCGGTTACCGGGCGGATCTCCCCACCGACGCGGACGCGATGTTCGCCTACCTCAACGCCAACCACAGCGGTCACGACGGCGACTTCAACGCGATGGGCAAGGACGTCCTCGCGCTGGCGAACGAGAGTTATCTTTCGCCCGCGACCCGGGCGGCCCTGTTCGGCGCGGCGGCGAAGGTCCCAGGGCTGCGCGCCATCGACCGCACCCAGGACGCGGCGGGCAGGCCGGGGGTGGGCATCACCTGGCCGCTGGGGCCGGGGGCCGACGCCAAGGTGGCGAAACCGGTGGTGATCGTCTTCGCCGCCGACACCTTCGTTTATCTGGGCACGAATTCGACCGCGGTGACCGCGTCCGGCGTGGTGGACGCGGTCGGTCAGCGGCCTTAGCGGATCAGCGGCCGGTGAAGGTCGCCTTGCCGGGGCCGTCGGCGAGGAACGACTTCACCGCGGCGCGCAGGTCCTCGGTGTCGAAGAGCCCGGCGGCGATCGTCGTGATGTGCTCGTTCGCCTCGGCGACGCCGCCGTGCTCGTAGTGCTCGAGGACCTTCTTGGTGGCCGCGTGCGCCTTCGTCGGCCCCTGTGCGAGGTCGGTCGCGAAGGCGCGTGCGGCCTCGTCGAAGCCGTCGATCGGGAGCACCCGGTTCACCACGTTCCAGCGTTCGAGCGTCGCGGCGTCGTAGGTCGCGCCGGTCATCACGAACTCCTTGGCGCGGCCGACGCCGGCGCGGGCGGCGAGCCGCTGGGTGCCGCCCATGGTCGGGGTCAGGCCGACGACCCGTTCGACGAGGCCGAACTTGGCCTTCTCGCTCGCGAGGATGATGTCGCAGGCGACCGCGACTTCGAACGCCCACGTCAGGCACAGGCCGTGGGCGGCGAACACGGTGGGGAACGGGAGTGCGGCGATCCGGTCGGGGATCGCCAGCATCTCGTCGAAGAGCACCTTCGCCTCGGCCGCGCTCGACTGGGCGTCGAACAGGGAGACGTCCACGCCACCGCTGACGATCTTCCCCTCGGCGCGGATCAGGGCCGCGCGCGGCGGCGTGGTCTCCAGTTCGCCGATCGCCTCGCCCAGTTCGGCCTGCAGTTCCGCCGTGTAGAGGTTCAGTGGCGGCGAAGCGATGGTCAGGACGGCGAGGTCGGCTTCACGGTCGAGGCGGATCGAGGCGGCCAAGGCGGGTTCCCTCCGATGGTCGTTTTCCCGTGACCCTAGCCCGACGCGGCCACGAGTTCGTCCCATTGCGCCTGTGCTTCTGGTCGCCATTCGACGTGCTTGCGGTGGAACAGGTCCGCCGCGCGCACGCCGCTCCAACCGTCGGGAAGAAGTTTCAGCGGAAGCCTTGGATCGAGGAACGGAAAGCTGCGCCATTCGTGGACGAGTTCGGTCTGCGCGCGCAGGACACCGCGTTCACCGGAAGGGTGCTGGCCGGTGAATCGGTCGATGAAGTCCTCGTAGCGGTCCTTGAGCTCACTCAGGTCCCAGGACCGCGCGACCATCGTCTCCTGATCGCCGACGTCACCGTAGGCGGCGGTGAACGACATCGCCTGCGCGTCGAGCCCGAGTTCCTGGACGATCTGCTGGGCCTCACGCTGGCGGCTGAGATCCGGGCTGACCCAGACACCGGCCACCGGCGAACCGAAGCCGGCCCAGGTCAGGCGGGTGCGCAGCCTGTGCCGGAGATCCCGCTTCGCTTCGGGGACCGACACGATCAGCATCAGCCAGCGATCGTCCCAGGCCTTCTCCTCGTTGCCGAACGCGTAGATCCGTTCCGCGCCTTCGGTCAGCAGCCGTCTGCCTGGTGGAGTGAGCGACCAGCGCACTCTTCGTCCGACGCGTTCGGAGACGACCCAGCCCTCGGCGGAGGAACGGGCCAGCGCCTGCCGTGCGGACTTCTCCTCGATGTCCAGCACACGCAGCGCCTCGACCAGCGTCGAGGTCCAGATGGATTGGTCACGGGGCAGGACGTACTCGCCGAGGATCGTCATCAGCAGCGACCGCGCGCTGGCATGACCGACTTCCCGCCGCCTGCTCAACGTCGGCCTACGGGTACCGCCTTTCTGCTGGTGGACGACGGGGACCGGGGTGGCGGAGTCCGCCATTTGCTGTCACCGACCTCAATGCTCGGGGGTTCGTTCGGGTCCAGAAGAACAACCAGGTTACCCACGTTCCGTGATCGCTTGGATACTTGCCACTCTTCCGAGGGACCACGAGCTGTTCAATCGGCCCCCGTAGACTTACCGATCTCATGAGCGCCACACTCGTTGCCAAGAATCTCGCCGCCGGCCACGGCGACCGCGTTCTGTTCTCCGGTCTCGACCTGGTCGTCGCGCCCGGCGAAGTGATCGGTCTCGTCGGGGTCAACGGCGCGGGCAAGTCGACCCTGCTGAAGACCCTCGGCGGCCTCGTCCCGCCGGAAGAGGGCAGCGTCCGGCTGAACCCGCCGACGGCCACCGTCGGTCACCTCCCGCAGGAGCCGGAACGTCGTGAGGGTGAGTCCGTCCGCGCGTTTCTCTCCCGGCGCACCGGCGTCACCGCCGCGCAGGCCGCGCTCGACGCCGCCACCGAAGCGCTCACCGCGGGCGAACCCGGCGCGGACGACGCGTACGGTCTCGCGCTCGACCGCTGGCTCGCGCTCGGCGGGGCCGACCTGGACGACCGGGCGGGCGAGGTCGTCGCGGATCTCGGGCTCACCGTGAACCTCGACCAGCCGATGCTGTCGCTGTCGGGCGGGCAGGCGGCCCGCGCGGGGATGGCGTCGCTGCTGCTGAGCCGATACGACATCTTCCTGCTCGACGAGCCGACGAACGACCTCGACCTCGACGGGCTGGAGCGGCTCGAACGGTTCGTGACCGGGTTGCGCGCCGGGACCGTCCTGGTCAGCCACGACCGGGAATTCCTCGCCCGCACCGTGGATCGCGTCGTCGAACTCGACTACGCGCAACAGCAGGTGCGGACCTACGGCGGCGGTTACGAGTCGTACCTGGAGGAACGCGCCGTCGCACGGCGGCACGCTCGCGAGGAGTTCGAGGAGTTCGCGAACACCAAGGCCTCGCTCGAAGCCCGTGGCGCGATGCAGCGTTCGTGGATGGAGAAGGGCGTCAAGAACGCCCGGCGCAAGGCCACCGACAACGACAAGGTGGGCCGCAAGTTCCGGAGCGAGGCGACGGAGAAGCAGGCGTCGAAGGCCCGGCAGACCGATCGCATGATCGAGCGGCTCGAAGTCGTCGAGGAGCCGCGCAAGGAATGGGAACTGCGGATGGAGATCGCCGCCGCGCCCCGGGCGGGCGCCGTCGTGGCGACCCTGCGCGGCGCGGTGGTGCGGCGGGGCGAGTTCACCCTCGGCCCGGTGGACCTGCAGATCGACTGGGCGGACAAGGTCGCGATCACCGGGGCCAACGGCGCCGGGAAGTCGACGCTGCTCGCCGCGCTGCTCGGCCGTGTCCCAGTCGACGAAGGCGCCGCGTCACTCGGTTCGGGTGTCGTGGTCGGTGAGGTCGACCAGGCGCGGAAGCTGTTCCTCGGTGACCTTCCGCTGGTCGAGGCCTTCGCCCGCGAGGTCCCGGAACTGGCCGACGCCGATGTGCGGACGCTGCTGGCGAAGTACGGGCTCAAGGCCGCGCACGTCCTCCGGGCCGCGGCCACGCTGTCGCCGGGGGAGCGGACCCGGTCCGCGCTGGCACTGCTGCAGGCACGCGGGGTGAACCTGCTCGTGCTCGACGAGCCGACGAACCACCTCGACCTGCCCGCGATCGAGCAACTGGAGTCGGCGCTGGCGGAGTATCCGGGGACGCTGCTGCTGGTGACCCACGACCGCCGGATGCTGGACGCGGTGGCGACGACGCGCCGGCTGGAAGTGGCCGACGGCAAGGTCACGGAGCTCTGAGCATTCGGTCCTCTGAATGCGGCAGGGGGTCAGCCCTTGGTCGCGCCGCCGGTGAGTCCCTTCACGAACTGCTTCTGCAACGCCAGGTAGAAGATCAGCACCGGAAGGGTCGCCAGGAACATCAGCGCGAACACGCTGCCGAGATCCGCCTGGTACTGCCCGATCGAGCGGTAGATCCCGGTGGTGATCGTCGTGCCCTGGCTGGGGCCGAGGATGATCAGCGGATCGATGAAGTCGTTCCAGATCCACACCCCGAGGAAGATCAGCACACTCGCCGTGGCCGGGCGCAGCAGCGGGAACACGATCCGCCAGAACACCTGTGTCCGGCTCGCGCCGTCGAGCAGCGCGGCCTCTTCGAGTTCCACCGGAACCCCGCGGATGAACCCGGTGAACACGAAGACGCCGAACGGCACGTAGTAGCCGACGTTGAACAGCACCAAGCCCTGGATCGTCGCCATCAGCCCGGTCAGCCGCAGCACCTCGGTGACCGGGATCAGGATCACCTGGGGCGGGATCATCAAGCCCGCCAACAGGATCAGCGTGAGCACCTTGGTCCATCGCCTGCCCGACCGCGCGAGGTAGTGCCCGAGCATGGCCGAAAGCACGGTCAGCACGATGATCGACAGCACGGTGACGAGCATGCTGTTCGCCAGGCTCACCCAGAACAGGCCGTCGGGCCGGGTGAGGACGGCGTGGAGGTTGGCCAGCGTCGGTGGCAGCGGGACCGACGCCGGCTCCTGGGCGATCCGATCGCCGGGTTTGAAGACGTTGACGAGGACGTAGTACAGCGGCACGGCGAAGAGCGCGCTCGCCAGGATCGCCGCGACGGCCCGGAGTTTCGTGGTCACAGGTCCACCTCCCGCCGCCGCAGGAACCGGAGCACGATCGTGGTCAGCGTCGCCACGATCACCAGCATCACCACGGCCATCGCGGACGCGTAGCCGACGTGGTTCGCGTCGAGGCCGGTGGCGAGGACGGCGAACGCGATGGTGGCCGTGGTCCCCGAACCCGGCCCGCCGTTGGTGACCACTTTGACGTAGTCGTAGGTCTTGAACGCCGAGATCAGCAGGACGACGGTGTTGATCGTCAGCGACGGCGCGAGCAGCGGCCAGGTCACCGCGCGGAACCGCCGGACCGGTCCGGCGCCGTCGATCTCCGCGGCCTCCAGCAGTTCGGCCGGGACACCCTGCAGGCCGGCGAGGTACACGACCACGCAGAACCCCAGCATCTGCCAGCACACGATCGAGGCGACCGAGTACAGCGCGAGATCGGGGTCCGAAAGCCAGCCCGGCGGATGCTCGACGCCGAGGGCGCGGAGCGCGTCGTTGACCGGGCCCCGGTCGTCGAGCAGTTTCGTCCAGATGATGCTGACCACGACCGAGCTGAGGATCACGGGCGTGAAGAACACGCTCCGCAAAGCGTTGTACAGCCGGCCTTTCCGGTCGAGCAGTACCGCGACGCCGAGCCCGAGCACGTTCGGGACGACCACGACGATCACGGTCAGGATCGTCGTGACCCGCAGCGCGGTCAGGAACTGCTCGTCCTGGAACAGCAGCCGGTAGTTCTCGAGCCCCACGAACTCCGCGGGCGGGTTGAACGGGTTGTGGTTCGTCAGGCTGTAGCCGAAACTGATGAGGATCGGCGCCATGACGAAGCAGAGGTAGATGACGACGCCGGGCGCGCCGAACGAGGCGAAATGCCATACCCGCGGCAAGATCGGTTTTCTTCCCATCGTGACGTCAGCGCGCCTTCGCCCATTCGGTGTCCAGGAACGCGCACGCGTCGGCCACCGTTTTGCGGCCGGTGATGACGTCCTGCGCGGCCTGGTAGACCTTGTCCTTCATCCCCGGCAGAAGACCGTCGTCCGCGGTCTCCCAGCTGAAGGCATTCACGACCGCGTTCTTCGCGACGGCTTCCTGGTACAGGTCGTAGCCCGCCTGGAAAACCGGGCCGACGCCGGAGGGCGGCGTGTAACCCTTGATCGCCGGAAACAGGCCGTCGGCCTTGACCGAGGCGTCGATCTGCTCCTTGTCGAGCTGGAACGCGAGCGCGAACTTCCTTGCCGCGTCGAGGTTCCGCGACTTCGCGTTGACGACGATGCCGCCGCCGGTGTAGGCGGACACGACGAGTTTTCCGTCCTCGGAAGGGAAGTTGAAGACGCCGATCTCGAACGGCGGCTTCTTGGCGTCGGCGCTGGCCGCGAACCAGTTGCCCATCGGGTACATCGCGCCCTCGCCGTTGAGGAAGGCCGCCTCGGTCGCCGAGTAGTCCCGCGAGATCTGGGTCTTGTCCAGGTAGCCCTTGGCCACCAGGTCGGCGAACTTGCCGAACGCCTGCTGGAAGGCCGGATCGGTGAACTTGACCTGGTCGGCCCGCCGCTGGGAAAGCCAGTCCGGTGTCCTGCCGTAGACGTCGACGCTGACCAGGCCGTCGAGCAGCATCGCGGACGGGAACCCTTCTTTGCCGCCGCCGATGGTGAACGGAGCGATGCCCTTCGCCTTCAGCTTCTCCGACGCGGCGAGGAGTTCGTTCCACGTCTTCGGCGTCGAGGTGATCCCGGCGTCGGCGAACAGCTTCTTGTTGTAGTAGATCGGCGGGATGGTCTGGGTGTTGGCGGGCAGCTGGTGGTGGCCGCCCTTGATCGGGTTGGCCGCGGGGAACTGGAAGTCCTTGAGCTCCTCGGGCGTCCAGGCGTAGAGGTTGCCCGATTCGGCGAACCCGGCGGAGTCGACGGCGATCGCGACGTCGGGGAACTGGCCGGACTGCAGCAACTGCTTGGCGTAGCCGGTGCGGTCGGTCGACGGGGCGACCAGTTTCTTCACGCTCAGGCCGGGATCGCGGTCGGCGACGCGTTTGATCGCGGAGTCCCAGTAGGACGGTGGGAGGTTCGGCGTCTCGAACGTCAGGAAGGTGATCTCGTTCCCGGACGCATTCGTCCCGCCACCGACGGTGCAACCGGTGAGGCTCGCGGCGAGGAGTAATGCGGCTCCCAACGCGAAGGACCTTCTCATGCCCCAGCCACCCTTCTCGCGGCGATGCACGGCGTCTCATATACGACGGCATTCGATCGGATGTCTAGGGCGATGTCAAGCGGCTTCTGTCGTCTACGGTGGGCAGAAATGGGCGATACATCTGATCTATCCTGGCGTTCAGAGCTTCGTCAACCGGATCACGACGCTGGCGAAATCCCCCTCCGGCAAACCCGGAAACAGGCCGTGTGCCAGGAGCGAGGCACCGTGCCACGCCTTGCCGGTGTCCTCGTCGCGGTAGCGGGCGGAGGGGTCGAGACCGTCGAGCCGGACCGGTCGTTCGTGAGTGTGGAAATGTGCCGCTTGCCGGAACATGAACACCACCGCCCGCCCGCCGTCGGCCGCCACGTACTGCAGCGCGGAGACGCCGTCCGCGACAGGCGGTATGAGACGGTGGAGCCTGCCGTGCTGGACGATCGGCCGGATCTCCTTGTACAGCGCGATCTGTTCGCGCGCGTGGTCCAGATCCTCCTCGGACCACTGCAGGATGTCGCCGCCGATGCCGAGCACCCCCGCCATCGCGACGTGGAACCGGAAGCGCAGCGGCGTGGATCGGCGGGTGACGAAGTTGGGATCGTCGGTGACCCACGCCGCCATCGCGCGCGCCGGATACACCTGGCCGTAGCCGTGCTGGATCACGAGCCGGTCGAGCGCGTCGGTGTTGTCGGAAGTCCAGACCTGGTCCGTCCTGGCCAGGATCCCGAGATCGATCCGGCCGCCACCGCCGCCGCACGCCTCGATCCGCAGCCCGGGATGGCGGGCGCGCAGGCGGTCCATGATGGCGTAGACCGAGCGGGTGTGCTCCACCCACAGCCGGTCCGGATCGCTGTCGGCGGGCCACCCCGCCTCGCTGAACGGGCGGTTCATGTCCCATTTCAGGAAGTCGATCCCGTGTGTGCCGACGAGGGAGTCGAGTGTGCCGAACGCCCACCCGGCGACGTCCGGGCGCGCGAAGTTGAGCACCAGCTGCCGCCGCAGCTCCGAACGTGTCCGATGTGGATGGTGGAGGACCCAGTCCGGGTGGGTACGGTAGAGGTCGCTGTCCGGATTGACCATCTCGGGTTCGACCCAGAGCCCGAACTTCATGCCGAGGCGGTGCACTTCGCCGACGAGCGGTTCGAGGCCGTCGGGGAACTTGTCCCGGTTGACCTGCCAGTCGCCGAGGCCGGCGTGGTCGCCGTTCCGGGCGCCGAACCAGCCGTCGTCCATCACGAACAGTTCCACGCCGAGCGCGGCCGCTTTCTTCGCGAGCGCGCGTTGTCCCGCGTCGGTGACGGCGAAACCCGTTGCCTCCCAGGAGTTGTAGAGCACCGGCCGGAGCTCGCCGGGATGCGGGAGGACGTGGCCGATCGTGTACGCGTGCCAGGCGCGGCTCGCGGCACCGAATCCGCCCTCGGTGTACAACCCGGCGAAAACCGGCGTGGTGAGCATGTCACCGGGGGCGAGCCGGGGGACGACGCCGTCTTGGCCGAAACCGCCGGTCACGGTGAGGCGGCCGGTGAACGATCGGGTGGTGGTGATCCGCCACGAACCGCTCCACGCGAGCACGGCGCTGTAGACCTCGCCGTGCCGCTCGGTCGTGTCGCCGTCGTCGAGCATCACCCACGGATTGGCGTGATGGCTCGTGATGCCGCGCCTGCTGCCGAACGTCGTTTCGCCGTGGGGGACAGGCTCGCGGAGCAGCTGGCTCTCGGCCGCCCAACGGCCGGTGACGTGGCTGATCCGGTAGTCCGGCCGGTCCGGCACGACCCAGGTCGCCGAATCGGCCCGGATGACCTCGATCGGGCCGTCCGTGCCGTCGTGGCCGAGTTCGGTCCAGCGCTCGATGACGTCGGTGCCCTCCGGGACGCGGTAGCCGAGCGTGATCCGGAGGGGGTAGTGGCGATCGCGGAACCGGACGCGCAGCTGCCCGCCGTCGATGTCGTGGTCGAGGTAGCGCCATTCGAGGGCCCGGGTCCCGTCGGCGAACCGGACCTGGAGGGCGGGGGTCCAGTACCGGGTGCCCCCGTCGGCGGCGAGTTCGCCGAGACCCTCGTTGGGATCGTTGAAGGCGTCCCAGCGTTCTTTCGTCCGAGGGAGGACGTCGGCGAGCTGGGCCATGGTCAGCTTCGGGCCCCAGTAGACGTGGGAGGGCGTGTCGTCCTCGGCCAGCCTGAGCGCGTAACTCGTGGATACCGTGCTGATGAGCCAGGAGCGGGTGTTCTCGTCGAAAACGATCTCGGCCACGGGGCCATCCTGGCGCCGGACGGTGGCGGCGGCCAGAGGGTTCCCGCTCGGCGGTACATCACGTTTCGCGGATGGCGGTTTCGTGTAACTGGATGGACGACGCGCGTGTCTGGATGGACGACGCGCGTGTCTGGATGGACGACACGCGAAACCGGCGGGACTGCTGGCGCGCTTACGGGATCGAGGCCGTGAAGGCCTCCTTGAGGGACCCAGAGTCCCTCAAGGAGGCCTTCACGGACAGGGGCCGGGACCGAAGCGACGTCAGCCGCCGACCTTCGCGACCGCCACGAAATGGTCCGGCCGCACCCGCACGATCACCTTCCCCGGAGACGTCGCGTACGCCAGCCAGCCGTCGATGGCCTCCTGCCCGGCTTCACCGAGGTACCGCCGGGCGATCGGCTCCGAACCCGCGCGAACGCCGTCCGGATCCGTCACGATCTCCGCGACCCCTTCGACGCTCACGAACGAGTAGGGCGGAACCGGGTCGTCGACGACCACCGAAACGCGGGGATTCTCCTTGAGCGCCTTGCCTTTGACGGTGTCCGCGCCCAGGTTGACCAGGATGTCGTCCCCGTCGAGGGCGAACCAGATCGGGACCGCGTGCGGCCTGCCGTCCGGGCGGACCGTCGCGAAGACGGCGGTGCGGGTGCCTTCGGTGAGGAAGGCGCGGCGCTGGTCGTCGGTCATCTTCTCCGGCATGTATTTCCCTCCAGGTGGCTGTCGAACCGTGGGCACACCTTAGGGGCGCGAGGTGAGATAGCCACCCATCGTCCGGAAATACTCGTTCGCGGCCAGTTCGGTGCCGTCCTCGGTCCGGACCCGCTCGATGACGAGACCGTGCGATCGGCCCCGGCGCGCCTGGGGCCCGGCGACGATCACGACGCCTTCACCCTCACGGATGAAGATCCGCCCCGGGGTGCCGCCGTAGTGACCCACCGACACCGACGAGCGGATCACACGCAGCTGCTTCCCGCGGTGGTAGGTGAACGCGTTGGGGTACGGGTCGGACTGCGCGCGCACCAGCCGCTCGATCTCGTCGGCGGGCCAGGACCAGTCGATGAGACTGTCTTCGAGGGCGCGCTTGTGGAAGAAGCTGGCCTTCGACCGGTCCTGTTTGACCGGCGTGTAGTCCCCGCTCGCGATCAGCTCGATGGCCTCGGTGGTGATCGGCGCGATGAGGTCGACCGTCCGATGGAACAGATCGGTCGTCGTGTCCTTGGGGCCGACCGGCACCGACCGCTGGAGCACGATGTCGCCCGCGTCGAGGTCGGCGTCCATCATGTGGGCGGTGAGGCCCACTTCCTTCTCCCCGTTGATGAGCGCCCAGATCAGCGGCGAGAAGCCGGCGTAGGCGGGCAGCAGCGAGTCGTGGACGTTCAGCGTGCCGTACCGCGGCATCTCGAAGATCTCGGGCGGCAGCCAGGTTCGCCAGTTGTTGGCGACGATCAGGTCGAGATCGGCTTCCTTCAGCTCCGCCAGCAGTTCCGCATCGTCGGGACGCTGCCGAAGCAGCGCGCGGATCCCGTTGGCCTCGGCGAGGTCCGCGACGGAATCGGACCAGATCTTCTCGTAGGCGTGGTCACTCTTCGGGTGGGTGACGACGAGGGCGACCTCGTGGCCCGCGTCGATCAACGCCCGCAGGGTGCGGTGTCCCCAGGTCTGGTATCCGAACATGGCGACCCGCATGGGACCGGCCTCCTCCTGGTCGAGGGATGAACATCACCACTGAAAGTACTAGTTGAGCCTCACCTAACTTAGGTTAGGGTTCCCTGGTCTTTGTAACGAAGTACCGAGATGCGGCCGAGCCGCGCTAGGGGTTCAAGATGGCACGAGCAGTGGTCGGTGAACGGGTTCCGGTCTACGACGTGGTCGGGGTCGGGTTCGGTCCCTCGAACCTCGCGCTCGCCATCGCCGTCACCGAGCACAACGCCGCGCCGGGGGCGAAGACCGTCACCGCCCACTTCCTCGAGCGTCAGGTGCGGTTCGGCTGGCACCGCGGCATGTTGATCGACAACGCGACCATGCAGGTCTCCTTCCTCAAGGACCTGGCGACGATGCGGAACCCGACGAGTTCGTTCAGCTTCCTGTCGTATTTGCACAGCAAGGACCGCTTGGTCGATTTCATCAACCACAAGAACCTGTTCCCGTTGCGGATCGAGTTCCACGACTACTTCGAGTGGGCGGCGGAAAGGGTCGACGACCTGGTTTCCTACGGCACGGAAGTGCTCTCCGTCACTCCGGTGTTCGACGGCGACGAGATCGTGTTCTTCGACGTGCACGCCCGCACCGGCGGTGAACTGGTGAACCTGCGCGCCCGCAATCTGGTGATGGGCACCGGCCTGCGGCCGAATATCCCCGCAGGTGTGACGCCGGGCACACGGATCTGGCACAACAGCGAACTCCTGCACCGGCTCGAGGGGATGGCCGCGGAGGAGCCGCGCCGGTTCGTCGTCGTCGGCGCCGGCCAGAGCGCGGCCGAGGTGAGCGCGCTGCTGCACGACCGCTTCCCGCGGGCCGAGGTGTGCGCGGTGTTCGCGCGGTACGGCTACAGCCCGGCCGACGACAGCGCGTTCGCCAACCGGATCTTCGACCCCGAGGCGGTCGGGCGGTTCTACGAAGCACCGGAAGCGGTCAAGGACCGGCTGATGCGCTACCACGGCGCGACCAACTATTCGGCCGTGGACATCGAACTTATCGACGAGCTGTACCGGCGCGTGTACCGCGAGAAGGTGCAGGGGGTCGAGCGGCTGAAGCTCATCAACGTCTCCCGCCCCACCGAGGTCATCGACACCGGCTCCGAAGTGCGGGTCACCGTCGAAGCGCTGGAGACAGGGGAGCGGACCCGGCTCGACGCCGACTTCGTCGTGTACGCCACCGGGTACAGCCCCGCGGACCCGACGCCGTTGCTCGGCGAACTCGCCTCCGCCTGCACGCGTGACGACGGGGGCAGGCTCCGGGTCGAACGCGACTACCGGATCGTCACCGAGCCGCCGCTGGACGGCGGGATCTACCTGCAGGGCGGCACCGAGCACACGCACGGCATCACGTCGTCGCTGCTGTCCAACACCGCCGTCCGCGTCGGCGAGATCCTTCAGTCCATTGTGGACCGGCGGGCCGCCGGCGTGTCCCGGCCCGAGTACGCGGTGAGCGGGACCGCGCCCGCCTGAGGCACGGACGATCCCGAAAGCTCTGAACGGTGGAGGCGACCCGATGAACCGCGGCTTTCCCCTGACCCCGGCACAGCAGGGGATCTGGCTCGCGCAGCAGCTCGACCCGGCCGACCCGGTCTACACGATCGGCTGGGTCGCCGAGCTTCGCGGCGACGTCGACATCGCCCGGCTGGGTGAAGCCGTTCGGCGGGCGGTCGCGGAGGCGGAATGCCTCCACGTCACGGTCGAGCTGGACGGCGACACGCCGGTCCAGCGTCCGGTCGCCCCCCGTGAGGTCGCGGTCCTCGACTTCACCGGTGAGCCGGATCCGGAGCGGGCCGCCGACGAGTGGGCGCGGGCCGAGCTCGCCGTGGTGACCGACCCCGGCCGGGGGCCGCTCACCGCGCACGCACTGCTCGTCCTGGCCGCGGACCGGGTCCGCTGGTTCCAGCGTTACCACCATCTGGTGATGGACGCGCACGGGCAGGCCGTCCTGACCCGTCGTGCGGCGGCCCTTTATTCCGGCACCGCCGAGGAGGTCTCCTGGCCGCTCTCCGGGCTGGCCGAGGCGGGCTACGACGCGAAGGCCGACCGCGACTATTGGTCGGGCGAACTCGCGGGCAGGCCCAATCCGGTGCGGCTGCTCGGCCGCGCGTCGTCCGGTCAGGTCCGGCTCCGGCGGCACTCGTGGGAGCTGGCCACGGCGAACGCCGGTCGCCTGCGGAAGTTCGCGCTCGACGCCGGAACGAGGCTGTCCCGTGTCGCGATCGCCGCGGTGGCGGCGTACGCCCACCGGGTGACCGGCGTCGAAGACCTCGTCCTCGGCCTGCCGGTCACCGCGCGGACCACTCGAGCCCTGCGTGAGCAGCCGGGCATGGTCTCCAACGTCTTGCCGTTGCGGCTGACGGTGCGCCCGGAGACGACGCCCGCGCAGCTCGTCGCCCAGGTCGCGGAGAAGGTCTCCGCGCTGCTGGAGCACAGCCGGTACCGCGGGGAGGACCTCGCGCGCGAGCTCGGCGCGAGCGGCGGGGTGCACGAGCTGGTCGGGTTGAGCGTCAACTACATGGCCGTGGACGGCGAACTCGCGTTCGGCGACGCGAGCGCGACGGTGCACAACCTCGAACTCGGGCCGATCAGCGACGTCGCCATCGCCGTGTACGACGCCGGTGAGGGCCGCGGGCTCCGCTTCGACTTGGACGCCGACGAGTCCGTGTCTTCCGACGACGAACTCGCCGATCATGGCCGCCGGTTCGCCGCGGTGCTGGACGCCCTGGTGGCGGGACCGGATTTGCCGCTTGCCGCGATCGACCTGCTCTCCGCCGAGGAACGGGACCGGGTCCTGGCGCTCGGGACGGCGGCCGCGGAGTCGCCGGAGGTTTCGTGGCCCGAGGCGTTCGCCCGGGTCGTGGCGCGGAAGCCGGACGCGGAGGCCGTGGTCTGCGAGGACGTCCGCATGACCTACGCGGAGGTCGACGCCGCCGCCAACCGGCTCGCCCGGCTGCTGCGGCGACGCGGCGTCGGTGACGAGGACGTCGTCGGCGTGGCGATGCCGCGTTCGGCCGATCTCGTCGTCGCCCTGCTCGGCGTGATGAAGGCCGGGGCCGCGTACCTCCCGCTCGACCTCGATCACCCCGAAGACCGCCTCGCTTACATGCTCCTCCACGCGGGGGCCGACCTCGTGGTGTCCACTGTGGAGGAATCCGCGCAGCTGCCGTCCGGTGTGGAGGTCGAACGGGTCCTTCTCGACGATTCCGGGATCGTCGCGGAACTCGCGGCGCTCGACTCGTCCACTGTGGACCTCAGCGGCATCGCGCTGAGCCAGGCCGCGTACGTCATCTACACCTCGGGCTCGACGGGCAAGCCGAAGGGCGTGGTCCTGTCCCACGACGGGATCGGCAGCCTGATCAGCACGGCGACCGAACGGATCGGCATCGGCGAGGACAGCCGGGTGGTGCAGTTCGCGTCCACCGGCTTCGACGTGACGGTCTGGGATCTGGTCATGTCGCTGTGCGTCGGCGGGACACTGATCGTGGTCCCGTCGCATCGCCGGGTCGCGGGCGTCGAACTGACCGGCTACATCGCCGGCAACGCGGCGACGCACATGATCCTGCCGCCGTCGCTGGTCGCGGCGCTGCCGGCGGACTGCGAACTGCCGAAGGGCGCGGTGCTGATCGTCGGCACGGAGACCGTCCCGCCGGAACTGATCGCGCGCTGGGCCGAAGACCTGCGGGTCGTCGCCGCGTACGGGCTGACCGAGGCGACGGTGAACTCGACGCTGTGGGCGGCTGAGCCCGGCTGGACCGGCCCGATCCCGATCGGCGTCCCGGATCCGAACACCCGCTGCTATGTCCTCGACACCGCGCTGCGGCCGGTCCCGGTCGGTGTCGAAGGGGAGTTGTACGTCGGCGGACGTGGTCTCGCGCGGGGTTACGCGGGACGTCCGGGGCTGTCGGCCGAACGTTTCGTCGCCGACCCGTTCGCCGATGGCGGCGCGCGGATGTACCGCACGGGCGACCGGGTCCGCTGGCGTGCGGACGGCAGCCTCGACTTCCTCGGCCGGACCGATCATCAGGTCAAGATCCGCGGGTTCCGGATCGAGCCCGGGGAGATCGAATCCGCGCTCGCCGCGTTCACCGGCGTCGAGCGGATCGCCGTCGTGCCACGCGAGGTCAAGCCGGGCGACCGGCGGCTGGTGGCCTACGTCGTCCCGGCCGCGGACGGATCGACGTCGCTGCTCAAGGACCTGCGCGCGCACGCGGAATCGGCGTTGCCGCACTACATGGTGCCGTCGGCGTTCGTGGACCTCGACCGGCTGCCGATCATGCCGAACGGCAAACTCGACCGCACCGCGCTGCCGCGGCCGGAGTTCGGCGCCGCCGTCACCGGCCGGGCGCCGCGTACCGAGCGGGAACGGATCCTGTGCGACGTCGCCGCGCGCGTCCTCGGCCTGGCCTCGATCGGCGCCGATGACGACTTCTTCTCCCTCGGCGGCGACAGCATCCTGTCCATCCGGCTGGTGCTGGGCGCGGCGGAACACGGCCTCGCCATCACCCCGCGCCAGGTGTTCCAGCATCGGACTCCCGAGGCGCTGGCCGCCTGCGTGGAGACCGTCGTTGTCGAGTCCACTGTGGACGAGCGGCCGCTGCTGGAGCTGACCGGCGCCGAACGCGCGGCGCTCGCCGAGTACGCCGAAGTCCTGCCCGTGACGCCGCTGCAGGAAGGGTTCTTCTTCCACGCGGAGTTCGAGGGCGGCCAGGCCGCGGACATCTACACGGTGCAGGAGGTGCTGGACCTCGAAGGCGACGTCGACACCGAGGCGCTGCGCCGGTCGGCGCAGGCGCTGCTGGACCGGTATTCGTCCCTGCGGTCCGGTTTCCGACAGCTCGACGGCGGCCGGGTCGTCCAGACGGTGACCCGGCACGCCGAGCTGCCCTGGCGTGAGGTGGCCGCCGAAGACGCCGTGGGAGCCTTCGAGGCCGATCGCGCGCGCCGGTTCGACTTCGCCCGGCCGCCGCTGCTGCGGGCGACCTTCACCCGGCTCGACGAGCGTCACGCCAAGCTGGCGCTGACGTTCCACCACATCATCGCCGACGGCTGGTCGGTCGTGGTGCTGCTCCGTGAACTGCTGGCGGGATACGGAGGCGCGGACGCCATGCTCCCGGAGCCGGGCACCCGCGCCGAGCACCTGCGGCGGCTCGCGTCACGAGATCACGAGGCTTCGCGCGAAGCCTGGGGCAAAGCACTGTCCGGAGTGGACGAACCCACCCGGCTGGTCGAGGGACGGGCCGGTGCGGCGAGACAGCCGTCGCGGTTGCAGCTGAGCCTCGGCGTACACGCGACGAAGGCGCTGTCGGCCATGGCTCGCGCGCACGGGATCACCCTGGGCGCCGTACTGCACGGCGCGTGGGGACTCCTGCTCGGTGGGCTCACCGGCCGGGACGACGTGCTGTTCGGCAGCACGGTTTCCGGCCGCGACAGCGGTGCCGCCGGTATCGAGTCGGCGGTCGGTCTCTACATCAACACGGTGCCGGTGCGGCTGCGCTGGTCGGGAGCCGAGACCGTCGCCGCCGTGCTGCGGCGACTGCAGGGCGAGCAGGCGGCGTTGCTGGATCACCAGCATCTCGGCCTCGGCGAACTGCAGCGCATCGCCGGTGCGGGGCAGGAAGAACTGTTCGACACCCTCGTGGTCGTCGAGAACTTCCCGCGTGACGACGAACGCGCGTCCGGAACCGTCCGCCTCACCGGTGTCGAGGTCACCGACGCGGTGCACTTCCCGGTCGCGGTGATCGTGACACCGGGTGAAGACCTCGAGTTCAGCCTCAAGTTCGACGCCGCGCGGATCGACGCGGTCGCGGCCGGGCAGCTCGCCGAACGGTTCGCCCGGCGGCTGGAGACGCTGACCGCGAACCCCGAATTGCCGGTCGCCGCCCTCGACCTGCTTTCGCCCGCCGAACGCGGCCGTCTGGCCGATCTCAACGCGACCTCGCATCCGGTACCCGAGCGAACGCTGGCCGAGGCCTTCGCCGAGCAGGTCGCGAAGTCGCCGTCCGCGACGGCGGTCGTGTTCAGGGACACCGAACTGTCCTATGCGGACCTCGACGCCCGCGCCGAGAACCTGGCTCGCAGGCTGCGCGCGCTGGGTGCCGGTCCCGAAGAGGTCGTCGCCGTCGCCGTGCCGAGGTCGGCCGAGCTGATGGTGGCTCTGCTGGGTGTCCTCAAGGCCGGGGCCGCCTATCTGCCGATCGACCTCGACTACCCGGCCGACCGGCTCGAATACATGCTGGCCGATTCCGGTGCGCGTCTCGTGCTCTCCGAACCCGGGACGGCCGCGCGGATCCCGGTCGTCGACGGGCTGACGCGTGTTCCCGTCAGCGGCGAGCCTGTCGACGACGTCCAAAGGGCGGCCGCCGGACCGGACAACGCCGCCTATCTGATCTACACCTCCGGATCGACCGGGCGGCCGAAGGGCGTGGCCGTCACGCATCGCGCGATCGTCAACCGGCTCGCGTGGATGCAGCACGAATACCGGCTCACGGCCTCGGATCGTGTGCTGCAGAAAACACCGTCGAGTTTCGACGTGTCGGTATGGGAGTTCTTCTGGGCGTTGTGCGAAGGCGCCGCGGTGGTCCTGGCCGAACCGGACGGCCACCGCGACCCCGCGTATCTCGCCCGGGTGATCCGGGAGCAGGAGATCACCACCCTGCACTTCGTCCCGTCCATGCTCGCCGCGTTCCTCGGCAGCGACGAGGTCACCGGCGAGTTCGGGTCGTTGCGCCGGGTGTTCTCCAGCGGCGAGGCGCTGACCGGCGAGATCGCCGCGCGGTGGCGTTCGCTCACCGGTGTCCCGCTGCACAACCTCTACGGCCCCACCGAGGCGGCCGTGGACGTCACCTTCTTCGCGAGCACAGGGGCTGAGGGCGCCTTTGTGCCCATCGGGCGGCCGGTGTGGAACACGCGGGTGCACGTCCTCGACGGCTGTCTCCGCCCGGTGCCCGACGGCGTGGCGGGCGAGCTGTATCTCGCCGGTGTCCAGCTGGCCCGCGGCTACCACGGGCGGCCGGGCCTGACCGCCGAACGCTTCGTCGCCGACCCGTTCGGCGAGCCGGGGCAGCGCCTGTACCGGACCGGCGACCTGGTGCGGCGCCGCGCCGACGGCGAGATCGAGTACCTCGGCCGCACCGACCGGCAGGTGAAGATCCGCGGCAACCGGATCGAACTCGGCGAGATCGAAGCCGTCCTCGTCGCGCTGCCGGAGGTCACGGCCGCCACGGTCGTCGCGAAGGACGGCGCGCTCGTCGGTTACGTCGTCGGCAGTGTGGACCCGGAGCGGCTGCGTGCCGCCGTCAGCGAGGCACTTCCGGCGCCGATGGTGCCGCAGGCGTTCGTCGTGCTCGACGAATTCCCCTTGACCCCCAGCGGAAAGCTCGACGTCCGCGCGCTGCCCGCGCCCGAGGTCGGCAAAGCCGCCGGCGTCCCGGAGAGTGATCAGGAACGCACCCTCGCGCGGATCTTCGCGGACGTCCTCGGCCTGGACTCCGTCGGTGCCGATGGGGACTTCTTCCTGCTGGGCGGCGACAGCATCTCGTCGATCGCCGTGTCGAGCCGCGCCCGGCGGGCCGGGTTCGAGCTGAGCCCCAAGGATGTCTTCGAGCTCCGGACCCCGGCCGCGCTCGCCGCCTCCGCCGCACCTGCCGAGCCGGTGGCCGTCGCCGACGGTGTCGGTCCCGTGCCTCTCCTTCCCGAAGTGCTCAGGCTTCGCGAGCTCGGCGACGCGATCCAGCCGGAGTCCGTGCTGCTGACCGCACCCGACGGGGCCGACGTCGAGACGCTGGCCGCCGCCCTGCAACTCGTGCTCGACCACCACGACGGCCTGCGGCTCGAACTGTCGCGGGTCGCTTCGGTGCTGTGGTCGCTCGAAGTCCGTCCACAAGGGACGGTTCAGGCGGCGGATCTGCTCCGGCACACGACCGGATCCGTCGAGGACGAATACCGCGACGCCGTTGACCGATTGCCGGACACTCTGCTGCAGGCCGTCTGGTTCGACGAGCCGGGCAGACTGCTCCTGGTCGCCCATCCGGTCCTGCTGGACGCGCGGAGCTGGACGACGCTGGCCGCCGACCTCGCGATCGCCTGGCAGGCCGTGACCGACGGCCGCCCGCCGGTGTTCATCCCGGTGCGGACGTCGCTGCGGACGATCGCTCGCCGGATCACCGGTGAAGCGCAGGATCCCGCGCTGCTCGGTGAGATCGAGCACTGGGCCGAGACCTTGGCGCCCGGCTCCGCCGAGATCCCCGGCGACGTCGCCGAACGTCGCATCACCCTGTCCATCGAGGACACCCGGACGCTCGTCGGCGCGCTCCCGTCAGCCGTGCACGGCGACGTGACCGACGTCCTTCTGACGGCGCTGAAAGTCGCTGTCGGCGGCGACCTCCTCGTCGACCTCCACGGCAGGGTCGACACGTCGGACACGGTCGGCGCGCTGACGTCGGCCCGCCCGGTGCGGATCACCGCCACCGGCGAACCGCTCGCGATGCTCAAGGCCGTCAAGGAGACCGTCCGCGAGACACCCGAGGGCTACGGCCCGCTGCGGTACCTCAACGTCCAGGCCGGCCCGTTGCTCGCCGGGCTCCCGAAGCCGCGGATCGCGCTGCGCTACGACGGCCGGATCCCGGCGGGGCGGGGGGAGTGGCAGGTCGCCGGGCACGCGGCCGTGCCGCCGTCCGGAGACCACGCCCTGCGGATCGGGGTGGCCTGCGAGGAGACCGCGGACGGGCCGAGGCTGACCGCGACGTTCGAGGGTGCGGCCGACGCGCTCGCCGACCGCTGGCTCGCGGCCTTGCGCGAGCTGGCGGCCGTGGACACGCACGCGCCGGTGGGCCTCACGCCGTCCGACCTCGAACTCGTTTCGCTGACGCAGGAGGAGATCGCCCGCGTCGAGCGGGTGAGCCCGGTGCCGGTCGCCGACGTCTGGCCGTTGTCGCCGCTGCAGGAAGGCCTGTTCTTCCACTCCAGCTACAACTCCGACCGGGTCGACATCTACACGATCCAGGAGGCGATCGACTTCGATCACCGCCTGGACGCCGACCGGCTGCGGACGGCGGTGGCCGCGTTGCTGCGCCGGATCCCGAGTCTCGGCGCCGGGTTCACCAGCGAGGGGCTGCGTGGGCCGGTGCAGTTCGTGGCGGCCGAGGTCGAACCTCCGGTGTCCGAAGTGGACCTTTCGGCCCTGCCCGACGACGAACAGCAGGCCACCCTCGACGAGCTGATGACGGAGGACCGCGCGACGCGGTTCGACCTCGGTGCCCCGCCGCTGTTCCGGCTGAAACTGGTACGGCTCGGCGACGGACGCGACCGTGTCGTGCTGAACCGGCACCTGCTGCTCTGGGACGGCTGGTCCGCCTGGCTGTTCATCGAGCAGCTGTTCGCGCTGTACGACCTCGGCGGCGACGACCGCGCCCTGCCCGCCGCCGGGTCCTATGTGGACTTCCTGCGCTGGCTGGACCGGCAGGACATCGAGGCGGCCACGAACGCGTGGCGCGAGGCACTGTCCGGTCTCGTGGAGCCGACGGTCATCGGCCCGGAAGGCCGGGATCTGGTTCCGGCGACCCCGGTCAACCTGGACACCGTGCTTCCGGCCGAACTGGGCCGCGCGTTGCGTGAGCAGGCCAGAAGGCACGGCCTGACCGTCAACTCCGTGCTCAACGCCGCCTGGGGCCTGGTCCTGTCGACCATGACCGGGCGGACCGACGTCGTCTTCGGCGCCGCGGTCGCGGGCAGGCCGGCCGCCGTGCCCGAGATCGAGAACACCATCGGCCTGTTCCTCAACACCGTGCCCACCAGGGTGCGGCTCGACGCGGGCGAATCCGTCCTCGACCTGGTGCGGCGCTTGCAGTCCGAGCGGATGGACCTGACACCGTACGAGTTCATGAGCCTCGGCGTCCTGCAGCGAGAGGCCGGGCACCGCGTCCTGTTCGACACGCTTTTCGTGCTGCGCAACGCCGACGGCGACGAGCGGCGCGACGGCCTGCGTCATCGGCACGGCATCACCGGCCTGCTGAACATCGACGCCACGCACTATCCGCTGACGCTGGTGGTGACGCCGGGCGACGAAATCCGGGTCACGGTGTCCTATCGGGACGACGTGCTCGACGCCGCCGAGGCCGCGTCGGTGCTGGATCGGTTCACGTCACTGGTCGCGCAGATCGTCGACGACCCGGCGAAACCGGCCGCCGCGCTCGCGACGGTGTCCGCCGAGGACCGTGCCGCGCTGGAGGCGGGCTGGACCGAGGCCGAGCATCCCGTCGTCGAGGACACGATCGCCGATCTGCTGGCCGTCCAGGCCGAGCGGACCCCGGACGCGACCGCTTTGGTGTCCGGCGAGGAGCAGCTGACCTACGCCGAACTCGACGCGCGCATCAACCGGATGGCCCGCCTGCTGCTGGCGAAGGGTGCCGCGCCGGAAGAGGTGATCGCGCTCGGCCTGCCGAGGTCGATCGACATGGTCGTGGCGCTGTTCGCCGTGCTGCGGACCGGCGCGGCGTACCTGCCGCTGGAACTCGACTACCCGGTCGACCGGCTCACGGTGATGCTGGAGGACGCCCGGCCGCTGTGCCTGGTGTCCACAAAGGATGTCTCGGCGACGCTGCCTGGTGACGTCCTTCGTGTGCTCGTCGACGACCACGAAGACAGGGCGTTCGACGACGGCCCGATCTCCGACGCCGAACGCCCGTTGTTCGCGCGCGGCCGCGCGGACCGGATGGACCACCCGGCGTACGTCATCTACACGTCGGGCTCGACAGGAAAGCCCAAGGGTGTCGTCACGCCGTACCGCGGCCTGACGAACATGCAGCTCAACCACCAGGGCGCCATCTTCGCCCCGGCCATCGCGTCGGCGGGCGGACGGCGGCTGCGGATCGCCCACACCGTGTCGTTCGCCTTCGACATGTCCTGGGAAGAACTGCTGTGGCTCGTGGAAGGGCACGAGGTCCACGTCTGCGACGAGGAACTGCGCCGAGACGCGCGGGCGCTCGTGGCCTACTGCGACGAGCACGAGGTCGACGTCGTCAACGTGACGCCGACGTACGCCCACCTGCTGATCGAGGAAGGGCTGCTGGAAGGGCACCGGCCGGCGCTCGTCCTGCTCGGCGGCGAAGCGGTGTCCGAGTCGGTGTGGAACCGGCTGCGGGACACCGACGGGACCTACGGCTACAACCTGTACGGCCCCACCGAGTACACGATCAACACGCTCGGTGGCGGCACGACCGACAGCGACACCCCGACCGTCGGCAAGCCGATCTGGAACACGCGCGCCTACATCGTCGACGCCTGGCTCCGGCCGGTGCGTGATGGTGTCGCGGGTGAGCTCTACATCGCGGGCGAGGGCCTGGCCCGCGGCTACCTCGGTCGCCCGGCGCTGACCGCGGAACGGTTCGTCGCCGACCCGTTCGTGCCCGGTGGCGGGCGCATGTACCGCACCGGAGATCTGGTGCGGCGCCGCGCCGACGGGAACATCGACTTCCTCGGCCGCACCGACGACCAGGTCAAGATCCGCGGCTACCGCGTCGAACTCGGCGAGATCGAGACCGCGCTCAGCCGGTACCCGGAGGTCGCGCAGGCCGCCGTCCTCGCGCGGCCGGACCCGTCGGCACCCGGTCTGCAGCGGCTCATCGGGTACGTCGTCCCGGCAGAACTCAGCGGCGACGCGCGCGCCGAGGCCGAAGCCGACCAGGTCGGCGAATGGCAGCAGATCTACTCCGACGAGTACACCGAGATCCCGACGGCCCTGTTCACCGAGGACTTCGCGGGCTGGGATTCCAGCTACGACGGCGAGCCGATCCCGCTGGAGCACATGCGGGAATGGCGGCGGGCGACCGTCGACCGGATCGCCGAGCTGAAGCCGGAACGGGTGCTGGAGATCGGCGTCGGCACCGGTCTGCTCATGGGGCAGATCGCGCCGCTCGCGCGGGAGTACTGGGGTACCGACCTCGCCGCGCCGGTGATCGCGAAGCTGAACCGCGAGCTGGAACAGGATCCTGCGCTGGCGGCCAAGGTGAATCTGCGTGCGCAGCCGGCGCACCTGTTCGACGGCCTGCCCGGCGGCCGGTTCGACACGATCGTGATCAACTCCGTCATCCAGTACTTCCCGAGCGTCGACTACCTGACCGACGTCATCACGAAGGCGATCGGCCTGCTCGCGCCCGGCGGCGCGCTGTTCGTCGGCGACGTGCGTAACCTGCGGCTCGCCCGCGCCTTCCACACCGCGATCCAGCTCACCCGCGCCGACGCGACCTCCGACGTCGCCCAGGTGCGGCGCGCGATCGAACGCGGTGCCGCGCTGGAGAAGGAACTGCTGATCGACCCGGACTACTTCCTCGCGCTCGCGCGGCGGCTTCCGGATGTCGCCGCGCAGGTCCGGATCAAACGGGCCCGGCTGCACAACGAGCTGAGCCGGTACCGCTACGACGCGGTCCTGGTGAAGGAACCGGCCGAAACGGTGTCGGTCGCGCAGGCGCCACGACTGTCTTGGGACGAGGTCGGTTCTCTAGCCGCGCTTGAGGAGCGCCTCACCGGCGTGGAAACGCTGCGGGTGAGCCGGATCCCGGACGCCCGGCAGGCTCCGGAGGTCGAGGCGACGCATGCGCTGGACACCGGCGCGCCGCTCATCGACGTCCTCGCGGTGTTCCGTGCCTCGCGTGGTGTGGAGCCCGAAGACGTGCACGAACTCGGCGACCGGCTCGGGTTCCGGGTGTACTGCACCTGGTCGGCCGAGGGCGCGTTCGAGGCCGTGTTCGTCCACAAGGGACAGACGGACGCGCTGGTCACCGGTGTGCATCAGCTGGTCTCGGCCGGAACGAAGCTGGCCAAGTACGCCACGAGCCCGACGGCCGCCCGCGGCGGCGGCGAACTGGTGCAGCGCCTGCGGGACAGGCTCAAGACGGAACTGCCGGACTACATGGTCCCGGCCGCCTTCGTCACGCTGGGCGCCCTGCCCCTGACCGACAACGGCAAACTCAACACGCGGGCGCTCCCGGACGCCGAGCAGACAGTGCGGCTCGCCGAAAGCCGCCCGGCCGAGACCGTGGAAGAGGAGACGCTATGCGCGCTCTTCGGCGAGGTCCTCGGTGTGGACGGGGTCGGCGTCGAGGACAACTTCTTCGATCTCGGTGGCCATTCCCTGCTCGCCACCCGGCTCATCAGCCGGGCCAGGACCGAACTCGGCGCCGAACTGGCCATCCGTGACCTGTTCGAGGCCCCGACGGTGGCCGAGCTGGCCGCTCGCGCCGGTGGTGGCGAACCGGCGCGGCCGGCGGTGGTCCGCGCCGAGCGGCCCGGACGGATCCCGCTGTCGGCGTCTCAGCGCAGCCTCTGGCTCGTGGACCGGATGAAAGCGAACGCGGTCGCGTACAACTTCCCGCTGACCTTCCGGTTGCGCGGCGACCTCAACCTCGACGCGTTGCGTGCGGCGCTCGGCGACGTGCTCGGCAGGCACGAGGTCCTGCGAACCGTGCTCGTCGAGCACGACGGGGAGCCCTACCAGCGCGTTCTCGACGCGCCTGGGATCCCGTTCGCCGTCGAGGAGTGTGACGAGGACGGTCTGGCCGGGCGGATCGCCGAACTGTCTCGGACGCCGTTCGATCTGGCGACGGAGATCCCGGTCCGGCTGCGGGTGCTGCGCCTCGGCGACGGCGACCACGTGCTCTCGCTGGTCCTGCACCACAGCGCGACCGACGAATGGTCCGACCGGCCGTTCCTGGACGACCTGACCTCGGCCTATCGAGCCCGTCAAGCGGGTGAGGCTCCCGTGTGGACGGACCTCCCCGTGCAGTACGCCGACTTCGCGTTGTGGCAGAGGGACTTCCTCGATCAGCGCGGAGCCGCACAGGTCGCCTTTTGGGCCGATTCCCTGCGCGGGGCGCCGGACGAGCTGACCTTGCCGCTGGACCGCCCCCGTCCGCTCCAGCCGACGGGCAAGGGCGGAAAGGTCAAGTCCCCGCTGTCGGAGGAACTGTCGGCCGCCGTGCGCGACCTGGCGGCGAAGGCGGGTGCGAGCCCGTTCATGGTGCTCCAGGCGGCGGTGGCCGCGCTGCTGCACCGGACCGGCGCCGGAGATGACATCCCGCTGGGCGCCCCGATCGCGGGACGAACTGACGAACGACTAGAGCAGCTCGTCGGATTCTTCGTGAACACGCTGGTGCTGCGGACCGATCTGTCCGGCGAGCCGACGTTCGGCGCCCTGCTCGACCGGGTGCGCGAGGCGGATCTCGCCGCGTTCTCGCACGGCGATCTGCCGTTCGAGCGCATGGTCGAGGAGCTGAACCCACCGCGGGTGCCGGGGCGCAACCCGCTGTTCCAGGTGATGGTGGGCTACCACCGGCAGAGCGACGCGCACGACGTGCTGGGCCTGCCCGCCGAGTGGTTCGAGATGGACACCGGCATGGCGAAGTTCGACCTGCACTTCACGATGGTCGACGACGGCAGCACCACCACGCTGATGCTGGAGTACGCCGAAGACCTCGCCGACGAGACGACGGCCGAACGCTTGCTCACCCGCCTCACGTCGCTGCTGAAGCAGGTCACCGCTGAACCGGCGCGGCCCGTCGCGACGCTCGACGTGCTGATCGGTGACGAGCGCGCGCGGGTGACCGAGTGGAACCGCACGGCTCGTGAAGTCCCCGTCACGACGTTGCCGGAGTTGTTCGAGGCGCAGGTGGCGCGGACTCCGGACGCTCCCGCCGTGGTGTTCGAAGGCGCGGGACTCTCGTATGCCGAGTTCGACGCCCGCGCCAACCGGTTAGCGCGGTGGCTGGTCGAGCAGGGGGTGGGCGCGGAGTCGGTGGTGGCGGTGTCGCTGCCGCGGTCGCTCGACCTGGTCGTCGCGCTGTACGCGGTGCACAAGGCCGGTGGCGCTTACCTGCCGGTCGACCGCGACTATCCGGCTGATCGCATCGCGTTCATGCTCGAAGACGCGGCGCCGGCGGTCGTTCTCGATGAGCTGCCTGCGTTGGACGGCTACTCCGGCGGGAGTCTGGGGCTGGACGTCGATCCGTCGTCTCCGGCGTACGTGATCTACACGTCAGGTTCGACGGGACGGCCGAAGGGTGTGGTGGTGCCGCATTCCGGCATCGTGAACCGGTTGTTGTGGATGCAGGACGAGTACGGCCTGACGGCCGATGACCGGGTGTTGCAGAAGACGCCGTCGAGTTTCGACGTGTCGGTGTGGGAGTTCTTCTGGCCGCTGATCACCGGCGCGACACTGGTGGTCGCCAAACCCGAGGGCCACAAGGACCCGGTGTACCTCGCGGAGCTGATCCGCACCGCCGGGATCACCACCGTCCACTTCGTCCCGTCGATGTTCGCACTGTTCCTGGAGACAGCGGTGTGTACGGGCCTGCGGCGCGTGATCTGCAGTGGTGAGGCGTTGCCGTCGGAGCTGGCGGCCCGCGTGGATGTCCCGCTGTACAACCTCTATGGCCCGACCGAGGCGTCCGTCGACGTGACGGCCTGGCGGGCCGGTGCCGAGACGACGCCGTCGGTCCCGATCGGGCGTCCGGTGTGGAACACGCGGACCTACGTGCTGGACGCGCGGCTGAACCCGGTCCCGCCGGGTGTCCCCGGTGAGCTCTGCCTCGCAGGCGTGCAGCTCGCTCGCGGGTATCTGGCCAGGCCGGGGCTGACCGCCGAGCGGTTCGTCGCCGACCCGTTCGGCGGCCCGGGTGAGCGCATGTACCGCACCGGGGATCTCGCGCGCTGGTCGGACGACGGCGTGCTGGAGTTCCTGGGCCGCGTCGACGACCAGGTCAAGATCCGCGGCTTCCGGGTCGAACTCGGCGAGGTCGAGGCCGCCCTGACCGCGTCCGAGGCTGTCTCGCGAGCCGTGGTGGTCGCTCGCGAAGACCGACTGGTGGCTTACATCGTCGGCTCGGTCGAAGGCCTGCGGGAGAGGGTGGCGGCGAAGCTGCCGGAGCACATGGTGCCGTCGGCGTTCGTCGTGCTCGACGAGATCCCGTTGACCCCGAACGGCAAACTCGACCGCAAGGCGCTGCCCGCGCCGGAATTCGCGACCACCGAAGGCCGCGAGCCGCGGAACGCGCGGGAAGAGGCGCTGTGCGCGCTGTTCGCCGACGTGCTCGGCGTGGACCGAGTCGGGATCGATGACGGGTTCTTCGCGCTCGGCGGGCATTCGCTGCTGGTGATGCGCCTGGTCAGCCGGATCTCGGCGAGTATGGACGCCATGGTTTCGGTCCGCGACGTCTTCGACGCCCCCACCGTCGCCGCGCTGGCCGAACGGCTCTCGGACCCGTCCTCGCAACCTGTCCTGCGTGCCGGGAACCGGCCGGACGTGTTGCCGCTTTCGCCCGCGCAGCAACGGTTGTGGTTCCTGTACCGGCTCGAAGGTGTCACCTCCACCTACAACATCCCGCTCGCCTGGCGCCTGCACGGCGAACTGGACACGGACGCGCTGCGCGCGGCTATCGGCGATCTCGTCGAGCGGCACGAACCACTCCGGACCGTGTTCGTCGAAGAAGGTGGCGTCGCGGCGCAGCGGATTCTGGCCGACGCGCGTCCGGAAGTCCGTTTCGAGGCGGCCGGAGACCTTCCGACGCAGTTGGCGGCCGAGGTCGGTCACGGATTCGCCCTCGACGAGGAACTGCCGATCCGGGCCATGGTCTTTGTCGTCTCGCCGACTGAACACGTCCTGCTGCTGGTGATCCACCACGTGGCGACGGACGAGTGGTCACAGGGGCCGCTGATGGCGGACCTCGCCACCGCATACGAGGCTCGTGCGGCGGGCATCGCTCCACAGTGGACTGACCTGCCAGTCCAGTACGCGGATTACGCCTTGTGGCAACGCGAACTGCTCGACTCGACGGCTTACGGGCACCTCGGTTTCTGGCGGGAAGCGCTGGCGGGTCTGCCGGACGAGCTGGACCTGCCCGTCGACCGTCCCCGTCCGGCGGAGTCAAGCCACCGCGGTGGTCTCGTCACCTTCCCGATCGACGGCGGGCTCACCGAGCGCCTGCGCGCGGTCGCCCGGCGGCACGACGTCAGCATGTTCATGCTGGCGCAGGCCGCGGTCGCGGCGCTGCTGCACCGGCTCGGCGCCGGGGACGACATCCCGCTCGGCGCACCGAGTTCCGGCCGCGTCGACGAACGGCTGGAGCCGCTGATCGGCTTCTTCGTGAACTCGCTGGTGCTGCGTACCGACCTGTCCGGCGACCCGGCGTTCGATGATCTGCTCTCGCGGGTGCGCGCGACGGATCTCGCCGCCTTCGAACACCAGGACCTGCCGTTCGAGCGCCTGGTCGACGCGGTCAACCCGGAACGCTCGCTGGCCAGGCACCCGTTGTTCCAGGTGATGGTGGTCTACCTGCCCGAATCGGGCGACGGGCTGAAGTTGCCCGGTCTTCGCGCGGAGCAGGAGGAGTGCACGCAGGGCGTCGCCAAGTTCGATCTCGAGTTCGGGTTCCTGGAGAACGGCAGTGACGCTGGCGGGATCTCGGGCGCCATCGAGTACAGCGCCGATCTTTTCGACCACGGCACGGCCGAGTCGTTCGCGCGACGGCTGGTCGCCGTTCTGGACCAGGTGGCCGCCGATCCCGCGATCCCGGTCGGTGCACTCGACGTCCTCGGCGAGGACGAGCGTGCCCAGCTCGGGCGCTGGAACGACACCGCGCACGACGTCCCGGCGACCACGCTGCCCGAGTTGTTCGAGGCGCAGGTGGCGCGGACGCCGGACGCTCCCGCTGTGGTGTTCGAGGGTGCCGAGCTGTCGTATGCGGAGTTCGACGCGCGGGCGAATCAGCTCGCGCGATGGCTGATCGAGCAAGGTGCGGGTACGGAGTCTGTGGTGGCGGTGTCGTTGCCGCGGTCGCTCGATCTCGTGGTCGCGCTGTACGCGGTGCACAAGGCGGGCGCGGCGTATCTGCCACTCGACACGGACTATCCGGCCGACCGCATCGCGTTCATGCTCGAAGACGCGGCGCCTGCGGTCGTTCTCGATGAGCTGCCTGCTTTGGACGGCTACTCCGGTGAGAGTCTGGGGCGGGTCGTGGATCCGTCGTCTCCGGCGTACGTGATCTACACGTCGGGTTCGACCGGTCGGCCCAAGGGTGTCGTGGTGCCTCACCAGGGCATCGTGAACCGATTGCTGTGGATGCAGGACGAGTACGGCCTCGCCGCGGACGACCGCGTGTTGCAGAAGACGCCGTCCAGTTTCGACGTGTCGGTCTGGGAGTTCTTCTGGCCGCTGATCACCGGCGCGACACTGGTGCTCGCCAAACCGGACGGCCACCGCGATCCGGCGTATCTCGAAGCGCTGATCCGTGACGAGCGGATCACGACGCTGCACTTCGTCCCGTCGATGCTGGAGGCGTTCCTCGCCGAAGAGCCGTCGTGGCACGGCGTCCGCCGAGTCCTGTGCAGTGGCGAGGCGCTGTCGCCGGAACTGGCGGCTCGCGTGGATGCCCCGCTGCACAACCTCTACGGACCGACCGAGGCATCGGTGGACGTGACCTCGTGGGAGGTCGTCGATGACACTGTCCCCATTGGCCGTCCGGTGTGGAACACCCAGGTGCACGTGTTCGACGCCCGGCTCCGGCCGGTGCCGCCGGGCGTGGCGGGGGAGTTGTACCTGGCGGGCGCGCAGCTCGCGCGCGGCTATCTCGGCCGGGCGGGGCTGACCGCCGAGCGGTTCGTGGCGAACCCGTTCGCGCCAGGGGAGCGGATGTACCGCACGGGCGATCTCGCGCGGTGGCGGGCCGACGGCGCGCTCGACTATCTCGGCCGAGCCGACGACCAGGTCAAGTTGCGCGGTTTCCGGATCGAGCTGGGCGAGATCGAGTCCGTGCTCTCCGCGCGGGTGGTCCTGCGAGAGGGCAGGCTCGTCGCCTACCTGGCGGGGGAGGCGGACGTCGAAGAAGCCCGGCGACTGGCCGAGGCCACTCTGCCGGAGTACATGGTGCCGTCCGCGTTCGTGGTGCTGGACGCGTTCCCGTTGACGCCCAACGGGAAGCTCGACCGCAAGGCGCTGCCCGCGCCGGACTTCGCCGACGCGGTGACCGATGACGCCCCGCGCACACCGCGCGAGGAACTGCTCGCGTCGCTCGTCGCCGGTGTGCTCGGGCTGGACAAGGTGGGCGTCCACGACGACTTCTTCCGCCTCGGCGGGGACAGCATCGTCGCGATGCAACTGGTCGGCCGCGTCCGGAACGCCGGGCTGCTGCTGAGCCCGCGTGACGTCTTCCGGCACCGGACCGTCGCGGCCCTGGCCGAGGTCAGCTCGGTGCGGCTCGACGCGCCCGCGACCAGGAAGCCGTTGGTGGAGCTCGACGCGGCCGAACGCGCGGAGATCCTCGACGTCGCGCCGGACACGGCCGCGGTGTGGCCGCTGACGCCGTTGCAGGCCGGGCTGCTCTTCCACGCGACGATGGATGGCGAAGGACCCGACGTCTACACCGTCCAGGTGTCGTTCGATCTCGATGGGCCGCTCGATCCGGCACGGCTGCGTGACGCCGCGCAGGCGCTCGTGGACCGGCACGCCATCCTGCGCACCGGCTACCGGTACCTCGCGTCCGGCCGCCCTGTCGCCCTGGTGGCGCGTTCGGTCACCGTTCCGTGGCGTTTCGTCGCTTCGGCGCACGATGCCGAGACAGAGCCGGCCCACGACCGGCGCCGCTTCGACCCCGCCACCGCGCCGCTGCTGCGGTTCCTGCTTCTGGCCTTGCCGGACGGCCGGCACCGGCTGGTGTTCACCCACCAGCACGTGCTGCTCGACGGCTGGTCGGTACCGCAGCTGTTCGCCGAGCTGTCCCAGCTGTACGCCGGCGCCGAGCTGGCGCCCGCCCGTCAGTTCCGCGACCATCTCGGCTGGCTCGGGGAGCAGGACCGGGAGGCGGCGGAAGTCGTGTGGCGGCAGGCGCTCGACGGCCTGACCGAGCCGACGCATCTCGTCCTCCACGATCCGCAGCGGATCCCGGCCCTGCCGGAGCGGTTGTCGCTGGAAGTGCCGGAGCAGGCGACCGAGGCACTGTCCGCGGTGGCCCGATCGCGTGGTCTGACGCTGAACACGCTCGTCCAGACGGCGTGGAGCATCGTGCTCGGCAGGCTGACCGGCCGGTCGGACGTCGTGTTCGGCGCGACGGTCGCCGGGCGTCCGCCCGAACTGGCCGGCGTGGAGCGGATGATCGGCTTGTTCATCACCACGATCCCGGTGCGGATCGCGCTCGACCCCGCCGAAAAGCTGGGTGAACTACTCGACCGGGTCCAGGACGAGCAGTCCGGTTTGCTGGCGCACCAGCACTTCGGGCTCGCCGACATCCAGCGTGTCGCCGGGCTGGGGGAGCTGTTCGACACGCTGATGGTGTTCGAAAGCTATCCCGGCGCGGACGAGGACGAGACCGGTGCCGGGTTGCGCGGGGAGATCGTGCGTCACGAGGACTCCACGCACTATCCGCTCACCTGGGCGGTGGAACCCGGCACGCGGCTGAAGCTCACCGCCGAGTACCGCGCCGGCCTGTTCGAAGCCGGTCTGCCGGAACGGCTTCTCCCCGCGATGGAACGCGTGCTCGCCGCGATGGTGTCCGATGTGGACGCTCCGGTCGGCAGGATCGACATCCTGGCCGAGGCTGACCTAGAGCTGATCGTGCGGGAGTGGAACGACACGGCGCTCGCCGTCGAACCGTCCACTGTGGCCGGTCTGTTCGAGGACCAGGTGCGGCGCTCGCCCGACGCGACGGCGGTGGTGTCGGGCGAGTTCGCCTTGACCTTCGCAGAACTCAACGAGCGCGCGAACCGGCTCGCCAGGGCCTTGGTCGCCCACGGCGTGGGACCCGAGGACTTCGTCGCCTTGGCGTTGCCGCGTTCGGCGGACGTGCTGCCGGCGATCCTCGCGGTCCACAAGGCGGGTGCGGCGTACCTGCCGCTCGACCCGGACTACCCGGCCGAGCGGCTGGCCGCGATGCTCGCCGACGCGCGGCCCAAGGTGATCCTGACCGAGCCCGAGCTGCTGGAGTCGTTGCCGCGGAACGAAATCGAGACGCTGGCGCTGTGCGCGCTCGTCACCGAGGACCGGCAGCCGCACGACCTGACCGACCGTGACCGGATCCGCCCGCTCGACCCGGAGCATCCGGCGTACGTGATCTACACGTCCGGCTCGACCGGGACACCCAAGGGGGTCGTCGTCCCGCATCGCGGCGTGGTGAACCTGTTCCACAGCCACCGCGCCACCCTGCACCGGCCCGCGGTCGAGGCCACCGGCAAACCACACCTGCGAGTGGGACACGCGTGGTCGTTCTCCTTCGACGCCTCTTGGCAGCCACAGCTGTGGCTGCTCGACGGGCACGCCGTGCACATCGTGGACGAGGAGACCCGGCGCGACCCCGAACTGCTCGCCGCGATGATCGACCGCGACGGTTTCGACTTCATCGAGGTCACCCCGTCGTTCTTCGCGCAGATGGCGGACGCGGGGCTGCTCGACGGCGACCGGTGCCCGCTCGCCGTGATCGGTGTCGGCGGTGAGGCGGTGCCCGAGAGCCTGTGGCACCGTCTGGCCACTTTGGACGGTACCGAGGCCTTCAACCTGTACGGGCCCACCGAGTCCACAGTGGACGCCCTCGTCGCGAAAATCGGCGACAGCGAGAAACCGCTGGTCGGCAGGCCGGTCGCGAACACCCGCGCCTACGTGCTGGACGCGGCACTGCGGCCGGTCCCGCCCGGCGTCACCGGTGAGCTGTACCTCGCCGGTTCCGGTCTCGCCCGGGGGTACCTCGGGCGGGCGGCGCTGACGTCCGAGCGGTTCGTGGCGGATCCGTTCGGCCCGGCGGGAGCCCGGATGTACCGGACCGGCGACCTCGCCCGCTGGACCGCGGACGGACGGCTGGACTTCGGCGGGCGCGCCGACGACCAGGCGAAGATCCGCGGCTTCCGGGTCGAACCCGGCGAGGTCGAGGCCGTGCTCGAACGGCACCAGGACGTCACGCAGGCGGTCGTCCTGGTCCGTGAGGACCGGCCACGGGCCAGGCAACTGGTGGCGTACGTGGTGTCCACTGTGGGCCGGGAGGAGCTGCGGCGGTTCGCAGCCGAGGCGCTGCCGGACTACATGGTGCCGTCGGCGTTCGTCTCGCTCGACACGCTTCCCGTGCTGTCGAACGGAAAGCTGGACCGCAAGGCACTGCCCGCGCCGGACTACACGGAGCTGGCAGGCGGCCGGGCACCCGAGACCGAACGGGAGAAGGCGCTGTGCGCGCTCTTCGCGGAGGTGCTCGATGTGCCGGAACTCGGTGCTGACGACGACTTCTTCGCGCTCGGCGGGGACAGCATCGTCGCGATGCGGCTGGTCAGCCGGGCTCGCGCGGCCGAGCTGAAGATCACCCCGCACGACGTGTTCGCACGCCGGACCGTCGAGGCGCTGGCCGAGGTCGCCGAGAGCATCGAGCACGACGGCACGGTCGCGCTCACGCCGATCATGCACGCGCTGCGCGAACTCGGCGGCCCGATCGACGGTTACCACCAGGCGGCGTTGCTGCGGACGCCGTCCGGGATGACCGTTGACCAGCTGAAGACCGTGCTCGGCGCGGTCGTCGCGCGGCACGACATGCTGCGCGCGCGGCTCGACCGGTCGGTGGACGGCTGGGCACTCCGGGTGGTCGAATCCGCCGACGTGCGCATCGACCGCGTCGACCGCGTCGACGTCGGGGACGGTGATCTGTTCGCGCTGATCGAGCGACAAGCGGAGCCGACCCGTGCCCGGCTGGACCCGGACGCCGGGGTGATGCTGAGCGCGACGTGGTTCGACGCGGGGCCGTCGGCTCCTGGGCGGTTGCTGCTGATGATCCATCATCTCGCCGTCGACGGTGTGTCGTGGCGGATCCTGCTGCCGGACCTCGTTTCCGCCTGGGACGCGGTCGCGAACGGCGGGGCGCCGGAGCTGTCTTCTGTGGACACGTCGTTCCGGCGGTGGTCGCGTGCTCTGTCCACCCAGGATCGGGCCGGCGAGCTGGATCAGTGGAAGTCGGTGCTGGCCGGTGGGGATCCGATCCCGCTGGACCGGCCGCTCGACCCCGCGCGAGACGTGGCGGCGACCGTGAAGAAGGTGTCGCTGACACTGCCCGCCGAGCGGACGGCTCCGCTGCTGTCCCGCGTCCCGGCGGCGTTCCGGGCGACGATCAACGATGTCCTGCTCACCGGTCTCGCCCTCGCGGTCGCCCGGTGGCGCCGGGACGGGGGACAGGCGGTGCTCGTCGACGTCGAGGGGCACGGCCGCGAAGAGGAACTGGTCGCCGGTGCGGATCTTTCGCGGACGGTCGGCTGGTTCACCAGCGTCGTCCCGGTGTGCCTGGACCTGGGTGACCTCGACCTGGACGACGCGTTCGCCGGTGGAGCCGCCGCCGGTGAGGCGCTCGAACGGGTCCGGGCCCACCTCGACGGGTTGCCGGACGGCGGTATCGGGCACGGTCTGCTTCGGTACCTCGACCCGCGCACCGGTCCTGAGCTCGCGAAGTACGCGAAGCCGCAGATCGAGTTCAACTACCTGGGCCGGATCGGTGTCCCCGAGGCGACCGATTGGTCGTACGCCGCGGAGGCCGAGGCAGCCGAACTCGGCCCTGACGACGGGATGCCGGTCTCGCACGCGCTGACGGTCAACGTCCTGGCCGAGGACCTTTCCGGCGGCCCCGAACTGGGCGCACACTGGTCCTGGCCGGAGGCCGTGCTCACCGAAGACTCGGTGCGGGAACTCGCGGAAGGCTGGTTCCTCGCGCTGGACGCGCTCATCCGCCGGGCTGATTCACCGGCCACGAAGAAGGAGAACAAGGAATGACGAACCCGTTCGAGAACCCCGACGGCACGTACTTGGTGCTGGTCAACGACGAAGGCCAGCACAGCCTGTGGCCCGAGTTCGTCGAGGTCCCGGCGGGCTGGACCACGAAGTTCGGCCCCGCTTCGCGTCCGGAGTGCCTCGAGTACGTCGAAACCAACTGGACGGACCTGCGGCCCGCTTCGCTCGTCAAGGCCATGGAGTCCTGACGCTCAAGTCCGTGAAGGCCTCCTTGAGGGACCCAGAGTCCCTCAAGGAGGCCTTCACGGACTTGCGTTGTTCAGAAGCGCGACCGAATCCGGCCATAAAACGTGAGTAGCGTTCGGGTTATGGATCGAAGAGCGTTCATGGTGACCGCCGGCGGTGCGGCGGCAGGGGCGGCGATGCTGCCGGGTCAGGCGGAAGCGCAACCCCAGACACAAGGGAAGTGGGGCCCGCACGGGCCGGTCGTCCGCTTCAACGTCCTCAGCGACATCCAGGGCGACCTCACCGACTTCGGCAAGGCGCTCGACGACCTGCACGCGATCAACCCGGGCAGTGCCGGGCTCGGTATCGCGGGCGATCTCACCCCGCGCGGTTACGACTTCGAGTACGCGCAGCTGCGCTCGACCTTCGACAAGCACCCGCATCCGCGCGAGGTCGCGTGGGCGATCGGCAACCACGAGTTCTACGTCCCGAAGTGGCGGGACCCCGACACGCTCGCTCAGGAGACCTGGCCCAACGGGACGACCGAGGATTCCCTTTTCCGCAGCTTCTACCGGTTCGCGGGCCGCAACACCGTCTACTCCGAGTCGTCGTTCGGCGGTGTTCCGGTGCTCTGCCTCGGAACCGAGCAGTACGCGAAGTACCACGACCCCAAGCTGTGGGACGAGGTCTGGATGAGCGACCGCCAGTTCACCTGGCTCGAACAACGCCTCCGGTACTGGGCGAACCGGCGCAGCCCGGTGATGGTGCTGACGCATCATCCGTTGCCCAACACCGTTTCCGGCACGCACAACAAGCTCTACCGGTCCGACTATCTCCAGCCCGACAGGCTGCTGTCGATCCTCGGCCGGCACCGGGACGTGTTCCTCTTCTCCGGGCACACGCACTGGGATCTGAACCTGTCGGACTGGGTGGTCCGCCGCGTGGTGCCGGGTACCGGAAACCTCGAAGGGTTCACCGTCGTCAACACCGCTGCCGTGCAGACCGGCTGGACGGACGACGGCAAGGGCGGGGAAGTGTCCCTCGGCGGCGCGTTCAACCAGGGGCTGCAGGTCGAGGTCTCGCCCGGCTCGGTGGTCATCAAGGCCCGGGACTTCACCACCAAGACGTGGCTGAAGCAGATCACCGTTCCGCTGCACAACTCCTGGGGATTCCCGCACTGAGGCGCACCTGGCGTCTGGGGAGACAGGGTTGCGAAAGTGGCTTTCGCAACCTTCAACGTTGCGAAAGTGGCCTTCGCATCACGTCCGGCCAGGCATGCCCTCCCAGAGGGACCTCGAACTACATGAAGGCCTCCTTCCCTCGGCTCAGCCGAGGGAAGGAGGCCTTCACGCGCACTGCAAACGGGTTCAGTTGGCCGGTTTGACCTCGGTCTTCGGGTCACCGTCGACCGCGGCGGCGAGCTGCGGGACGATCCGGTCGATCACGTACGGCAGGCTCAGCACGGTCACGAAGGAGACCGCGCTGCCATAGGTGCCTTCGTTCTCGATGAACACCTCGCGCTTCTCCTTCGCCACCTTCAGGCCGCTGTAGAGCACGTCCTTGCCGAGGATCTCCTGCGCCTTGGCCGGGGTGTCGATGAGCCACACGAGCGCGTCGCGGTCGAGCAGGTCGGTCCGCTCGGCGCTGAGGCTCTTGCCGAACTTGTCCCCGATGGCGGCATCGAGATCCGCGGGTAGTTTGAAACCGAGCGATTCGAGGATATGCGAGCGCCCGTCCTGGCTGCCGTAGACGAAGTAACCCTCGTAGGTCGACGCCATCAGGGCCGACTTGCCCGCGAACTCCGGGTGGTCCTTGCGGACCTGGGCGAACTTGTCCTCGACACCCTTGACGAGTTCGTTCGCCTTGGTGGAGCGGCCGACGGCCTGGCCGACCTTCTTGGTCGCCTCGTTCCACGGGATGCCGTAGTCGTTGTACTCCTTGGGCTGGGCGACGACCGGGACGCCGATCTGGCTCAGCTTGTCGTACTGCTCCTTGGTGAGCCCGGAGTACAGCGCGATGATCAGATCCGGCTTGAGCGCGGCGATCTTCTCGTACTGCGGCCCGTCCACGTCCTTGAGGACCTCGGGCAGTGCGGCGCCGCCGAGTTTGCCGGTCGCCCACGGGCCGATGGTGCCGGGGAACTTGCCGAGCCACTCGGTGACGCCGACCGGGACCACGCCGAGCGCGAGCAGCGCGTCCTGCTCGGTCAGGCCGACCGTGACGACGCGTTTGGGCTCCTGCGTGACGGTGGTGCTGCCGTACTTGTGCTCGATCGTGGTCGGGAACGCGTTCGCGTCGACCGCGGATCCGGCGGAGTTCTGCGCGGCAGGGGTGGCCGACTCGCCGCCTCCTCCGCACGCGGTGAGCGAGGCGGCCAGCACCAGGGTGGACGCCAGCAGGCCGGCGGTCTTCAGGCGCCCGCGCACGGCGGAGAGGGTGGGGATTCGGGCCATCATCCGTCCTTCGTGATCGGCTGTCCGGCGGAATACCGGATTAATCGAGGATCAGGTTTGGCTAACCTAAGACGCCGACCGCTCGATTGCAACCGGTGACGGCGCGTCCCGGATCACGTCCGTGAACGGTTGTCCGACCAGGCCGCCCAAAGCGTTGCGTATTGACCGCCGGAGGCCACGAGTTCTTCGTGCGTCCCGCTTTCGACGATCACGCCCGCGTCGAGCACGACGACACGGTCCGACGCCGCGGCCTGCGTCAGCCGGTGCGCGACGACGAGACCGGTGCGGCCCTCCAGTGCCGCGGCCGCGGCGGCCTCGAGGGTCTTTGCGCCCGCGCTCCCGGCTTCGGCGGTCGCCTCGTCGAGGATCGCGATCGGCGGATCGGCGAGCACCAGCCTCGCCAGCGCCAGCTGTTGGGACTGGGTGACGGTCAGCCGATGCCCGCCCTCGCCCACCACGGTCGCGAGACCTTCGCCCAGCGCTTCCGCCCAGCCGCGCGCGCCGACTTTTTCCAGTGCCGCCACCAACTCCGCGTCGGACGCGCCGGGACGGGCGAGCCGGAGGTCGTCCGCCAGCGAGCCGGCGAAGACGTGCACCTCCTGGCTGATCAGCGCGACCGCCTGCCGCGTGGCGGAGGGCCCGAGCTCGTCGAGCGGGACCCCGCCGACGGAGATCGTCCCCGAAGCCGGGGTGTGGATCCCGGCGATCAGCTTGGCCAGCGTCGTCTTGCCCGCCCCGCTCGCGCCGACCAGCGCGACCCGCTCGCCGGGGGAGAGGCTGAGATCGACGTCCCGCAGCACCGGATGACCGTCCACATAGGAATGAGAGATGCCCGCCGCCTTCACCGAGGCGTCGACGGGTTTCGCGGGCCGTTCGGGTTCGCGCGGCGCGGGCAGGTCGGCCACACCGATCAGCCGGGCGAGGCTCGCGGCGGCCGCCTGCGCGTCGTCCACCAGCGCCAGCGCGCTGTTGATCGGACCGAAGAGGCTGTGGAAGTACAACGCCGCGGCGGTCGCCGCGCCCACGGTCACGGCGTCGGCGCCCACCAGCAGGAACCCGGCCGCGAGCACGGCCGAGAGACCGACGAACTCGGCAAGATTGAGCCTGGCGAAGAACTTCGTCATCAGCCGGACACCGCGCAGCATCAGGTCCATCGCGCCCTCGGACCGCTGCCGGACCCGCTCCACGTGGGCGTCGGCGAGCCGGAACGCGCGGACGGTCTTCGCGCCGCCGATCGTGTCGAGTAGTTGCTGCTGCTGCGAACCGGTCGCGATCCGCTGCTTCGCGTACAACGGCACGGCGTTGCGGACATACCAGCGCACGGTGTGCAGCTGGATCGGTGTCGCGAGCAGTGCCGCCAGGAGGAACCGCCAGTCGAGGACGGCGAGCGCGCCGAGGGTCAGCACGATCGTCAGCACCGAGCGGCCGAGTTCCGGCAGGGCTTCGCGGACCGCCCTCGCGACCACGGTGACGTCGTTGGTGACGCGGGCGGTGAGGTCGCCGGAACCCGCGCGTTCGACCTGTTCCAGCGGCAGCCCCAGAGCTCGGTCGACGAACCGTTCGCGGAGTTCCGCGAGGAGTGTTTCGCCGAGCTTGGCGGTGAGCGAGACACCCAAAGCCGTCGCGATGGCCTGGGAGACGGCGACCAGGACCAGTGCCACCACGGGGGTGGCCAGCTCGGTCGCGGGCCGCTTCTCGATGACCAGGTCGACGATGTGGCCGAGCAGCCGGGCGGTGAGCAGCCCGATCGCGGTCGCGCCGACGAGCATCGCCAGCGCGCCGGCGGCGCGGGCCTTCGAGGTGCGCAGCAGTTCGCCGAGGACCGCGCGGATCCGCTTGCCGTCGGCGGTGGGGAGGAGTTCACGGGTCATGACAGCACCGCCGCGCGGTAGTCGGCGCGATCGCGGGAGAGTTCGGCGTGGCCGCCCTCGCCGGTGATCCGGCCGCCGTCAAGGACGACGACGCGGTCCGCCACGGCGAGCAGGGCGGGGCTCGTGGTCACCAGGATCGTGGTCCGTCCTCGTCGTAGCCGGGCGAGCCCGGTGGCTATCTTCGCTTCGGTCACCGTGTCGACCGCCGTCGTCGGGTCGTGGACGACGAGCACCGGCGCGTCCGCGGCGAGCGCTCGGGCGAGTGCGACACGCTGCCGCTGGCCGCCGGAGAGGGAACGCCCGCGTTCGGTAACCGCGGTGGTGGTGCCGTCGGGCAAGGCCGCCGCGACCTCGTCCGCGGCCGACGCGGCCAGGGCCTCGTCGGCGGACCGGCCGTCCGCGTGGACGTTTTCCGCCAGCGTCCCTTCGAACAGGTCCGCGTCGTGCGCGGCGACCAGGACGACCTCCCGCACCCGTTCCGGGTCCACAGTGGACAGATCGATGCCGTCGACGTGGACCTTGCCCTCGGCCGGATCTCCCGCGCGGCCGAGACAGTCGAGCAGATCGGTCGCGGCGGCCGGATCGGCGGCGACGACGCCGATCAGCTGTCCGGCCGGGATGTCGAGGTCGACGCCGCGGAGGCTGCCGTAGGAGACCTCGGTGAACCGGACGTTCCCGGTGGCGGGCGACGGGAGTTCGCCATCACCGGCTTCGACCGCGGTCGGTGTGGTCAGCAGGTCGGCGACCCGGGACGCCGACGCGCGGCCCTGCGCCAGTTCGCCGTTGACCCACGAGAAGATCAGGAACGGGGTGAGCAGGAACTGGGCCAGCCCCACCGCGGCGACGAGGTCACCGACGCTGATCGACCCCGACGACGCGAGGTTCCCGCCGACGAGGGCGACGACCGCGATGAAGACGCCGGTCAGCGCGAGCACCGCGCCGTCGTGCCACGCCTTGGCCCGCGCGGCGCGCAAGGTCGCCTTGAGCGAGTTCTGGCTCGTGTCGCGGTAGCGGGCGACCGCGGCCGGTTCGGCGCCGATGCCTTTGAGTACCCGCAGGCCCGACACCAGGTCGGTGGCGACGCCCGAGGCGTGCGCGGACCGTTCCTGTTCGGCTTCGCTGCGGCGCTCCAGCGGCTTGCCGATGAGATGCGCCAGATACAGCAGCGGCGGCGTGCCCAGGAGCACGAGGAGCCCCAGCGGGAGCGAGATGCGCAGGAGAGCGACGGCGCTGACCAGGACCCCGGCGAGCGCGGCGATCCCGAACGGCAGTGCCGCGTTCACCACCCCGACGCGTTGTGCGTCGCTGGTGCCGATGTTGACCAGCTCGCCCGCCAGTTTGCCCTTGTCGGCGCCACCACCGGGATGCAGGACCCGGCGGCTGATCGCGATGCGGAGTTCGTGTGCCGCGCGCAGCGACGCCCCTTCGGCGGCGCGCGCGGCGAACCGGTAGCTGTAGGAGAGTCCCGCGAAAATCACGCCGAGCACGGCGAGCCAGAACACGAGCGTGCCCACCGAACCGCCGTCGACCGCCTGATCGATCACCACACCGATGATCACCGGGACGAGCGCTTCACCGCCCTGGTGCCCGGCTGCCAGCACGGACGCGAGCGTGACCTGCCGTCGCTGCCCGGAAATCGCCTGCCGCAGGACACTCCGGCTGGTGGTGGCCGTTGCGGTCACCGGCGCCTCCGTTCGTGGTGGGGAAGGTAAGGCTAGTCTAAGTAGGTAGCTCGTTGAGGTGAACTCCGGCGTTCGGTTAGCCTCGCCTCAGTGTCTGTTGGTGAACCCGCGTCCACGATCGACGTCGGCAAGGCGCTGCCTGGTCTTCCACGCCGCGGTGGCAGAGGCGCCCTGCCACCGCGATAGCGGAGCCGTCGGCCGTGGCGGGTTCACGTGTTCGGTCACTTCGTGAGGCAGAGCCGCGCTCCGGCAACAGGCTCACTCGAAGGAGGTTCCGTGGTCGTCACCGAACGCCCACCCGTCGCGGCGTCCCCGCCCAGCGCGGCGGCACGGACGTTCCGCGCCGGCGGTCTGGTGGTCGGGCTCGCCCTGCTGGCGCTGGTGTTCCTGCTCAGTATCTGGGTGGGGTCGAAGAGCATCCCGTTCACCTCCACCTGGTCGGTGCTGTGGCACAACGACGGCTCGACCGAGGCGGTGATCATCCACGACCTCCGTATCCCGCGGACCCTGCTCGGTGTGGTCGTCGGCGTGGCGCTCGGCCTGGCGGGCGCGGTGATGCAGGCGCTCACCCGCAACCCGCTCGCCGACCCAGGCCTGCTCGGGGTCAACACCGGTGCCTCGGCCGCGGTCGTGTCGGGGATCGCGTTCGTCGGGGTCACGGGCGTGCTCGGCTACATCTGGTTCGCCTTCGCCGGGGCGGCGATCGCCTCGGTCGTGGTGTACGTCCTCGGCTCCGCGGGCCGCAGCGCCACACCGGATCGGCTCGTGCTCGCCGGTTCGGCCGTCATGGCCGTGCTCCAGGCCTACATCGTGGGGATCCTGCTGCTGATGCCCGAGACGTTCAACCAGTTCCGCTTCTGGAATGTCGGTTCGCTCAGCGGCCGCAAATGGGACGTGTTCTGGCAGATCTCGCCGTTCGTGGCGGTCGGCGCGGTCATCGCGCTGCTGCTGGCCCGGCCCCTCAACGTCCTCGCGCTCGGCGACCAGACCGGCAAGGCGCTCGGCGCCCACATCGGCCGCACCCGGGTGCTGGGCGCGATCGTGGTGACCCTGCTCTGCGGCGCGGGTACCGCGGCGATCGGGCCGGTCCTGTTCCTCGGGCTAGCCGTGCCGCACGCCGCGCGCATGCTGGTCGGCCCGGATCAGCGCTGGGTCCTGCCGTATTCGATGCTGCTCGCGCCGATCGCGCTGATCGGTGCCGACGTCGTCGGCCGCGTGCTGAACCCGCCGGAGGAACTGCAGGCGGGCATCGTCGTCGCGTTTCTCGGCGCGCCGGTGTTCATCGCGCTCTGCCGCCGCAGGAAGCTGGCCCGGCTGTGACCGCGATCAAGGAGTACCCACGGATGAGCACCCGCGTCCTGCGCACCCCGGGCGGCGGACTTTCCCTTCGCGTCACCCCGCGGGCCGCGATCGTCGTCGCGTTGCTGGCCATCGCCGTGTTCTTCCTCGGCGCGATCAGCATGACCACCGGCGACTACCCGTTGTCCGTCGGCGAGGTCATACAGACGCTGTTCGGTTTCGGCGACCGGAGCACCGAGTTCATCGTGACCACCCTGCGGCTGCCCCGGCTGCTGACCGCGCTGCTGGTCGGCGGCGCGCTCGCGGTCAGCGGCGCGATCCTGCAGAGCCTGTCCGGGAATCCCTTGGGCAGCCCGGACTTCATCGGCTTCACCGAAGGCGCGGCCGCCGGGGCGCTGCTGACGATCATCGTGGTGCACGGCGGCATGCTCCAGGTTTCGCTGGGCGCGCTGGTCGGCGGCGTCGTGACCGCGGGCTTGATCGCGTTGCTCGCGTTGAAAGGCGGCGTGCACACGTTCCGGCTGATCCTCGTCGGTATCGGCGTGAACGCGATGCTGCTCGCGTTCAACTCCTACCTGATCACCAGGGCGTCTTGGCAGGACGGCCTGGCGGCGCAGGCATGGCTGGTCGGTGGGCTCAACGGGCGCGGCTGGGAGCACGTCGTCCCGGTCGCCATTGCCATCGTCGCCCTGCTCCCGCCCGCCTTGGTCTACGGCCGAAGGCTTTCCCTGCTGGAGATGGGGGACGACTCGGCCAAGGGGCTCGGCGTGCCGGTGCAGCGGAGCCGGGTCGTGCTCCTCGGGGTCAGCGTCGGGCTGTGCTCGATCGCGACGGCGGCCGCCGGCCCGATCGCGTTCCTGGCGCTCGCCGCGCCTCAGCTGGCGAAGCGGCTCACGCGGTCTTCGGGGCCCGGGCTCGCCGCGGCCGCGCTGATGGGCATGCTCCTGCTGGTGACCAGCGATCTGATCACCCAGCAGTTCTTGGCGGGCCTGCCCGTCGGCCTCGTCACCGGGGCAATTGGCGGGTTGTACCTGGCTTGGCTGCTGGTGTCCCGGCGCGGGGTCAGCCGAGCTGCGCGTTGACCGGTTCGATCGGCGCGGGCTCGCCGAAGCGGGCCAGCGCGAGCGCCGCCGAAACCGCGAACACGAACCCGACCGCCGCCACGGCCGCGAACCCGGGTCGCGTGGTGTCGCCCAGTACGAGCACCCCGATCAGGGACGGGAAGACGGTCTCGCCGATCACCATCATCGCGGTCGAAGTCGTGACACTGCCGCGTTGCAACGCGGTGGCGTAGAACAGCATCGCCAGCGCACCCGCCACACCCAGCGTGTACGTGGCCGGGTCGGTCAGCAGATCCAGCGGGGCGAGGCTGGTGAGCGCGCGCCCGGAGAGGGCGACCACGCCGAAGCACAGGCCGGCGATCAGGCCCAGCGCCGGCGTCCGGATCCGGCGCGACGCGCGCCCGGCGAACATCCCGGCCGTGCCGAGTACCACGACCGCGCCGATCAGCACGAGCCGGAAACCCAGCCCGGTCGACGCCGAGCCCTCGCTCTCCGCCGACATCCCGAGCAACCCGAGCCCGGCGCAGACGACCGCGATCGCCGTCCACTCGCGACGGCCCAGCCGGACCCCGAGCGTCCGCGCGGCCACCGCCGTCACGGCGAGGCTTCCCGCCAGCGCCGCCTGGACCACGAACAGCGGCAGCACCCGCAGCGCGGCGACCTGGGCGACGAACCCGATGACGTCGAGCGCGAGACCCGCGACGAACTTCCACTGCCGCAGCACCCGCACGAGCAGGCGGGGATCGACGCGATCTTCCGCGCCCGACGTCGCTTTCGCGGCGATCGCCTGCATCACCGAAGCGACGCCGTACGCACAGGCCGCGAAGAACGCGCAAACCAGACCCCACCACATGAATCACGAGCCTAGCCCTGCGGTGCCCACACGGAGATCTCACGTGATCGGGCGCGTAACTCACGTGATTGCGCGCGTAACTCACGAGTTACGCCTTCGATCACGCGAGTTACGCCTTCGATCACGCGAGTTCGACGTATGTGTAGGGTGACTGGCATGTCGAACACGAGTTCGAGTGCGGTCGAGCCGGTGGAGCGCGCCTGGCCCGACGGAATCGCCGAGGACGAAGCCGGGCTCCAGTGGGACTTCCTGCGTTTCCTCCGCGCGACGGCGGTGAACAAGGTCGCCGGGCTGACCAGGGAACAGGCGGTCGCGACACCGCTGCCGTCGTCCCCGCGGCTGAGCGCGCTGGGGCTGCTCAAGCATCTGACCGCCGTCGAGCGCTGGTGGCTCTCGATCGAAGCGGGCGGCGCCGACCTGCCTTCGCTGTGGGAAGGCTCCCCGGATCCGAGCTGGGACCTGACCGAGGACGACGACCCGCGTTCGGTCGTGGAGGCGTACCGCGCCGAGTGGACCTTGGCGGAGTCGTCGCTGGCCGGGGTCTCGCCGGACGAGCGCGCGCGCAGGTCGGGGAAGTTCACCGTCCGCTGGGTGCTCGCGCACGTCGTCCAGGAGACCGCCCGGCACGTCGGGCATCTGGACATCCTGCGGGAGCTGGCCGACGGAACCACGGGGGAGTAGCGCCGTAAGGTGTCCGCATGGCTGACAGGCTGTACTTCCGGCAATTGCTCGCGGGCCGTGACTTCGCGGTGGGGGATCCCGTCGCGACGCAGATGGTCAACTTCGCCTATCTGATCGGCGACCGGGAGACGAACGAGGCCATCGTCGTCGACCCGGCGTACGCCGTCGGCGATCTGCTCGACCTGCTGGAAGCCGACGGAATGCGGCTGACCGGTGTCCTCGCCACGCATCACCACCCCGACCACGTCGGCGGCGAGATGATGGGCTTCTCGCTGCCGGGGATCGCGGAACTGCTGGAACGCGTCCAGGTGCCGATCCACGTCAACGGCGCGGAGGCCGAGTGGGTCCGCCGGATCACCGGTGTCTCCGGAACCGATCTGCGTGCGCACGAACACGACGACGTCGTCGAGGTCGGTGCGGTGCCGATCCGGCTGCTGCACACGCCAGGGCACACTCCGGGCAGCCAGTGCTTCCTGATCGACGGGAAGCTCGTCTCCGGCGACACGCTGTTCCTCGAAGGCTGCGGCCGGACCGATTTCCCCGGCGGTGACGCGGAAGCGATCTACCGGAGCCTGCAGTGGCTGGCCGGGCTGGACGGCGATCCGGTCGTCTATCCGGGTCACCAGTACTCGGCGGAGCCGTCGGCGAACCTGTCGCGGGTGAAGGACACGAACTTCGTGTTCCGGCCGAAGTCGCTGGACGAATGGCGGCTGATGTTCGGCGGCTGACCGCATTCAGAGGACTAAACGCGTCGTGTCGTCCTCATGTCCGTGAAGGCCTCCTTGAGGGACTCTGGGTCCCTCAAGGAGGCCTTCACGGACATCAGAGCGGGACGCGACGTCACCAGGGATCGCATCGGCGGGTAGTGAAGGGCCCTTCCCTTCCGTCAGGGTAGTGAAGGAGGCCTTCACGGCCAGCCGCGACCGTGATCAGGGAGACCGCCACGCCATATTTGACACTCCCTCAATAAATGCGGGGAAGGGCTTAGCGTCGTCCGCTCGCCTGAGCTCTCGATCAGCGTGTCGCGACACGCCCTTCCCACCGCGCCCCGTATCCGCATTCAGAGGACTAAACGCGTCCAGATCGCGGGACGCGAGGCTCGCTGATTGACCAGCCCGGTGCGGGCGCCGAAGCTCGGAACCGTGACGCTCAAGCTGCATTGGTTCCTGCCCACCACCGGCGACGGCCGGACGATCGTGGAGCACTTCCACGCCAGCCGCGCGGCCGGGGCGTCCGCCGCCCGCGAGCCGAGCCTCGACTACCTCGCCCAGGTCGCCCGCGCCGCCGAGGCCAACGGTTTCGAAGGCGTGCTGACGCCGACCGGGACCTGGTGCGAGGACGCGTGGCTGACGACGGCCGCGCTGATCCGCGAGACGAGAACCCTCAAGTTCCTGGTCGCGTTCCGGCCAGGGACGATCTCGCCGACGCTGGCCGCGCAGATGGCCGGGACGTTCCAGCGGATCTCGCGGGGGCGTGTGCTGCTCAACGTCGTCACCGGTGGCGACGCGGTCGAGCAGCGCCGGTTCGGCGACTGGCACGATCACGACCAGCGGTACGCCCGCACCGGCGAGTTCCTCGAGATCGTGCGCGGGGTGTGGAGCGGCAAGCCGTTCGACTTCGACGGCGAGCACCTCAAGGTCGAGGGCGCGACCACGCGCGCGGCACCGGATCCGGTACCGCCGATCTACTTCGGTGGTTCGTCCGCGGCCGCGCTCCCGATCGCGGCGAAGCACGCCGACGTCTACCTCACGTGGGGCGAGCCGCCCGCGCAGGTCGCCGAGAAGATCGCCAAGGTCCGCGAGCTCGCGGAGGAGCAGGGACGGAAGCTCCGCTTCGGGATCCGGCTGCACACCCTCTCGCGTGACACGTCGGCTGAAGCCTGGGCGGAGGCGGCCAAACTGCTGGACGCGATCGACCCGGAGCGGATCGCCCACACCCAGAAACAGTTGTCCGCCAGTGAATCCGTGGGTCAGCAGCGGATGGCCGCCCTGCACGGCGGGAAGACCGGCGGCGGCGTCCGCGGTTTGGAGGTGTACCCCAATCTCTGGGCCGGGATCGGCCTCGTGCGCGGTGGCGCGGGCACGGCGCTCGTCGGCAGTCACCAGGAGGTGGCCGACCTCATCGAGGAATATCACGCGCACGGCATCGAGGAGTTCGTCCTCTCCGGGTACCCGCATCCGGAGGAGGCGTACTGGTTCGGTGAGGGTGTGCGCCCGGAGCTGGTCCGGCGCGGGCTGGTCGCGTAAAACCCCTACAGAGTGCGGGAAAGAGCCAAGGCCGCGGTCCGCACGGCGGGCGCGACCCGGTTGGTGTGCATGCGATTCGCCCAGCCGGAGATCGACAACGCCGCCACCGCGACACCTTGCGCGTCGAGCAGCGGGCTCGCCGCGCAGACGACACCGACGCCGGATTCCTCCCGTTCGAACGCGATTCCCTCTCCGTGGATCTTGGCCAGCTGACGGCGCAGCAGGCCCGCGGCGGTGATCGTCCGCACGCTGACGCGGGGCAACCCGGCGTCGATCACTTGCGTCACCACGGATTCCGGCGAGAACGCGAGGATCGCCTTGCCGACACCGGTGGCGTGCGCGGGAAAACGGCCGCCGATCCGGGACGGCAAGGACGGCGCGTCGGGGCCCCGCAGGATGTCGAGGTAGACGACCTCGGTGCCTTCCAGAACCGCCAGGTGCACGGTGTTGCGGGTCGCTTCGCGGAGATCGGCCAGATACGGCCGCGCCGCCTCGACGAGTCCCCGGCGCCGTACCGCCAGCTGGCCGATCTCGAACAGTTTCAGCCCGAGCCGCAACGCCGCGCCCTCGCGTTCGAGCAGGCCGGTCGCGACCAGATGCCCGGTGAGCCGGTGGACGGTGGACTTCGCCAGGCCGGTCCGCCGGGCCAGCTCGGAGACGCCGAGCGCGTCGTCGCCGGGGCGGAAGGCCGAGAGCAGCGCGGAGATCCGGGCGGCGACGAGGCCGTCCGCTCCGGTTCGTTCCGGGTCGTCGTTCCGCCCAGCGGCACGCATGGGTTGAGTGTGCCCTACCCGCTCGGGGAGCGTCACCTGACATGGCGCAACGGAAAGCGGTGGCCGCGATCGTCGGTCCCGGGAACATCGGCACCGACCTGCTCGCGAAGCTGAGGCGCAGCGAGCACGTCGAGGTGCGGTACATGGTCGGCGTGGACCCGGACTCGGACGGGCTGGCCAAGGCCGCGGAACTGGGACTGGAGACCTCCGCCGGCGGCGTCGACTGGCTGCTGTCGCGTGACGATCTGCCGGACCTGGTCTTCGAAGCGACCTCGGCGAAGGCACATCTGGCGAACGCGCCGCGGTACGCGACCGCCGGGATCCGCGCGATCGATCTGACCCCGGCCGCGGTCGGCCCGTTCACCTGCCCCGCCGTGGGGCTGCCGGAACGGCTGGACGTGCCGAACGTCAACTTGATCACCTGCGGCGGCCAGGCCACGATCCCGATCGTGCACGCGGTGTCGCGGGTGACCCCGGTGCCCTACGCGGAGATCGTCGCGTCGGTCTCGTCTCGCTCGGCCGGGCCGGGTACCCGGGCGAACATCGACGAGTTCACCGCGACGACGGCGCGCGGGATCGAACTCGTCGGGGGAGCGCGCCGCGGCAAGGCGATCATCATCATCAATCCGGTCGAACCGCCGATGATCATGCGCGACACGGTGTTCTGCGCGATCGACCCGGACGCGGACTTCGACGCGGTGAGCGAATCCATCCACCGGATGGTCGAAACGGTCCAGGGTTACGTGCCGGGTTACACGCTCAAAGCGGACCCGCAATACGACCCACCCCGGCCGGGGTGGAGCGGACAAGCACGAGTCGCGGTGTTCCTGGAGGTCGCCGGGAACGGGGACTTCCTGCCGAAATACGCCGGGAACCTGGACATCATGACGGCCGCGGCCGCCCGCGTCGGCGATCTGCTGGCCACTCAGGAGGTGGCGGCATGAGCTGGGACGACGTGAGCCGTGAGGTCCGGATCGTCGACACGAGCCTGCGCGACGGCAGTCACGCGATGGCGCATCAGTTCACCGAGAAGAACGTGCGCGACACCGTCCGGGCACTGGACGACGCCGGGGTCTCGTTGATCGAGGTCAGCCACGGCGACGGTCTCGGCGGCTCGACGTTCAACTACGGTTTTTCCCTTGTGGACGAACGGAAGCTGATCGAGGCGGCGGTCGGCGAGGCGCGGCACGCGAAGATCGCGGTACTGCTGCTGCCGGGCCTCGGCACGGTCGGCGACCTGCGCGTGGCGGCCGACCTCGGCGCGGGCGCGGTCCGGATCGCGACCCATTGCACCGAGGCCGACGTGTCCGTCCAGCATTTCGGCGCGGCAAGGGAGCTCGGGCTGGAGACGGTCGGTTTCCTGATGCTGTCCCATATGTCCACGCCCGAGGCACTGGCGAAACAGGGCCGGATCATGGTCGACGCCGGCTGCCAATGCGTGTACGTCGTCGATTCCGCCGGTGCGCTGATCCTGGAGGACGCCGGTGAACGCGTCGCCGCGCTGGTGGCGGAATTCGGCGATGAGGCGCAGGTCGGGTACCACGGACACCAGAACCTGAGCTTCGGTGTCGCGAACTCGGTGCTCGCCTACCGGGCGGGCGCCCGGCAGATCGACGGTTCGCTCGTGGCGCTCGGCGCGGGCGCGGGCAACTCGCCGACCGAGGTTCTCGCGGCGACGTTCGAGCGGCTCGGGATCCGCACGGGCGTCGACAAGGACGTGCTCATGGACGCGGCCGAAAACGTCGTGAAGCCCTACATCACGCGGCTGCCGGTGATGGACCGGTCGTCGATCGTGCAGGGCTTCGCCGGGGTGTACTCGAGTTTCCTCCTGCACGCGGAGCGCGCCGCCGAGCGGTACGACGTCCCGGCACACGAAATCCTGTATCGCGTCGGCGCCGCGAAATACGTGGGCGGACAGGAGGACATGATCATCGACATCGCCCTGCAGCTGGTCGCCGAACGCGGTCAGGGCTGAGTGTCCGAAGGTGAACGTCGGGCGGGCAAGGCGCCCTGCCACCGTGCTAGGGGCGGGTTCACGCGTTGGGCCGCTTTCGTGGAGGCATCTCAGCTCCGCCGCCGGGTTCGCGGTCGGCGCCGAGTACGAGGCGGACGCAGTGGTCGATCAGGCGCTCGCGGCTCACCTTGAGCGAGCCGTCGAGGTAGGCGATGAACACGTTGCTCAGCGCGCCGACCAGCCCGATCGACGTCATCTGCCGCTCGGCCGCGTCGCCGTGGGACAACTGCCCGCTGACCAGCTCGGCGAACGAGGGGAGGAGCGCGATCCCGCGGGTGGTCAGCGCGGGATCGGTGATCGGCGCGAGCAGGAGCACGCGGCCCTTGCGCGGATCGTCGAGCATCAACTCGACGAAGGCACGGACCGCGGCCTTCGCCCGTTCGGCGGGTTCGGCCGTGTCGCTGACCGCGTCGACCAAGGCCTGCCGTGCCTGTTCGCCGATGTGCTCGTAGACCGCGACGACGAGTTCCTCGCGGTCGGCGAAGCTCTCGTAGAAATACCGCTCCGTGAGCTTGGCGTGACGGCACACCGCGCGGACGCTCACCCCCGCGCTGCCCTGGGTCCCGAGCAGGTCGAGGCCCGCGTCGACGAGTTGCCCCCGCCGCGCGGCCTTGCGGTCGTCCAGGGTCGTGCCTGCCCAGCTGCGGCCGGCCATGATCGGCTCCTCTTGTTGACTACGGCTGTTGTCAACCTTAACCTGACAACAGTTGTGGTCAGTTTAACCAGCTCAGTGAGGAGACCGGGGATGACACAACCGCGGCCGCTCGGACCGGATTCGCTGACCTGGAAGTACTTCGGCGACTGGCGTGGGCTGCTCATCGCGCTCTGGGCCGGATCCATGCAGAACATGCATCCCGAGCTGGGCGCGGGCGTCGAGGAGCACTCGCGGTTCTTCGAGGAGCGCTGGCAGCGGCTGTTCCGCTCGCTGTACCCGATCGGGGGAGTGATCTACGACGGTCCGCGGGCCCGGCAGACCGCGTTGGAGGTGCGCGGCTACCACGATCGGATCAAGGGCGTCGACAAACACGGGCGGCGTTATCACGCGCTCAACCCGGACACGTTCTATTGGGCGCATTCGACGTTCTTCGTCAGCGCGATCCTCATCGCCGACAACTTCTGCGGCGGGATCGGCGAGGCCGAGAAGCGGAAGCTGTTCGACGAGCACGTCCAGTGGTACGAGATGTACGGCATGAGCATGCGCCCGGTGCCGGAGTCGTGGGAGGACTTCCAGCTGTACTGGAAGCGCATGTGCGAGGACGTGCTGGAGGACAACAAGGCCACGCGCGACGTGCTCGAGATCCAGGGCATCGCCAAACCGCATTTCCTGCCCTGGCTGCCGGAATTCGCGTGGAACCTCGTCCGCGGGCACGTGGCGCGGCACTTCGTCTGGCTGACGGTCGGCCTGTACGACCCGCCGATCCGCGAGCGGCTCGGCTATACCTGGACCGAACGCGACGAGCGACGCCATCGCCGGGCGGGGAAACTGATCAACGCGGCGTTCAAGCTGGTCCCGCGAGACCGCCGCTACCACCCGCGAGCCAGGGCCGGCTGGCGACGGGAGCGTGGCGAACTGGCCCCGGACGCGCCGTTGGTCGAGACTCCCGCGCGGAACCTTCCACCGCTTCCGGAGCGGGGCAAACCCGAGCACTACTCACCGAACGTCTGACTAGGAGCCTCGATGAAGCTGGGTTACCACCTCGGTTACTGGTCGTCCGGCCCGCCGGAGGGCGCGCTGGACGCGGTCTTGCGCGCCGAAGAACTCGGCTTCGATTCCGTGTGGACCGCCGAGGGTTACGGCTCGGACGCGTTCACCCCGCTCGCCTGGTGGGGCGCGTCGACCAGCCGGATCAAGCTCGGCACCAACATCGTCCAGATGTCGGCGCGCACCCCGACCGCGACGGCCATGCACGCGCTGACGCTGGACCACCTGTCCGGCGGCCGGTTCGTGCTCGGGCTCGGCGCGTCGGGGCCTCAGGTGGTCGAAGGCTGGTACGGGCAGCCCTATCCGAAGCCGCTCGCCCGCACCCGCGAGTACGTCGAGATCGTGCGCAAGGTCGTCGCGCGCGAGGCGCCGGTGACCCACGACGGGCAGCACTTCCAGTTGCCCCTGCGAGGCGGGACCGGGCTCGGCAAACCGCTCAAGTCCACAGTGCACCCGTTCCGCGAGGAGATCCCGATCTTCCTCGCCGCCGAGGGGCCGAAGAACGTGGCGCTGTCGGCGGAGATCTGCGACGGCTGGCTTCCGCTGTTCTTCTCGCCCAAGAGCGACGCCTTCTACCGGTCGGCGCTGCAGGAGGGCTTCTCGCGTCCCAGCGCCCGGCACGGTTTCGACGATTTCGAGGTCGCCGCGTCCGTGCCGGTGCTCGTCCACGACGACGTCGAGGAGGCGGCGAGCTGGATCAAACCGTCGCTCGCGCTGTACATCGGTGGCATGGGCGCGAAATCGGTCAACTTCCACCACGACGTCTTCGCCCGGATGGGGTACGAGGACGTGGCCGACAGGGTGCAGGAGCTGTATCTGGCCGGCCGCAAGGACGAGGCGACCGCCGCGATCCCGACGTCGCTGGTCGAGGACACCTCGCTGATCGGGCCGGCGGAAAAGATCCGTGACGAACTCGCCGCGTGGGACGAGACCGTGGTGACCACGTTGCTGCTGCGGGGCGATGCCGCGACGCTCACGAAGGTCGCGGAGGTGCTTTCGTAGGCGGACTCGCCTTCAGCATTGAGAACGAGGGCGCCGTTGAAGGGTTGCGAAAGCCACTTTCGCAACCTTCAACGTTGCGAAAGTGGCTTTCGCAACGCCGCCTTCGCGGTCGACCACGCCTCGGCGGCTGCCGAAGGGCGCTTTCCCCGCATCAGACGCGGGGCAAAGCTCCCCGTCAGTTCCGCGCCGTTCGTGGGTTGCGACAGTGAGGCCCATCACGTAGCGTCCCGGCCACGAACATGAAGTCGGTTCATGTTCGTGGCCGGGAGGTGCGACTCATGACGGTGAGCCGGAGGCGGGTTCTCGCGGGCGCGGCGGCGTTGCCCGTCGCGGCGAGCGTGCTCGGCGCCCAGCAAGCGCAAGCGGCGCCATCACGGGGTTTCCGCGTCGGCGTCGGGATCTCCGACGTCACCGGCCCGGCCGCCGAGAACGGCATGATGGGTTACTCGATGCCGCAGCAGCAGACCGCCGGAATCCACCTCCGCACCCGGGCGCGCGCCTTCGTGGTCGACGACGGCGCGAAGCGGATCGCCTTCGTCACCGCCGACCTCGGCGCGCTGTTCCAGTCCGTCCACCAGGGCGTGCTGCGCAAGCTCCAAGCCGCGTACGGCGACCTCTACACCGAGCAGAACGTCCTCCTCAACGCCACGCACACCCACTCCGCGTGCGGCGGGGATTCCCATTACGCCGCCTACGATCTGGCGATCCTCGGCTTCCAGCAACAGGTGTACGACGCGCATGTCGACGGGATCTTCGAGGCGATCGGCCGGGCGCACTCGAACCTCGCGCCAGGGTCGATCCGGCTCGGCCGCGCCGAGCTGACCAAGGCCAGCGTCAACCGCTCACGCAAGGCCTTCGACCTGAACCCGCAGGCGGACAAGGACCACTTCCCGCAGGCCATCGACCCGGCCGTCACGGTGCTGCGGTTCAGCCGGAACGGCGTCGACGTCGGCGCGATAAGCTGGTTCGCCACACACGGTACGTCGATGAGCAACGGCAACCACCTGATCAGCGGCGACAACAAGGGTTACGCGGCCTACGAATGGGAGCACGACCACGCCGGCGTGCGCTACCTCGACGGGAACCCGCGGTTCGTCGCCGCCTTCCCGCAGACCAACACCGGCGACATGAGCCCGAACCTGAACCTCGAACCCGGCACTCTCGAAACCGAGTTCGAGAACACCCGCACCATCGGCGACCTCCAGTTCCGCGCGGCGAAGAGCGCCTTCGACGCGGCCGCCGAGGCCGTGACGGGCGGCGTCGACCACAGGATGTGCTACGTGGACATGTCCGACGTGGCCGTCGACGCGAAGTACACCCCGAACGGGCGGCCACAGCGCACCTGCACGGCCGCGATCGGGGTGTCGATGCTGGCCGGCAGTCGCGAGGACGGCCCTGGCCTGCCGCTCCCCGAAGGGGTGAAGAACCCGTTCATCGACTGGCTCGGCGGTATCGACGCGCCGATCCCGCAGGCGCTCGCCGACGCGCACGCGCCGAAGGTGATCGCGGTGCCGTTCGGCGCGATGAAACCGTATCCGTGGACGCCGGAGGTGCTGCCGCTGCAACTCGTCCGGATCGGGCAGCTGCATCTCGTGGCCGTGCCCGCCGAGCTGACCATCGTCGCCGGACTGCGGCTGCGCCGGACCGTCGCCGCGGAACTCGGTGTCCCGCTGGAGAACGTGCTCATCCAGGGCTACTCCAACGCCTACAGCCAGTACGTCACCACGCCCGAGGAGTACGACTCGCAGCAGTACGAAGGCGCGTCGACGCTGTACGGCCGCTACACGCTTCCGGCGTACCAGCAGGAATTCGCCAAACTCGCGAGCGCGATGAAGGCAGGGTCGGCGGTGCCACACGGGCCGACGCCGCGGGATCTGCGAGGCAAGCTGATCAACTTCCAACCAGGGGTCGTCTTCGACAGCCCGCCCGCGTTCAAGAACTTCGGTGACGTCCTTGTCGACGCGAAGAGTACCTACACGCGTGGCGAGCAGGTCGCGGTCGAGTTCGTCACCGGGCATCCGAAGAACGACCTGCGGCGCGGCGGCACGTTCCTGGAGATCCAGCGGCTGGTCGACGGCAAGTGGATCCGGCACGCCGACGACGGCGACTGGGACACGAAGTACCACTGGGCGCGGACGTTCGTCGCCGAATCGAAAGCCGTCGTCCACTGGAAGATCCCCGCGAACGCCCCGATCGGCAAATATCGCGTGCTCCACTTCGGCAACTGGAAGAACGGCTGGAACGGGGCGATCTCCGCGTTCAGCGGGACTTCGCGGACATTCGTCGTCTCCTGACACCGGAAGGGTCTTTCGTGCGGAAGCTCGCCGTACTCGCCATCGCCGCCGCGATGTTCGCCGGAACCGCCGTGCCAGCCCAGGCGGCGGTCTCGGTGAAGGTCATGGCGTTCAACATCTGGCAGCTGCCCTGGATCGCCGGCCCGAACACTTCGGACAAACAGGTCAGGGCTCGCGCGGCGGAGGACGTCATCCGCGCGAACGACGCCGACGTCGTCGTCCTGGACGAGGCTTTCAGCGCTCAGGCGGAGGAACTGCGGAACCGCCTGAAGGACGTCTGGCCACACCAGACCCCGCTCGTCGGGCAGCATTGCGGCACCTCGCCCGGCTGGACCACGGTGAACGGGAACTGTTCGAATTCCCCCGTCGTGGTCAACGGCGGGGTCACCGTGCTCAGCAAGGCGCCGGTGACCGAGCAGCACCAGCTGGTCTTCCGCAATTCCTACTCCGGCACCGCGGACTACCTGTCCAACAAGGGCGCCGCGCTCGCCCGCCTGGTCGTCAACGGGAAACCGGTGTGGATCGCGGGTACGCACATGCAGGCGGACGAGGGACCGGAGACGCTGCCGAAGGCGCACGGGATCCGGATGGCGCAGCTCGGCGAGATCCGGGACCTGGTCACGAAATACGCCCCCGCGAGCGAGCCGGTGGTCATCGCGGGTGACCTGAACATCGAGTACTGGGCCGGGCAAGCGCGCAAGGACTCCCTCGGCCGGACCCAGGTCCAGCAGGGCGAAGCGTTCCTCGGCGGCGTTCTGCGCACGACGGGCGAAGGCGCGTACACCTTCGACGCGGCCACGAACCCGAACGCGGCGAAGTCCGTTCCGGCGACTTACCGCGACTCGCTGGACTACGTCGGCGCCGTGCGCGCGGGCGGCCGTCCACTCGCCGCGGTCGGCCCGGTACAGCTCGTGCATCACGACGGTGGCACGATTCCCTCCGACCACTACCCGGTGGTGGCCAAGATCCAATACTGAGGCCTTCATCGGGAGAACCGCCTCGAGGAGGATCATGGCATCGCTGCCAGCACGGACGAGGTACCGCTACTCGCTCGGCTCGTTCGTCACCGGCGCCTTCGGCACGGTTCCCGGCCTGCTCCTCCTGAAGTACCTCACCGACACGATGGGCGTCGCGGCGGGCGTCGCCGGGCTGATCGTGTTCGTTCCCAAAGCGTGGGACGTGCTCTTCAACCCGATCGCGGGACGGCTGTCGGACGCGGACATGGTCCGCACCGGCAGCCGCCGCCGGTTCCTGCTCTACGGCGGAATCGGTGTTTCGGTCCTTTTCGCGGCACTGTTCGCGCATCCCGGCTTCGGTGGCCCGGTGCCCGACGCGATCTACGTCGTCGTCGTGTTCCTGTTGTGCGCCACCGCGTACGCCTTCTTCCAGGTGCCGTTCAACGCGCTGCCCGCCGAGCTGACCGACTCGGCGGAAGAACGCACGAAACTGACCAGCGTCCGGATCGGTTTCCTCGCGGTCGCCATCCTGATCTCCGGCGGCGGGGCGCCCGCGATCACCGATCTCATCGGCGGCGTCGCCGGCTACCGGGTCATGGGCCTGTTCATCGCCGTGGTCATCCTGCTCGCGACACTCGGCGTGTACTTCGGGCTGAAGGGCGCTCCCGTCGGCGCGCTGCGGCCGAACACGGTGAGCCCGCGCGAACTGCTCCGGACGCTCGCGCAGTGGCGGCCGTTCCGCTGGCTGCTCGGCGTTTACTTCATCCAGGCGCTCGGCATCGGCACGGTGCTGGCCGCGATCCCGTTCTTCGCCGAGCGGATCCTCGGCAGCTCCGGCTACTCGACGGTCCTGTTCGTCGGTTTCGTCGGCCCGGCACTGCTGACCATGCCGCTGTGGCCGCGGCTGGGGGCGAGCGTCGGGAAGCTGGCCGGGTTCCGGATCGCCACCGCCGCGTTCGGCGTCGGCCTGCTGGGGCTGCTCGGTGCCCAGGTGTTGCCGTTCGCCGTCACCATGGTGTTCGTCGCCTTCTGCGGTGTCGGCTACGCGGGGATCTCGGTGTTCCCGCTGGCGATCCTGCCGGATCTGATCAGCGACGAGGAGGAGCGGACCGGCGAGACCAGGGCCGGGGTCGCGGCGGGGGTCTGGACGGCGTCGGAGACGCTGGGGCTCGCGCTCGGGCCGGGGCTCTGGGGGCTGGTGCTGCAGTTCGGCGGCTACCAGTCCAGCCTCGACGCCAAGGTCGCGCAGCCGGACAGCGCGCTCACGGCGATCCTGCTCGGCGCGTCGATCCTCCCGGCCGTGCTCATCGTGCTGGGCATCCCGTTGCTGCGCAGGTCGGTGCTGGAGCGCCGCGCGTGACCGCCGAGAACGTCCTGAAGGAACTGCGGGAGCTGCGCGCGGGAGACTTGCCGACGCACGGAGGCCGGACGCTCGCGTACGTCTACGACAGCGGTCTGTCCGAAGTGGACGAACTCGGCGCGGCGGCGCACGCGCTGGCGTCGTCGGCCAACGGCCTCGACCCGACGGCGTTCCCGAGCCTGCTGCGGATGGAGAACGACCTCGTCGGTACCGCCGCGCGGCTGCTGGGCGGGACGGCGGGGACGGTCGGTTCGGTGACCTCGGGCGGTACGGAGTCGTGCATGCTCGCCGTCCTGGCCGCCCGCGACGCGCGTCCCGACGTGGCCACGCCGAACGTCGTGCTGCCCACGACCGCGCACGCGGCGTTTCACAAGGCGGCGCATTTCTTCGGTGTCCGTGTGGTTCCGGTGCCCGTCGATCCGGTGACCTTCCGCGCCGTTCCCGAGGCGATGACCGCCGCGGTCGACGACAGCACGGTGCTCGTCGTCGCGAGCGCGCCATCCTACGCCCACGGCGTCCTCGACCCGATCCCCGAGATCGCCGCGCTGCTGAAGGGCGTCCGTTTCCATGTCGACGCCTGCATCGGCGGCTGGGTGCTGCCATACCTGGGGCTCGGCCCGTTCGGCTTCGACGTCCCCGGCGTCACCAGCGTCTCGGTCGATCTGCACAAGTACGCCTACTGCCCGAAAGGCGTGTCGGTTCTCTTGTACGCCAACGCGGACCTGCGCCGGCCGCAGTACTTCGCCAGCGCGGACTGGCCCGGCTACACGATGCTGAACACCACACTGCAGAGCACGCGATCCGGTGGCCCGCTCGCCGCGGCGTGGGCCGTTGTGCGCCATGTCGGCGACGAGGGTTACGCGAAGCTGGCTTCGGCGGCCCGTGACGCGGCCGTCGAGATCCGCGCAGGGATCGAGACGCTGGATGGCTTGCGCGTCCTCGGTGATCCGGTGTCGACCCTGCTCGCGTTCACCGTCGCGGACGACGCCGGCTTCGACCTGTTCACCGTCGCGGACGAGATGCGGGAGCGCGGCTGGTACGTCCAGCCGCAGTTCGCCCACGAGTCGTCGCCCGCGAACCTGCATCTGACCATGACGGCCGCGAACCGGGGTTTTGAACAGGAGTTCCTCGGAAGTCTCGCCGCGTCGGTCGTCGCCGCTCGTGAAGCCGGGCCGGTCGTCGTCGACCCGCAGGTGGCCGAGTTCGTCGCGGCGCTGGACCCGGCGACGCTGACGCCGGAGCAGTTCGCCGGGTTGCTGGCGGCCGCGGGTCTCGGCGGCGGCGTGGGCCTGCCCACCCGGATGGCGGAGATCAACGCGTTGCTGGCCACGGCACCCGGTCCACTACGGGAGCGGTTGCTGCTCGAATTCCTCGGCGCGCTGTACACGGCTTCCTGAAGACATACGGCGCAGGTGGCAGGTTGCGAAAGCCACTTTCGCAACCTTCAACGTTGTGAAAGTGGCTTTCGCTGCATCGGTGGACGCCCGGACGCCCCTTGACGCAATCGACTGGTTGCTATACAAAGTTATAGCAACCAACTGATTGCTACTTGAGGAGGCTGTCGTGGGATTCCCCGACCGGATCGAACGCACCGTGGAAATCGCCCACCCGCCCGCGAAGGTCTGGGCCGCGCTGACCACGGCCGAGGGCCTGGGCACCTGGTTCGGCAACCAGGCGAGCATCGACCTGCGGCCCGGCGGTGAAGCCGAGATGAAATGGGACGAGGGGCACCAGGCGAACATGCGCGTCGAGCGCGTCGAGGAGCCGGAGGTCTTCGGCTTCACCTGGCACATCTACGGGCTTCCCGACGAAGACCCTCGACGCACCTACGTCGAATTCACCCTGGTCCCGAACGGCGGCGGCACGCGGCTCACCGTCGTCGAGTCCGGTTTCTCCCAGCTGCCGGACGACGCACACCAGGCCGCGTTCGACGGGAACACGAAGGGGTGGGCGGCCGAGCTGGGCGAACTGATCGAATACCTCGATGCCGCCTGACCACGAAACGATCGCCGAACAGGTCTTCGTCGCCTTGGCCGACCCGAGCAGGCGGAGCATTCTCGCCGTCCTCGCCTCGGGCGGCCCGGCCACGGCGACCGACCTCGCCGACCGGCTGCCGATCACGCGGCAGGCCATCGCCAAGCACCTCGCCCTGCTCACCGACGCGGGGCTGGTGATCCCGGAGCAGGGGGAGCGGCGCCGCGTCCGCTACCGGCTGCACTCGGCCCCGATGCAGGTCGCCCAGCAATTCCTCGCCGCGCTCGCCCGGGATTGGGACGGGCCGCTCGCGGCTCTGAAAGACCATCTGGAGGGTTCATCATGAGCTTCACGACGAGTTTCACCGTGGATCAGACGCCACAAGAGGTCTTCGACGCCTTCACCGACGTCCGCCGGTGGTGGTCGGAAGAGGTCGTGCACTCCGGCGACGAGTTCGAGTACCACTACGAAGAGGTGCACCGCTGTCGGATCCGGATCACCGAATCCGTGCCCCGTCGCAAGGTCTCCTGGCTGGTGCTGGAAAACCACTTCGACTTCACCCGTGACGAGACCGAATGGATCGGCACCACGATCACGTTCGAGATCGCCGAGAAGGACGGCAAGACCGAAGCGCGCTTCACCCATCACGGTCTGGTCCCGGAGTACGAATGCTTCGACGTCTGCCACAAAGCGTGGACGTTCTACGTCGGCACCAGCCTGCGGGAACTGATCACGACCGGCGAAGGACGACCGAACCGGCGAAGCGTCCTGCCCGCGGAGCTGGCGCGATGAACACGGTGTCCGCGGCCGAATGGGAAGAAGCGCGCCTTCGGTTGCTGGTGAAGGAAAAGGAACTGACCCGAGCCCGCGACGCGCTCGCGGCCGAACGACGCCGGATGCCGTGGCTCGCGGTCGAGAAGCCGTACGAGTTCGAAGGGCCGTCCGGCGCGGTGAGCCTGCTCGACCTGTTCGAGGGACGCCGTCAGCTGATCGTCTACCGGGCCTTCTTCGATCCCGGAGTGGAGGGTTTCCCCGACCACGCCTGCAAAGGCTGCTCGCTGGTGGCCGACCAGGTCGCCCACGTCGCGCATCTGAACGCCCGCGACACCACGCTGGCCTTCGTCTCCCGGGGTGGGCAGGCGGATCTCGCGCGGATGAAGGCGCGGATGGGCTGGACGATGCCTTGGTACACGATCACCGGTGACTTCGACGTCGACTTCGGGGTCGGGGAATGGCACGGCACCAACGCCTTCATCCGTGAAGGCGACCAGGTGTTCCGGACGTACTTCGTCAACGATCGCGGCGACGAGGCGATGGGGAGCACGTGGAGCTACCTCGACATCACCGCGCTGGGACGGCAAGAGGAGTGGGAGGACTCGCCCGAGGGGTATCCGCGGACTCCTCCGTACGAGTGGTGGGACTGGCACGACGCCTACGAGGGTGCCGCTTCGTCCGGCGGTGGCTGCTGCTCGGGGTCTTGACCCTGGGTTAGGGTCCGGCCGGTGGAGAGTCTGTTCTTGACCCGGGTGCTGGACGCGCTGCGTTCGGGTGGCGACGAGGTGCTGTTCGTCCAGGATGGCGTGGAGACCGGCTACGGGCAGGCGCTCGACCTGGTGCGCCGGATGTACGCGGGACTGCCGGAGCGCGGGGTCGTCGCCATCGACGCCGGCAACCGGCCGGAAACCGTCCTCCTGCAGATCGCCGCGCAGCTGCGGGGTTCGACGGTGCTGCTCGTCGCCGCGTCGGCGAGTTCGCCGGATCGCCTCGCCGCGGTCGAGGCGGCCGGGGTCACGACCCTGGTGACCGAGCAGCCGTCGGACTGGCCGGCCGGCGACGCTCGGGTGATCACGCTCGACGAACTGAGGAACCGCGACGGGACCGACCCGGCGAGGCTGCCGGAGTCGGTCACCGTCATCTTTCCCACCGGAGGTACCACCGGGGCGCCGAAACTCATCCGGCACCGCGGGATCTACGACGGCATGGCGCATATCTTCGCGCCGGATCCGGCGGGGCCGGGCCGCACGCTGCTGATCGCGCCGATGACGCATATGACCGGCAACGCCGCCGTGCTGGGGGCGATCCTGCGGCGGGAGAGCGTCGTCCTGCTGCGCGGTTTCGACGCGGGCGCGGTACTGGACGCGATCGCGGAACACCGGATCACCACATTGTCGCTCACGCCCGCGCGTCTGGCCGAGGTACTGGACCATCCGGCCATGACGTCGAGCGACGTCAGCAGTGTGCGGCAGCTTTCGCTGGGGGCCGCCCCGCTCCCGCCGAGACGGCTGGCTCGGGCGCTCGAAGTGTTCGGGCCCGTGGTCGGGCAGGGATACGGGCTCACCGAGGCGCCGATGATCGCGAGCATCTCCGCGGCGGAACTCGGCGGGAGGCCGGAGCGGCTCGAGTCCGTGGGCCGGATCGTGCCGGGTATGGAGGCCAGGATCGACGACGGGGAGGTCCTCGTGCGTGGACTGTCCATGATGGTCGGTTACCACGGGTCGCCGCCGATCGGGGACGGGTGGCTGCGGACCGGTGATCTCGGCCGGTTCGACGACGAGGGCTACCTCTACCTGCTGGACCGCGCGAACGACGTGATCATCACCGGCGAGCACGGCACCAAGGTGTACTCGACCGTGGTCGAGAACGCGCTCGCGCGGCATCCGCTGATCCGTTCCGTGGCCGTGTTCGGTGTGCCGGGCGACGGCGGCGAAGGTGAGCGGGTCCACGCCGTGGTGGTCGCCTCGGGAGCGTTGTCGGTCGAAGAAGTCCGGGCACAGGCGAGGGAGTTCTTCGGGCGGGAGCATTTCGTACCGTCCGATGTGGACTTCGCCGACGCGCTGCCGCTGACGGCGATCGGCAAGGTCGACAAGCGGGCGCTCCGCGAGCCGTTCTGGGCCGGGCACCGTCGCCATATCGCCTGAATCGTGCTGCCCTTGACCTCCAGTCAAGTGGAGGTCGCACGATGGGCTCATGAAACTGGGTGTGATCCTCCCGTCCGGCGACCTCCGCGTCTCCGCCCGGCAGGCCGAGGACGCGGGCCTCGACAGTGTGTTCCTCGGCGACCACCTGATGACCGGCCGTCCGTCGCTCGACAGCACGGTCGGGCTGGCGGTCGCCGCCGCGGTCACGACCCGGATCCGGATCGGGCTGAGCGTGTTCGTCCCGGCGATGCGGCCGTTGGCGTGGGCGGCCAAGCAGATCGCCACGCTGCAGCAGGTGTCGGGCGAACGGCTGATCCTCGGCATCGGCTCGGGCGGGGGAGAAGCCCAGTTCGCCGCGGCCGGGGTGCCGTATGGCGAACGCGGCCCGCGCACGGACCAGACGCTCCGCTCGCTGCCGGATCTGCTGGCGGGCAAAGAAGTCCGGATCGGCGACGCCGTCGTCGAATTGGCGCCGGCGGTGGCCGTCCCGCCGATCTGGGTCGGTAATCGGGGCAGGCTCGTGCTCCAGCGCGTCGCGGAGCACGGCACCGGGTGGTTCCCGTCGCTCCTGCCGCCGGACGCCGTCGCCGACGGACGGCGACGGCTGACGGATCTCGGCGTCGCGAACCCGGTGATCGCGGTCGGCGCCACCGGCGCGCTGGGCGAAGGCGCGGACCTGCCGACAGCGGCGGAGCTGGCGACAGGGATCAACGACGCCTACGGGATGCCGCTCGACCAGGCGCTCTCCTTGCCGCTGACCGGTTCCGTCGAAGCCGTCGCCGAACGGCTGGCGGCGTACCGGGAGGCGGGAGCGGCCCATATCGTCGTCGGGCTGGCGGGCCCGCGCTGGGCCGATCAGGTGCGGGCACTCGGTCGGGTGAGAGCGCTGCTGAGCCGGTAGGCCGGTGCTACGGTCCGCCTGATCAGGCATTTCCGATCAGGAGGGACCCGGTGATGACCGCCGCGCACACTGAACACGCCGGCCATACGCACGCTCACGGCGAGGGCTGCGGCCACGTCGCCGTACCCCACGGAGACCACGTCGACTACGTGCACGACGGGCATCTGCACCGCGCTCACGACGGGCATTTCGACGAGTGCGAGAGCGGCGGCCACATCCCGCACCAGGGTCACGACCACGCTCACGGCGAGGGCTGCGGCCATGTCGCGGTGCCGCACGGCGACCACGTCGACTACCTGCACGACGGCCACCGCCACGCCGCGCACGGGGATCACTACGACGACCACTGACGTCGCGAAAGCAGCGGCCGACGCCTCACCTGACGACGGGACGGCACGTTGTTCCCTCGTGAGTCGTCCATCCCCCACACGACCCCAGTCGCGCACCGGCCGAACCGTCCACAAGGGACATTTCTCGCGATCGATGCGCCCGATTTGGTCGCTTTGCGCGGATCTAGGAGGGGGTCGTGAGTGTTCATGAGCGTTCTAACCCTCCTTATCACTCACGACCCCGTGCAGGGCACCCAGTCGCTACTTCAGTGGACGTGCACCGCTTCCCACTCCGGGAACGGATCCGCCCCGGCCGGACCGGCGGCCAGACAGGACCGGAGCGAGTCCAGCAGCGCGTCCTTCTCCAGCCCCACCCCGATGAACACGAGTTCCTGCCGCGGCGCCTCCTCGACGCCCTGCGGTTCGAACCGGGCGACCGAACCCGCCTGCGACCACAGCCCGGTCACCCCGGGCCGCGACGCCAGCGAGAAGAACCCCTTCGAACGCAGGACCGTCCCGAACTCCCCGGTATCGAGCCGCCCGACGAAGTCCCAAAGCCGTTCGGCGTCGAAAGGGAGCGAGGCGCGGAAGACCACGCTGGAGATCCCGTACTCCTCCGTCTCCGGAACGTGAGCACCGTTGAGTTCCGCCACCCAGCCGGGTGCCTCCTGCGCCCGCTCGACGTCGTAGCGCCCGGTGCCGAGCACCCGGTCGAGCGGGATCCGGCCGTGTGTCGAGACGACGACGTCGGCGGCCGGATTGAGCCGCCGCAGCACCGCCGTCAACCGGTCGAGGGAAACGGCCGGGACCAGGTCCGCCTTGTTCAGCAGGAGGACGTCCGCGAACTCGATCTGGTCCATCAACAGGTCGCTGACCGTCCGCTCGTCCCCGTCGTACTGGTCCAGCCCGCGTTCGGTCAGCGCGTCGCCGGCCGCCAGTTCCCGCTCGAAGTTCACGGCGTCGACCACGGTCACCATCGTGTCGAGCCGCGCCGAGTCCAGGAATGAGAACGTCACCGCCACGGGCATCGGCTCGGAGATCCCGCTCGATTCGATGAGCAGGTAATCGAACCTGCCGTCCTCACCCAGCCGCGAGACCTCCTCCAGCAGGTCGTCGCGCAAGGTGCAGCAGATACAGCCGTTGGTCATCTCGACGAGCCGTTCCTCGGTGCGGGACAGGCTGTTTCCGTCCCGCACCAGCGCGGCGTCGATGTTGACCTCGCTCATGTCGTTCACGATCACCGCCACCCGCAGCCCGTCGCGGTTGGCGAGGACGTGGTTGAGCACGGTCGTCTTACCCGCTCCGAGGAAGCCGGACAGCACCGTGACCGGCGTCGTCATTCCCCGCCCTGGTGGAAATGCTTCATCAGCTTGCGCGGCACGAGTTTCGGCTCGCCGTTCACCTTGATCGGCACCAGATCCGGCACGGCCGCCTTCCACTGCGAACGCCGGGACCGGGTGTTGCTGCGTGACATCTTCCGCTTCGGGACGGCCATTACTTCGCCCCTCCGCGACGTCCGTAGCGGCGGTGGAACTTCTCCACCTGGCCGGCGCTGTCCATGATCCGCTGGTTGCCGGTCCAGAACGGGTGCGACCACGAGCTGATCTCGACGTTCACCACCGGATAGGTGTTGCCGTCGCTCCACTCGATGGTCTGGTCCGAGGTGGCGGTGGAGCGCGTCAGGAAGGCGTCGCCGGTGGAGAGGTCCTTGAACACCACAGGGTGGTAGTCGGGGTGGATTCGGAGTTTCACTGCGTTTCGTCCTTTCGCTTCGACGCGTTCACGTCGTGCTTCTCGGGGTCGGTTTCCGTGTCCTCACACGGTTCTTCGTGCCACTCGCCGAACGGATCCGGGTAACGGAGCCACTCCTGCTCACCGGCGGCGAGCTCTTCATCCGTCAGCAGCGCCCCGTTCAGCGCGGCTTCGACCTCCTCCGGGGTGGCCTGATCGGTGACGACGACCAGTTCCTGCGCGCGGTCGCCGAACAGCGGGTCCCAGCGCAGGGAGGCGAGGGTGCGGCGTTCGGGGGAGACGTCGGCCCAAACCGGGCCGTCCGGTGCGGCGAGCCACGGCCCGGCGTGCCCGACGCCGAGACCGCCGCCCGCGGATTCGATCCACAGCGCCATGTCCGGCTGGCTCGCCACCCAGAGCCGTCCCCGGGTGCGGACGACGCCGTCGAGCAGGACGTCAATGGCGTCGTGGAGGCGTTCCGGGTGGAACGGGCGCTGCGAGGTGAAGGTGAGCAGCCCGATGCCGCAGTCGGTGTGCACCGGCGGCTGGCCGCGCAGCAGCGGTCCGTGCATGTCGGTGACCTCGCCGCGCCGGGCGTCGGACGGGACGGCGTCGAGCACGGTCTTGCCGTCCACAGAGGACAGTTCGACGCGCGGGATCGACGGCGCGACGCGGTCGAGCACGGCCGAAGCCTTCGCCGCGGACCACGCGTCGGTCGCCGCGCCGGCGAGGACGAGCAGGTCGGCGAACTCGACCTGGGACAACGCGACCTGGGCGACCGTGCGTTCGTCCTCGGGGCTGGCCCGCAGGCTCCGTTCGGCCAGCGTGTCGTCGCCGGTGCTGTCGCCCAACCAGCCCGCGCAGTCGACGACGGTCAGCACGGCCCGCAGGTCGACGTCCTCGATGACCGGCCGGTCGCCGACGAGGACGTTGTGAAGCGCCCAGCTGACCGGCTCGGGCTCCATGGCCTCGTCGAGCCGCACCACGATCCGCCGCACCTGCGGCAGCTGCGAGAGCTTGCGCAGCAACGGCAACAGGTCCTCACGCAACGTGCACGAGACGCAACCGTGCGCGAGTTCGAGGACGGTCAGCTGGTCGCGGTCGCCGAGCCGGATCCGCCGTCGGACCACTCCGGAGTGAATCTGCCTCAGGTCGTGATGCACGACGGCGGTGCCGGGTTCGGCGAGGCGCAGCCGCTCGGCGAGGTCGGCGTTCGGTCCCGGTGCGAGGCCACTGATCAGGACGAGGGGCACGCGGGGGTTGTCGGTCACTGAAGCTCCGGGGCGTCGAGGGCGTTCTGGTTCGGTTGTGTAGAGTAAATGAAAATGACAACCGATATCAACTCGGGAGGGTATATGTCCGCCGTGTGCCAGGTCACCGGCCGCAAACCGGGCTACGGGAAGCAGGTGTCGCACTCGCATCGGCGCACGTCCCGGCGCTGGGAGCCGAACCTGCAGGCCAAGCGGTACTTCGTGCCGAGTGAAGGACGCTGGGTCCGCCTGCGGGTCTCGGTGAAGGGCATGAAGACGATCGACAAGCGCGGGATCGAGGCCGTCGTGGCCGAGCTCCGCGCGAAAGGGGTGAAGCTCTGATGGCCAAGAGCACCGACATCCGGCCGATCATCAAGCTCCGCTCGACCGCCGGCACCGGCTACACCTACGTCACGAAGAAGAACCGCCGGAACGACCCGGACCGGATGGTGCTGCGCAAGTACGACCCGGTCGCGCGCAAGCACGTCGAGTTCAAGGAGGAGCGCTGATGGCCAAGAAGTCCAAGATCGCCAAGAACGAGCAGCGCAAGGTCATCGCCGCCCGCCACGTCGAACGACGGCGCGAGCTGAAGGCCACCATCGCCTCGCCGTCGGCGTCGCCCGAGGAGAAGGCGGCGGCCGTGTCGGCCCTGCAGGCGATGCCGCGCGACGCCAGCGCGACCCGCATCCGCAACCGCGACACCGCCGACGGCCGCCCACGCGGCTACCTGCGGAAGTTCGGGCTCTCGAGGGTCCGGATGCGGCAGATGGCGCACAACGGCGAACTGCCCGGCGTCACGAAGTCGAGCTGGTGAGAGCCATGGGCAAGGCGAACCGCGACCGCCCCGTCAAGCGCAAGACGAACCTGTTGCACGCCAACAAGATCACCCAGGTCGACTGGAAGGACGTCGATCTGCTGCGGAAGTTCATCTCCGACCGCGGCAAGATCCGCGCCCGCCGGGTCACCGGGCTGACGCCCCAGCAGCAGAAACAGGTCGCCACGGCGATCAAGAACGCCCGCGAGATGGCGTTGCTGCCCTACCCCAACGCGGGGCGCTGACGCCGCCGGTCCGGGCGGTGCGAGACGCCGCCCGGACCGCGGTCCGGCGTGGAAGAATCGGCCGCATGACGGAGAACGCCGGACAGGCCGAGGAATTCGATCCCGAACTGCTGGAGTTATGGGCGAAGGTGTTCGGCTTCGCCCGCTCGGGCGCGACGGCCGAGATCGTCGCGTACGTCGACGCCGGCATTCCGGCAAACCTGACCAACGATCGGGGCGACACGCTGGTCATGCTCGCCGCCTACCACGGTCACGCCGAGACCGTCGCGGCGCTGATCGACCGCGGCGCCGATCCGAACCGCGAGAACGATCGTGGGCAGAGCCCGCTGGCAGGCGCGGTGTTCAAGAACGAGCCCGAGGTCGTGAAGGCCCTCCTGAAGGGCGGCGCGGACGCGACGGCGGGGGAGCCGTCGGCGATCGACGCGGCCAGGATGTTCGGCAACACCGAGCTGCTGGCGCTGCTGGAGAGCTGAGGCGGTTCTCACTCGGATCGCGGTCCGGGGCGCTGAATCCTTACACTGCCCCGCATGGATGACCCGCATTACCTCTCCGGCCTCGACCTGGCCGGCCGTCGTGTCGTGATGATCGGTGGCGGGACGGTCGCCCAGCGCCGCCTGCCGCGGTTGATCGGTGCCGGCGCGCGGGTCGAACTGGTCTCGCCGCACACCACGCCGTCGGTGAGCGCCATGGCCGACGCTGGCGAGATCGTCTGGCACGAGCGCCGCTACGCCGAGGGCGACCTCGCCGACGCCTGGTACGCGCTGGCGTGCACGGACGATCCCGACGTCAACGCCGCCGTCTGCGCCGAAGCCGAACGCGCGCGGGTGTTCTGCGTCCGCGCCGACGACGGGGACCTCGGCAGCGCGGTCACCCCGGCCTCGGGCAGGCACGGCGGGCTGCTGGTCGGCGTGCTCTCCGGCGGCGAGCCGCTGCGGTCCGCCACCGTCCGGGACAGCATCCTCGACGGCCTTCGCGCCGGAACCGTCGCCGACGGCCGCGTCCCGGACCCGCACGACGAGCTCCCGGGTGTCGCCCTCGTGGGCGGCGGCCCCGGAGACCCGGAACTGATCACCGTCCGCGGTCGCCGTCTCCTCGCCAGGGCCGACGTCGTCGTCGCCGACCGGCTGGCCCCGCGCGAACTGCTCGACGAACTCGCACCCCACGTGGAGATCGTCGACGCCGCGAAGATCCCGTACGGCCGCGCCGCCAGCCAGGAAGTGATCAACTCCACCCTGATCGAGCGGGCCAAGGCAGGCAAGTTCGTCGTGCGGCTCAAGGGCGGCGACCCCTACCTGTTCGGCCGCGGTTTCGAAGAAGTCCTCGCCTGCGCCGAAGCGGGCATCCCGGTGACGATGGTCCCCGGGATCACGAGCGCGTTCTCCGTCCCCGCCGCGGCGGACGTCCCGGTGACCCACCGCGGCGTCGCCCACGAGGTCGTGGTGGTGTCCGGTCATGTCGCGCCGGACGACGAGAAGTCGCTGGTGGACTGGGATCTGCTGGCGAAGATGCGCGGCACGATCGTGTTGATGATGGGCGTCGAGCGGCTGCCGCTGTTCGCGAAGGCGCTTCAGGCGGGGCGGCCCGGCGACACGCCGGTGGCGATCGTCGAGGACGGCACCATGCGCACGCAGCGGGTTCTCCGCTCCACTTTGGACAAGGTGGTCGAAGACGCCGCCACGACCGGGGTACGGCCGCCCGCGGTGATCGTCTTCGGCCCGGTGGCGGGGCTGGCTCAACCCTCGCAGGCGGGGTTCGAGACGTAGAACCAGTCGGTCCCGTCGTCGCCGGACGAGTCGAACTCGTCCGCCCGGACCAGCCCTGCCCGCAGCGCGACCCGCTGCGACGCGACGTTCTCCGGCCGGACGCGGGCGATCACGAGGTCGTCCGGCCGGTGGACGCGGGCCCAGTCCACCGCCGCGGCGGCGGCCTCACTGGCGTATCCGGCACCCCAGGACGAGGGAAAGAAGCGGTAGAAGAGGTTCAGCACCGGGTGCCGCCGGAAACCGACGATCTTGACCCCGCAGAATCCCAGCGGTTCCGCCGAATCGTGCCGCCGGACCGTCCAGTACCCGAAGCCGTACCGGTTCCATTGGTGTGACCAGCGGAGCAGCAGCAACTCCGCCTCTTTACGCGTCTCCACCAGGTCCGAAGGGTTGTGCGCGCAGGCCTCCGGATCGGTGTGGAGGGCGAAGATCGCATCGAGATCTTCGGGGCCCGGGCGGCGCAGGAGCAACCGCCCGGTCCGCAGTTCCTCCGCGTCGCGGGTCGGGACCGGCTCAACGGTCATGACAACGCGCGGAGAAGTCCGCGATGGCTTCGGTCAGGCGGGTCGGGTCGAAACGCAACTCGACCGGGCTGCGGGCCTGGACGAACTCGGCCGCGGGCATGTCCGCGGCCAGCGTGTCGGCGTCGCCGAAGGGGTGGATCGGGTCGCGCTCGTGCCCGATGACCAGCGCCGGGGTCTCGATCTTCCGCCGGATGGACTTGGGCGGCGCGATCCGTCCGAACAGCACGCCGTGCAGGAGCGCCGCCATCGGTGCGGGCTCTTGGGACAGCGTGTCGGTGACGACGTCGACCCACTGGTTGCCGTGCGGCACGAGTTTCGCCGCCAGCGCCACCCCCTGCACGGTCACCGGCAGGAACCGGGCCGCCATGAGCAGCGGCGCGAACGTGATCAGCCCCGCGACGATGGCGTTGTCCAGCACGGGCATCTCGACGACCAGGCCCAGCGCGCGCTCGGGGGCGGCGACGCTCACTTCGAGCGCGACATTGGCACCCAGTGACGTCCCGCCGATGACGGCGGCGTCGATCTCCAGGTGGTCGAGCAGCGCGACGGTCTGCTCGGCGAACGCGGGCATCGAATACAGCCACGAATCGGTGGGCCGGTCCGAATCGCCGTGCCCGAGCAGGTCGAGGGTCACCACGCGGAAACCGGCCCGTGCCAGCCTGCGGGCGAGCGGGGCGTGCATCCGCCTCGTCAGCATGATGCCGTGGGTGAGGACGACCACCCGGTCGCCGGAGCCGAACTCGGTGTAGGCGAGTCGGTGACCCTCATGGGTGAAGGATCCCGACAGCTCGATCGGCCGCGAGGATCGTTCGCGCCCGCGCGTGGTGCTCGGAGCGGGCAGGTCGGCGACCGCGGTGGCGCTGCTGGCCGGGCTCATGTCCCACCGTCCTTCGTCGATCGTCGGTACTCACCGGTAGTACTCGTCGGTATCAGGAAAGCATCTCGCGGCCACCGTGGCACAGTGGCCGTTGGCAACCGGTCAATCTCATGAGTCAAGATGACCTCATGACCGCTACAGCTGACAGTCTCCCCGATCTCGTTTCGCTCAAGGTGGACATCGACGGGCACGTCGCCGAAGTGACGCTGCTCGGTCCGTCCAAGGGCAACGCGATGGGCCCCGATTTCTGGCGTGAGCTGCCGATCGTCTTCCGTGCGCTTGACGCGGACTCCCGTGTCAGGGCGGTCGTGCTGACCGGAAGCGGCAAGCACTTCTCCTACGGGCTCGACCTGCCCGCCATGATGCCGAGCTGGGGCGAAATGCTCGGGGGCGACGCGCTGGCGGGCCCGAGGACGAAGTTCCTCGACGAGGTCAAGACCCTTCAGGCGAGCGTGTCCTCGATCGCGGAATGCCGCAAACCGGTCATCGCGGCCATTTCCGGCTGGTGCATCGGGGGCGGTGTCGACGTGATCGCGGCCGCGGACATCCGCCTGGCGAGCGCCGACGCGAAGTTCAGCGTGCGCGAGGTCAAGGTCGCGATCGTGGCCGACCTCGGCAGCCTGCAGCGGCTCGCGCCGATCATCGGCGAGGGACACCTGCGCGAACTGGCCCTGACCGGCAAGGACATCGACGCCGCCCGCGCGGAGAAGATCGGCCTGGTCAACGACGTCTACGCGGATCAGGACACCCTGCTGGCCGAAGCCCGCAAGCTGGCGGCCGAGATCGCCACGAATCCGCCGCTGGTCGTGCAGGGCACCAAGAACGTGCTCTCGGCCAACACCGAACGCCAGGTCGCGGACGGCCTGCGCTACGTCTCGGCCTGGAACGCGGCGTTCCTGCCCAGCAAGGACCTCGGCGAGGCCGTGCAGGCCTTCCTCGAGCGCCGCGCGCCCGAGTTCAAGGGAGAGTAGAAAGAACCGGCGGCCCTAGCAGCGGACCAGGAGGACGATCGTGAGCGCTTCGGAGGCATACCGCACGTTCCGCGAGGCACGGGACTACCTGCTAGCCCATCGCGAGGACTACGAAACCGCCTATCGCGACTTCACCTGGCCCCGGCCCGCCGAGTTCAACTGGGCGCTGGACTGGTTCGACGTCGTCGCGGCCGACCCGGCCAACCAGGACCGGTACGCGCTGTGGATCGTCGAAGAGGACGGCATCGAGAACCGCTGGACCTATCCGGAGATGGCGCGGCGGTCCGACCAGGTCGCGAACTGGCTGCGCTCGCTCGGCGTGGCCAGGGGCGACCGGTTGATCCTGATGCTGGGCAACCAGGGCGAGCTGTGGCAGACGATCCTCGCCGCGATCAAACTGGGCGCCGTCATCATCCCGGCCTCGACCCTGCTCGGCCCGGCGGACCTCACCGACCGGGTCGAGCGGGGCGCGGCGAAACACGTGGTGATCCGGTCCGTCGACGCGCACAAGTTCGAGAACGTAGAGGGCGACTACACGCGCATCGCCGTCGGTGATCCGGTCGAGGGTTGGCGGTCCTTCGCGGACGCCTACGAGGAACCGGAAACCTTCACGCCCGACGGCCCAACGGCGGCGGAAGACCCGCTCCTGCTGTACTTCACGTCAGGGACCACCGCGAAGCCGAAACTGGTGCAGCACACGCAGGTCTCGTATCCGGTCGGTCATCTGTCCACAATGTACTGGATCGGGCTCGAGCCCGGCGACGTCCACCTCAACATCTCCTCGCCCGGCTGGGCGAAACACGCGTGGAGCAACGTTTTCGCGCCGTGGAACGCCGAGGCGACGGTGTTCCTCCACAACTACGCGCGGTTCGACGCGGTCGCCTTGATGGCGCAGATGGACCGGTGCGGCATCACCAGTTTCTGCGCGCCGCCGACGGTGTGGCGGATGCTCATCCAAGCGGATCTGACCGTGCTGAAGACGCCGCCGCGCAAGGTGGTCGGCGCGGGCGAACCACTCAATCCCGAAGTGATCGACCAGGTCGAAAAGGCCTGGGGCGTCACGATTCGCGACGGTTTCGGGCAGACGGAGAGCAGTGTCCAGATCGCCAACACGCCGGGGCAGGACGTCGTGCCGGGGTCGATGGGCCGCCCGCTGCCCGGCTTCACCGTGGCGCTCGTGGACCCCGTCACCGGCGAACGGGCGCAGGAGGGCGAGATCTGCCTCGACCTCGACAAGCGGCCGGTCGGGTTGATGGCCGGGTACGCGGACGACGACGAGCGTTCCGCCGCGGCCTTCGCGAACGGCTTCTACCACACCGGGGACGTCGGCTCGATCGACGAACGCGGCTACATCACCTACGTGGGCCGCACGGACGACGTCTTCAAGGCGTCGGACTACCGGATCTCACCGTTCGAGCTGGAAAGTGTCCTGCTGGAACACGAAGCCGTCGCCGAAGCGGCCGTCGTCCCTGCGCCCGACCCGATCCGGCTCGCGGTGCCGAAGGCGTATGTCGTCCTGGCGAACGGGCACGAGCCGACGGCCGGCACCGCGGTGTCCATCCTGGCCTTCTGCCGGGAGCATTTGGCTCCGTACAAGCGAATCCGGCGGCTGGAGTTCACCGAACTGCCGAAGACGATCTCCGGCAAGATCCGGCGCGTCGAACTGCGCGGACGGGAGAACGAGGCCGACGGACGGCCGGCGGGGGAGTTCCGCGAGGAGGACTTCCCGGAGTTGAAGGGCTGACCGCTCGCTGCCATGGTCAAGTACATGATGGCCCCCTTCCTTGCGCCAGGCGCGAGGAAGGGGGCCATCATGTACTTCCGGTGGCCGTCCAGCAAGGGGCGTGGGGTCACCGCGCACACCGGTCCGTGAAGGACTTCTTCACTGCGCTAGGCGCCAGGGTCTCGGCAAGTCGCATAGCTGCTGGTCTGCGCCGCGGAGGCGGATCGTGGTGGGGTTCGCAGGAGCGGTCTCAGCCAAGAGATCTGGATCTCGACTGTCCATAAGGGACTCGAATCGAGGCACGGTGCCCGATTCGTGCGGTTTGCGCGCCCTTGCGAGGCGGTCGTGAGTGTTTTGTGTCGCTCTAACGCCCTTTACCACTCACGACTTCTCCGCGGAACCGTACATTCAGCCGCCCGAGAGTGCTCGGGACCGCTGAGCCACCATCTCGATCTTGCCGGGTCGCTGACCCTCAGCGTAGGGAAGGAAGCCTTCACCACTCTCCGATGTGGTCCCTGGTGACGCACGGGCGGCCCCGGATCCCGTGCAGGCCTGACCAGCGACGCCGTGTCGCGAAAGCCACTTTCGCGACACGCCAGAACGCCCTACCTCGCACCAGCCGTTCGACGGGCCCACCAAGGCCCGTGTGGGTCGAACGACCCACAGCGCGGTAACCAGAACCGGGTTAGCATCCTCGGCAGTGAATCGTTGACAACCCGTGGGGGTCACGGGTCTCACCTTCCCTGCTTGAAAGGTGTTCCTGTCATGCGCATTCGTATCCTCCTGCCGATGCTCGCCCTGGTGGCCGGGCTCGGTACCGCGGTGGCCACCCCGGCCGCCGCCGATCCGGGCCCGGTGACGGCGGGCGAAGTGTCCGTCGCCGACGCCTGTTACTCCTGGGGACGCACGTTGTCCGAGGGAGCATCCGGTGAAGACGTCCGACAACTCCAGATCCGCGTCGCCGGATACCCCGGCTACGGGGGCGTACTCGCCATCGACGGCCAGTTCGGCGCGGGCACCAAGGCCGCGGTCACCCGGTTCCAGCAGGCGTACGGGCTGGGCGCGGACGGCATCGCCGGATCGGCCACGTTCACCAAGCTCTACGCGTTGCAGGACGACGACTGCACGCCGGTCAACTTCACCTACGCCGAACTGAACCGGTGCAACTCCGACTGGTCGGGCGGCAACGTCTCAGCGGCGACGGCGAAGGCCAACGCGCTGGTCTCGATGTGGAAGCTGCAGGCGATGCGGCACGCCATGGGCGACCGGCCGATCGACGTCAACGGCGGCTTCCGCAGTGTCGCCTGCAACAACGCCGTCGGCGGGGCGACCAACAGCCGTCACCTCTACGGCGACGCGGTGGACCTCGGCGCGGGCTCGCAGGGCTTCTGCGGGCTGGCCAAGCAGGCCCGCAACCACGGGTTCAGTGAGATCCTCGGCCCGGGCTACCCCGGGCACGACGATCACACCCACGTGGCACACCGGTCCACCCGGTTCTGGTCGGCGTCCTCCTGCGGGATCTGACCTCGTCACTCCCAGCGCCACAACGACGGCGGCCGTCCTCCCTTGGGGAGGGCGGCCGCGTGTTCGGTGGTGCGCCGCAGACCGGGGATCCGCTCCATCGTCCGGCCGAGGTTGGCCGGATAGGGGCGGTCCCCGGTGAGCGCTTCGGTGGCGTCCAGCGCCTGGGCCGTGGTGAAGATCGGGCCCAGCAGCCCGGCGGTGAAGGCGACGTCCCGCCACAGCCGTTCGGCCAGCATCGGGCGGCAGTCCGCCACGATCCGGTCGTGGTCGAACGCCAGCGGCGGGACCTCGTCCAGCGGAGCCCACACCACGTTCCCCGGCACGTCGAGGGCGGGATCCACCGTGGCCCACAAGGCGATGGAGAGGGTGGGACCGCGAGGGTCACGGTTCGGCTCGTCGAAGGTGGCGAGCTGTCCCGTCGCCGAGAGCGCGTCGGACGGCAGGCCGAGTTTGCCGACCACCGCCCGGTGCGCCGCCTCCCTCAGCCGTTCCCCGAGGCCGAGCAGCACGCCGGGCAAGGCGAGTTCCCCCGCGAAAGGCTCGGCGGCTCGCGGCGCGGTTCCCAGCAGCACTTTCCTGGTGCCGGGCGCGAACCGCACCACGAGCACGTCAACGGACACCGGCGTCGACTCGATCACGCGTTGATTGTCGACCTTGCCTCCGTCACCCGGTAACCGGCCCTGTCCGGGCCGTACCCGGCGACGGCCACCGGCAGCCGCTCGCCGAACCACGCCAGCGGATCCGGAAGGTCGACGGCGGGGGAGCCGTCCTCGGGTACGACCTTCAGCCCGGTCGCGTCGAGGTGGGTCACCGCGAGTGCGTCCACGCCGTCGCAGGCCGCGATCGCGTACTCCAGCAGGGCCGCGTCGAGATGGCCCGCCCGCCACGCGCCCTGGAACTCGCCGGTTTCGTTGTGCGCCTCCGGAAAACGGGCGAGTACGGCGGCGGACTCGGTCGGCAGCGGGCCCGCGCCGTGCCGGGTGAGGTACGTCCGCGTGACCCCCAGGACGGCGTGCGGGCGTCCGCCCAGCAGTGCGCGGGCGTTGTGCGGGGTGGTGGTGGACCAGGTCGTATGCGGGTGGAATCCGTGGTGCTGGTCGAGGAGAGCCCCCTGCGCTCCCTCGAAGACCAGCCGCCCGGAATTCGCCAGCCGTCTCGTTTCGCCCCCGTCGGTGATCCGCACCGCGTCCGCGAAATCGCGGTACAGCGCCACCAGTTCGTCCACGCTGTGCGGTGGCGTGGCGAGCGGGGCGTAGAACCGCGCGAGCGCGTCCAGCTTGCGCCGCAGCACCGACGGCCGAGCGCAGTCGGCGACCGTGGGCGCTTCCCCCGGCGTCCCGATCACCTCCTGGCTCTCCACCACGTCACCCGGCGCGGCCCCGGGCAGCAGCGAGTACCAGACGGTCTCGCCGATGCCCTTCCCGCACGAGCCATGCCGGTTCGCGCCCCGGGCTTCCTCCCTTGCCCGGTTGGCGTGGATGTGGAACGGGGTCGTGAGCAGGGCGCGGCCGTCCACGCTCAGCAACGAGAGCGGATTCCGGACGCCCACCGCTTCGAGCCGCCGCGCTTCCGCGGCCAGCGCGAACGGCTCGACCAGCACGAACCGCGAGAGATGGGTGGGCACGCCGGCGAACGTGCCCGCCCCGAACTGGCTGAACGTGTGGTGCCGCCCGGCCACGACGACGTTGTGCGCGGCCTGCGCGCCCCCGTTGAAGCGGACCACGGCGGTGGTGGGCCGGGCGGCGCAGAGCGCGTCGACCACCGCGCCCTTGCCTTCGTCGCCGAAGCCGAGCCCGACCACCACCACGTGTCCGTCCAGGAGATTCATCGCAGCACCACGTCGCTCGGCCCGCCCGGCTCCGGTACCGCCGAGGTGACGACCGATTTGGTACCCAGCTTCGCCAGCGCCTTGCCGACCGCCTTGCTTTCGGCGACCGAGCCGACGTCCGCGAGATCGGCGAGCGCCCGGTCGACGTCGACGACCCGCTCTTCCAGCCCGATGGTGGCCGCGATCAGTTCGCACACCGCGCCGGGATCGTCGAGCTTCAGGAAGTTCTGGCCCAACAGACCGCTCCAGTGTTCGCCGATCTCCGGGTCGTTGTAGTACGACGACTGGTTCGGCAGCACGAAGTAGACGTGCCATTTGCGGGCCAGCTCCCGGTAGACCGAGGCCGGGTCGATGTCCTCCCGCACGTCGTCCCCGATCACCCGGCGGATGTGGCGAGCTTCCAGCGCCGGCTTGTTCAGCTCGTCGCCGATGATGAACAGATACCCCTTGCGGCCACGGTTCTGCCACGCGTCGGTCACGACGTGCCGGGCCATGAAGTAGGCGGCCAGTTCGTAGGACTCGCTCTTCTGCCCGCCGCCACCGCCTTCGAGGAAGATCGTGCGCAGCTGCTCGTCCATCCGGTTGTCCGATTCGAACTGCCCGACCTGCAACGGAACCCGGTCGCTGTCGGCGTCGCCGATCGCGCCGAACAGGACCTGCGGGTCGGTCAAGTAGCCCCGGCGCTTCAGCAGGCCGTGCAGTTTGCCGAGCTTGCCCTGCATGACCCGTGGCACCCGGCGCATCGAGCCGGTGACGTCGAACAGCACCGCGATCGGCGTCGAATCGCTGTGGTCGGCCGAATCCCGGCATTCCCGGACGGCGTTCAGCGGGTCGAGCGCGGGTGCGACCTTCCAGTCTTTCGCGGGTCTGGAGCGCAGATCGGCGGTGTAGCCGAAGTCGTCCTCGCCCTTGGCCCGCCGGAAAGTCTTCGCGGCGGCGTAGGCGTTGTCGTCCCAGTGTCCGTGTCCCATGGTCAGGCTCCTGTCTCGGGGATGGTGAAGGGTCGGAAGGTGCGGGGGCCGTACAGGTCGTCGAGCAGCGCGTCGTACTCGTCGAGGAGATCGGCGGCGTCGGGTCGTTGTGCCGGGGCCTCCTGTGTGCACCAGATCGCGAACTCGCGTTGGCGAACTTCGTTCGGTGCCAGGAGGTTCAGCATCATGTGGTGAAGCATGTGGACGTCGGTGCCCGCGGTCATCGGTAGTCCTTTGTGGACTTCCGGCGGATAGTCGACGGACTTGTCCGCCGCGAGCGGGAGCGCACCGTCTTCGACGGCGAAGGACCAGCCGACGACGACGATGCCGTGCTGTCCGGGATGGACGAGCACGTTGTCCGCGGTGAGGTGGCCGTGGACGACACCCGCGCGATGGGCGCCCGCCACGGCCCGCAGGAGGCGCCGGTGCATCCACGCGTAGTCGCGGCCGTCGAGCCCGCCGGGAAAGGCTTTCCCGATGTCGGCGAGGGTGACGAACCCGTCGACGAGCGGATCGAGGACGCTGAACGCGCGGTCGCCCCTGGCCACCGGACCCGAAGTGTCCAGCAGCCGCGGGTAATAGGGCCGCAGCCATCGGTGCCGTTCGGTGAAGCCGTCGAGCGTGCGCAGGGCCGCCCACTCGGCGTGGATCAGCGGGTTGAGCACCGGGTCGCGGACGAGTTTCACCAGATAGGGCCCGGTGGTCCGGTAGGTCGTCGCGACGCTGCCCACCGCGTACGGCGAGGTGAGGGTGTACGCCGACGTCGCCGTGGTGACGGTCTGGCGTCCGGCGCGTTTCCAGTCGTCGTGGAGGCGGTTGAGGGTGGCGGCGGCGCGGTGGGCGCGCTCGTCGCCGGGGTTGCGGTCGGGGTGGAGCACGGCCGCCAGCTCGCGGTAGCGATGGCGGGCGAACAGAGCGGCCGCGTCGACCGTGTTCTCGATCATCGTCACGGCGTCTTCCCTGGTGAGCATAGTTTGAGTCTAGACGACTCTTACTTCGGATCGCAAGGGGTGGGTACAAATCCCGTGCCGCGCGGCGGCCTCGGCCCATAGGCTGGCCGAGCCGGGCAGGGGGTGTTGGTGGTCTTCCGGGAACTGGATCGGAAAGACGGGCAGCGGACGAACGCGGTGATCATCGCGTTCGTGATCGGGATCGTCTGGGGGGCCATCGCGGCCTTCGCCGGACGATGGTCAGTAGAAGGGCTGTCCGGCACTTACGACGTACGTGCCGTGATCTCCGAGTGGAACTCCAAGACCACCGAAGGACAGAACGGCCCGCACACCACCTACGAGGTCTTGGCGATCGCCGAAGACGGCCGCGCGATCGAAGTGCCGACACGAGACGTGTTCGGCCTTGCTGATCCAGTGGTCGCCCGGCTTTCGTCGGTGACGGACCGGGTTCTGTCCGTGCGCGGGGCCACCGACGTCGTGGAAGCCCACCATCCCTGGGAGAAGATCACGGCGATGTCCCTTGGCTGGGCGCTGCTGGCGCTCGCGGCCATCGTGCTGGTCAAAGTGGCGAGACCAGGGATCGCGCGAAAGGCGCTGCCCTTTCTTGCCGGGCTGGCCTTCGCCGCGTTCGTCGTGCTGACGCCGGTCGGGTTCGGCGGGACGGCCTACGGCAAGGCGGCCGGCCCGGTCCCGAATTTCTGGGAACTCCGGCGCGACCTATGGGGACCGCCGCCGGTGTTCGCCCGTGGACAGACCGCCGTCTCCGGGGAGGCGGCCGTGCGTGTGCTCGACAGCAGGCCCGGGCCGCCCGAAGGAGCCGAAGCGTGGTTGAGCGGATTCCACGTCCTCACCTTGCGGATCGAGGCGTCCCGCCTCGGTGGCACGGCACTGGCGCTGTCGGCCGACGAACACGGTGAGCCGGAACGGGTCAAGGACTGCGCGGGTGCTCCCGGCGCTTTCGACGGCACCACGGGTCTCGTCTGTTTCGTGGTCCCGCCCGGATATCGGCCCGAGTACCTTCTCGTCGGCGAACTCGACCGCGAAGTCCTGCTGAGGCTCCGATGACCGCCGAAAGGAAATCCGGCGGTCGTTCCCTGACGCTTTCGATCGTTCTCCCGTTTCTGGTGTTCCTCGGAATCGTCGGGGGCTTCCTCGGTTCCAGCATCGGTGAACTGAGCGCCGGCGAGGACGTCACGGTCACCGAGATCTCGGGATGCACCTCGGAGGGATCCGCGGTGAACGGCCAAACCCCCTACTGCTCCGGGAAATGGCGCTTCGCCGACGGCCGTGCCGGGGGCGGCCGGATCCTGGGCGAGGAGATCGCGGCGGGAGACACGGTCTTCGCCGGTGACGGATTCGCCTACGCGTCGAGATCGCCGTTGGTGTGGAAGGTCTCGGCGGGCGGGGCGCTGGGTCTCCTTCTCCTCGGCATGGTGATCGTGGGCGCCGTCCTGTACCGGCTGGACGTGGGCAAGCGGCGTCGCGAGGACTGAAACGGCGCGGTTCGCCGCCCGAGCCTCAGAAACGCGTCGCTTCGATTTGCCGCTCGTCCTCGGTCGAGCAACTCGTCACCGGATCATTCGGCCCGCTCCCGCATGTCCAGGCGCCGATCACCACCGGACCGGGGCCCTGCGGCGAAGCGGCTTCGGCGGGTGTCAGCTTGGTGAAGTAGTCCGTGAGCACCTGGGTCGCTTCGGCGCAGTCGGTTTTTCCGTGCGCGACGACCTTGTTCTTCACGCCCTGGAGCCCGGCGACTTCTCCGCATGGTGTGCCGGCGGGCGCCGAGGTCGCGGCGGGAGAGGACGGCGCGGGCGCGGCCGCGGGAGCGGGATCGGCGCCGCAACCGCTCAGCAGGACGACGGCGAACGCGGCGGGGAGCACGGCGAGGCTTTTCATGGGCCCTTCTTCTCGAGGATGGTTCATTCGACGGGGACTACGGCGGCGAACACGTTCTGTTCGCCCTTGCTGCAACTGGTTCCGCCCTGTGCGGCGGGAGCGCCGGAGACGCACAGCCAGCCGTCCACGGTCTCGCTGACCGGTTCGTCCGAGCCCGCGGACTGCCGTCCGGCGATCCTCTTGTGGAACGAACCGACGATCCCGGTCGCGTCCGCGCAGGAGACCCCGGGGCCGTTGAGCACCTGCAGGGTCAGCCCGCTGGCCGCGGTGACCGTGCCGCACGAACCCTGTACCGGTTCAGCGGATCTCAGCGAGGAAGCGGGAGACGGGGCGGCGGACGGGCTCGGCGCGGTTTGCGACGGGATCGGCGGCACCGGCACGCTGGACACCGCGGTGAGGTGTGTGGGCGGCGAGACCGACATCGAGGTGACAGGCGGTGGCGGATCTTCGCCCGAACAGGCGGCGAGCGTCCCGGTAACGGCACAGGCCGCGAACAGGCGCCGCCACGTTCCCGTGGTCGTCGAGACGGGCAAGGCGATCCTTTCGTCGGCCGGTCGTGGCCGGCCCATTCTGACCCGGCCGGGCCCGATGCCGTGGCATTGAGCCACGTTCGATTCGCGGGAGGCTATCGCGCCCCCGCCACCGCGATACGCGAGGACCGCCCGATCACTGTCCATTGTGGACGATTAACATGCCGTTCACAGCGCGACAACACCCTCCTGTCGTCGCGAACCGATCGGACGAATCCACGCCGGATCCGTTAACGCGGGGCCCCGTTCTGCCGAAAACAAAGGTAGCGCTCCGGCGTGTCCCAGTCCCCGTCACGAAACCGTGAGAGTGATGAAGACCGACGAACAGACCGACCCCGCGTCACCCGAGGCCACCGCACCGGCGAGCACGGAGCTGCCACCGACGGCACCGTGCACCGTCGTCTGGTGTGGCGGCCGCCCGTACGTCCTCGAGACCTCCGCCGGCCACAACCGCTGGATGGGCACCGACCACCGGGGCAGGCCCGTGGCGCTGACCAGCGCGGACCTGCAACGCCGCGGCTGGACCCACACCCGGGCCAGCTGACGGGGGAGGATCTGCCGCCGCTGGATAGGCTGAGCGGGTGAGTACGCCCCCCGAACCGAGCGTGACCAGCGAAGAACCCTCCTTGCTGCGGCAGGCCCTGAACGTTCCCAACATGCTTTCGATCCTCCGGCTCGCCGGGGTGCCGGTCTTCCTGTGGCTGCTCCTCGGCCCGAAGGAGGACGGCTGGGCGCTCGCGCTGCTCGTGTTCAGCGCACTCACCGACTGGCTCGACGGCAAACTCGCCCGCTGGCTCAACCAGATGTCCCGGCTCGGCCAGCTGCTCGACCCCGCCGCCGACCGGCTCTACATCCTCGCGACCCTCATCGCGTTCCTGATCCGCGACATCATCCCGTGGTGGCTGGTGGTACCGCTGGTCGTCCGCGAGGCCGTCCTCGGCGTCTGCGTGCTGCTGCTGCGGCATCGCGGATTCGCCCCGCCGGAGGTCACCTACATCGGCAAGGGTGCCACCTTCGTGCTGATGTACGCCTTCCCGCTCCTGCTGCTCACCCAGGGCGGATCCGACATCGCCGCGATCGCCCGGCCGATCGGATACGCCTTCACGGCGTGGGGCGCGGTCCTGTACGTCTATTCGGGCGTGTTGTACGTCGTCCAGACGGTGCGGGCGCTGCGAACGGCCGAACCCGGCGAGTTGCGGGAGGCGGCGGGCGCGTGACCCGGCGGGATGCGAAACTGCGCGCGTCGGTTTCGAGTGAGGGCTGAGAAAGGGGAGCGGCGTTGTCCACTCCAGAAGAACTGCGGTACACCGAGGAGCACGAGTGGGTTTCCGTGCGCGACGGCGGGCTCGTGCGCGTGGGCATCACGGAGTACGCCCAGGACCAGCTCGGTGACGTGGTGTTCGTCGAGCTTCCCGAGGTCGGCAAGCAGGTCGGCGCCGGCGACGCGTTCGGCGAGGTCGAGTCGACCAAGAGCGTTTCGGAGCTGTTCGCCCCGCTCGACGGCGAGGTGGTCGCGGTCAACGACGCGGTGACCGAGTCTCCCGAGCTGATCAACAGCGACCCCTACGGCGAGGGCTGGCTGATCGAACTCCGGCTCGACGACGCGAGCTCGGTGGAATCCCTGCTGGAGGCCGAGGCGTACCAGGCCCTGATCAAGGAATAGCCGCAGGCCGCGGCTCTTCGGGAAGAGTAGGGGGAGCCGCGGGCCGGAGATTCGATCAGGCACGGTACGTTTGACCTCCACACGTTCTTGAGTAGTGGCAACACACATGCGTTAGGAGAGCTCAGGTGAGCACGAACGACGGGCCCGGCGTTCCCCCGGAGCAGTCTCCGGAGCGGACTTCTGTCTTCCGGGCCGACTTCCTGGCCGACGTCGAAGGCACTGAGGCTCCTCCGGCTGCCGAGGCCCCCGTCCAGGGTGTGGACGCGCTGCCCGCGGGTTCCGCCCTGCTGGTCGTCAAGCGGGGCCCGAACGCGGGTTCGCGCTTCCTGCTGGACCGCGACACCACCAGCGCGGGACGGCACCCGGACAGCGACATCTTCCTCGACGACGTCACGGTCTCCCGGCGGCACGCCGAGTTCCGCCGTGAGGGCGGCGAGTTCGTCGTCATCGACGTCGGCAGCCTCAACGGCACCTACGTCAACCGCGAGCCGGTCGACCAGGCCGTCCTCGCCGGTGGCGACGAGGTGCAGATCGGCAAGTTCCGCCTGGTCTTCCTGACCGGCCCGGGTCACGGGGGCCAGGGGGCACGGTGACGGCGGCCGGGCGGCCTGATCGGGATGCGTCGCAGCGCGATGGGTTGAGCATCGGGGCCGTGCTGGCACAGCTGCGCGGCGACTTCCCCGATGTCACCATCTCCAAGATCCGGTTCCTCGAGGCGGAGGGTCTGGTCCAGCCGGGCCGGACCCCGTCGGGGTACCGGCAGTTCGCTCCGGCGGACGTGGAGCGGTTGCGATTCGTCCTGTCCGCCCAGCGGGATCACTACCTTCCGCTGAAGGTCATCAAGGAACAGCTGGACGCGGCCGATCAGGGCGCCGCGCCCGCCGAGCACACCGCGGCGATGCCACGGCTGCCGCGGAAACTCGTGTCACTCGACGCCCCCGGAGAGAACGGCGGACTGCCGTCCCCGGGGGACTTCGAGACCGATCGTGAGATCAGGCTGACCGAGGAAGATCTGCTCCGCCAGGCCGGAATCGACGCCGCCACCCTGGCTGAGCTGCGGCAATACGGTCTCGTCCGCCCGGGAGCGGCGGGGTTCTTCGACTCGGACGCGGTCCTCGTGGCGAAGACCGTGAAAGCGATGACCGAATTCGGTATCGAGCCGAGACATCTGCGTGCCTTCCGGGCCGCGGCGGATCGCGAGGTCGGCCTGCTGGAGCAGATCGTGACCCCGGTGTATCGGCATCGTGACGAGGACGCCCAGGCGAGGGGCGACGAGGTCGTCCGGGAGCTGGCCGCCTTGACCGTGGCGTTGCACACGCTCTTGGTGAAGGCGGGAATACGGGCTGTCACGGGCGGTTGACCGGCTTCGGGCGACCGGGAGCCGTTGTGCGGCCACTTGTCAATGCCTGAATGTTCGGCACCCTATGCCGTACCGTGAGAGTCGGGTTTGCCACGGGCGAACCGAGAATGTCGGAGACAGCGAGCACAGCGCTCGGAAGACGGGTAGCGTCGGGACTGCCGTCGCTTGGTCGTCGAGACAAGCGTTGCAGCCCGTGCGCACGAGAGGGAGGCGAAGCCCGATGAGCGAGATGCGCGTCGTCGGCGTGCGGGTGGAGCTACCCGCGAATCAGCCGATCTTGTTGCTGCGGGAAACCGAAGGCGAGCGTTACCTGCCGATCTGGATCGGCTCGGTCGAGGCCACCGCCATCGCCTTGGAGCAGCAGGGAGTCCGCCCGGCCCGTCCGCTCACCCATGACCTGCTCAAGGAGGTCATCGGAGCGTTGGGCCGCGAGCTGGAGCAGGTCGTCATCACCGATCTGAAGGAAGGCACGTTCTTCGCGGAGCTGGTCTTCGACGGGGACATCCGGGTTTCGGCGCGACCGAGCGATTCGGTGGCGCTGGCGCTGCGCGTGGGGGTGCCCATCCACGCCGTGGACGCGGTGCTGGAGGAAGCGGGTCTCATCATCCCCGACGAGCAGGAGGACGAGGTCGAGAAGTTCCGCGAGTTCCTCGACTCGGTCTCGCCGGAGGACTTCCGCGGCGCGGACACCTGATCTTGAGACTTCGCCGTACGTGCGTTTAGTCCTCTGAATGCGTCCGCGACGGCCGCGCTTGAAGTACATGAAGGCCCCCTTCCTTGCGTCTAGCGCAAGGAAGGGGGCCTTCATGTACTTCGGCCATGGCGCGAAGGCGATTGTCCTTGGCGACGGGCGCGCACGGCCGCTGTGACTCCTGGTGCGTGGGGCGGGTCGTGAGTAGCGCCCTCCCCCTGCCTGTGTATCGCGTCGTTCACGCGCACCCGCTGGCGCTGGTGGGGCGCACGTGCCGATGGCCGAGTCCGTGAAGGCCTCCTTGAGGGACCCAGAGTCCCTCAAGGAGGCCTTCACGGAACGCGCACCCGGGAGAAACCGCCACCCGTGCGAACGACCACTCACGACTCAGGCCGCGGTCGCCTTGACGAACAGGTCCGCCAGTTCCCGCCCGTACCGCTCCAGGTCCAGCTTCGGATCCCCCGCGAACTTCGCCGCGACACCGTCGATGGCCTGCGCGATCGACAGCGCCATCACGTCGGCCGCGAAGTCGCCGAAAGCGCCTTCCTGCTGTCCCTGTCGCAGCTGGCGTTCGAGCCGGCCGGTCCGGAACTCCTCGACCAGCGGCGCCGACATGAACCAGCCTTCGGCGTCCGAGCCGCTCGAACCCATCTCGACCATGACCCGCACCAGTTCCGGGTACGAACCGAGGAACGCGATCTCCGATTCGATGTAGCCGCGCAGCAGCCCGGCCCGGTCGGTCGTGCCCTGGATCCGCTCCTCGAGGAACTTGTCCTTCATGCCGGTCGCGGTGGTGACCACGGCCTGCATCAGGCCCGCCTTGTTGGTGAAGTGGTACGAGATGATCCGGGTGCTGGACAGGCCGGCCCGCTCCTTGATCTTCGCGAACGACGTCTTGTGGTAGCCGAGGTCGGAGATCGTCGCGATCGTGGCTCCGATGATCTGGGCCCGCCGGGCCGCCTCGGTGACCGACAGTCCCAGCTCCGCCTGGACCTCTTGCATGGCGGTCTGGGTAGAGGGAGTTACTTGCATGAGTAAAAAATAACACGGTTGAGTAAAACCCGCAACCGTGCCGCCGATCGGGGGACTGAGCTCGACAAGCCTCAAGAAGAGCTTGAGGTGGACCGCGCGTCGCGTTGACCGCTTTGCCGGACGCGCTTACCGTCAATGAAGGTGAATCGCCAAGGTGTGATTCGGATGTCTGGGGCATTCGTCTTGACGAGGAACTCCGGTGCGGACTCACGTGGGTTCGCGCGGCTTTGTTCGCCGGCCGCCAGGTCGGGCGAGGGGAGGCATGGCGTGGTCGAGGCTGGTAGCCCTCAAGAGCCGCTCGTTCCGGTCGCTGACGGCGAGCAGGGCGAGCTGTTCCCCGACTCTTCCCTCCCGGACGAACTCGTCGGTTACCGCGGTCCCGCCGCCTGCCAGATCGCCGGGATCACCTACCGGCAGCTCGACTACTGGGCCCGCACGAAGCTGGTCGCGCCGAGTATCCGCACGGCGCACGGCTCCGGTTCGCAGCGGCTCTACTCGTTCAAGGACATCCTCGTCCTGAAGGTCGTCAAGCGGCTGCTGGACACCGGTGTTTCCCTGCAGAACATCCGCGTCGCCGTCGACCACCTGCGCCTACGCGGCGTCCGTGACCTCGCCAAGGTGACCCTGTTCTCCGACGGCACCACCGTCTACGAGTGCACCTCACCCGAGGAGATCGTCGATTTACTCCAGGGCGGCCAGGGTGTCTTCGGGATCGCGGTCAGCGGAGCGATGCAGGAGATCAGTGGCACCATCCACGAGTTCCCGGCCGAGCGGGCCGACGGCGGCGTGATCGAAACGGTCACGCCGGACGAGCTCACGCAGCGCCGTAACGCCCGTCGCACCGGCTGATCATGAGGCCGCGCGGGCGACAGGGTAGGCTCACTTCCGCGGTCGACGAATCCGCGCGGGAGAGACCGAGCCGATAACCGTTGAGCTCGGCGCCGAAGGAGCAAGTCCTCCCCGGAACCTCTCAGGCACCCTGGACCGCGCGGAAGAGACGCCTCTGGAAAGTGGTTCGCCAGGTCACAGCCTGGCGGCCCCGCCGACGGTGCAAGCCCGGCTCAACACTCGGGCGAAACTCTCAGGCGCCCCCTCGGGGGTACGGACAGAGTGGGGAGGGCCAGGACAATCGTCCCGGCCCCACCCCCGCGTCTTGGGAGGTCCCCGATGGAGCCCGTTTCACTGGCCGCTCTGGAATCCGGAACCCCGTTCGCGGACCGGCACATCGGCCCCGGCCCCGAAGAACTCGCGCGTATCCTCGACGTCGTCGGCGTCGCCTCCCTGGACGAACTCGCCGAGCGGGCCGTCCCGGCGTCGCTGCGGGAGTCCGCGTCACCGCCGGATCTGCCCCCGCCCGCCACCGAGACCGGCGCACTCGCCGAACTCCGCGCGCTGGCCGCGCGCAACCGGCCGATGGTCCAGATGATCGGCCTCGGTTACCACGACACCGTGACCCCGCCGGTGATCCGCCGGAACGTGCTGGAGAGCCCGGCCTGGTACACCGCGTACACGCCGTATCAGCCGGAGATCTCGCAGGGCCGGCTCGAAGCGCTGCTGAACTTCCAGACCATGGTCTCCGATCTGACCGGCCTGCCGATCGCCAACGCCTCGATGTTGGACGAGGCGACCGCCGCGGCGGAGGCGATGACGCTGGTCCGCCGGGCGGGCAAGGCGAAGTCGAACCGGTTCGTGGTCGACGAGGACACCCTTCCGCAGACGATCGAGGTCCTGCGCACCCGCGCCGAACCGCTCGGTATCGAGCTGGTGACCGCGGATCTGTCCCAGGGCATCACCGGGCTCGGGCTCGGCGGCGACTTCTTCGGAGTGCTGCTGTCGTATCCGGGCGCGTCGGGCGTCGTCCGCGAATGGGACCACACCATCGCCGAGGCCAAGGCGCTGGGCGCGGCGGTGGTGATGGCCGCGGATCCGCTGGCGCTGACCCTGCTGCGGTCGCCCGGTGAGCTCGGCGCCGACGTCGCGATCGGTTCCACGCAGCGGTTCGGGGTCCCGATGGGCTTCGGCGGGCCGCACGCGGCGTACCTCGCCGTCCGGCAGGGACTCGAACGGCAGTTGCCCGGACGGCTGGTCGGGGTGTCGAAGGACGCCGACGGCGCGCCCGCGTACCGGCTCGCGCTCCAGACCCGCGAGCAGCACATCCGCCGGGAGAAGGCGACGAGCAACATCTGCACCGCCCAGGTGCTCCTGGCGGTGATCGCGTCGATGTACGCGGTCTACCACGGTCCCGAAGGCCTGCGCACCATCGCGAACCGCGCGCACCGGATGGCCACCGTGCTCGCGGCGGGGCTCGCCGAGAGCGGTGTCGACGTCGTGCACTGCGAGTTCTTCGACACCGTCATGGTCGCCGTCCCGGGCCGCGCGACCGGGATCGTCGCCACCGCCCGGGAACTCGGGGTCAACCTACGGCTCGTGGACTCCGACCACGTCGCCGTCGCCTGCGACGAGACGACGACCCGAGAGCATCTATCCCTGGTGTGGAAGGCGTTCGGGGTCGCGGTGTCCGATGTGGACTCGCTCGACGCGGACACCGCGGACGGCTTCCCACCGGATCTGCGCCGTACCAGCGACTACCTGACGCATCCGGTCTTCCACGCGCACCGCTCGGAGACGGCGCTGCTCCGGTACCTGAGGTCGTTGTCCGACAAGGACGTCGCGCTCGACCGGAGCATGATCCCGCTCGGCTCCTGCACGATGAAGCTCAACGCCACGGCCGAGATGGAGCCGATCACCTGGCCCGAGTTCGCCGGTCTGCACCCGTTCGCGCCCGCCGAGGACGCGGCCGGTCTGCTCACCGTCGTGAAGGACCTGGAACGGTGGCTCGCCGGGATCACCGGGTACGACGCGGTTTCCCTGCAGCCGAACGCCGGCAGCCAGGGCGAATTCGCCGGACTGCTGGCGATCCGCGCCTATCATCGCGAACGCGGGAACACCGCGCGCGACGTCTGCCTGATCCCGTCGAGCGCGCACGGGACGAACGCGGCCAGCGCGGTCATGGCCGGGATGCGCGTGGTGGTCGTCAAATGCGACGACGAGGGCAACATCGACCTCGGCCACCTCAGGTCCACTGTGGACGAGCACGCGGACGACCTCGCCGCGATCATGATCACCTATCCGTCGACGCACGGTGTCTACGAGGACACCGTTCGCGAGGTCTGCGCGCTGGTGCACGACGCGGGCGGTCAGGTGTACGTCGACGGCGCGAACCTCAACGCGCTGATCGGAGTGGCGCAGTACGGGAAGTTCGGCGCCGACGTCTCCCATCTCAACCTGCACAAGACCTTCTGCATCCCGCACGGTGGCGGCGGTCCGGGCATCGGGCCGATCGGCGTCCGCGCGCATCTGGCGCCGTACCTGCCGAACCACCCGCTGCAACCGGACGCCGGCCCGGCCACCGGCGTGGGCCCGATCAGTGCCGCGCCGTGGGGGAGCGCGTCGATCCTGCCGATCTCCTGGGCCTACGTCCGGATGATGGGCGCGGACGGCCTGCGGCGCGCGACGCTGACCGCGGTCGCGAACGCCAACTACGTCGCCAAACGTCTCGGCGCGCATTATCCGGTGCTGTACTCCGGGCACGAGGGACTCGTGGCGCACGAATGCATCCTCGACCTCCGCGCGATCACCAAACGGACCGGCGTCACGGTCGACGACGTCGCCAAGCGGCTGGCCGACTACGGCCTCCACGCGCCGACGATGTCGTTCCCGGTCGCGGGGACGCTCATGGTCGAGCCCACCGAGAGCGAGGACCTCGGCGAACTCGACCGGTTCTGCGACGCGATGATCGCGATCCGTGGCGAGATCGAGAAGGTCGCCGCGGGGGAGTGGCCGGTGGCCGAAAGCCCGCTGCGCAACGCCCCGCACACCGCGCGCTGTCTCGCGGGAGAGTGGGATCGGGCGTACAGCAGGGAGATCGCGGTCTTCCCGGCCGGGTTCACCGCGTCGAAGATCTGGCCTCCGGTGCGGCGGATCGACGGGGCCGCGGGGGACCGCAACCTCGTCTGCTCCTGCCCACCACCGGAGGCCTTCGCCTGAGGATCAGCCGGGCATCTTGTCGAGAAAGCCCAGCACCTGCTTGATCCGCCCGTCCTCGACGGTGATGACGTCGAAGCCGATCGCCAGCGGCTCTTCCGCGCCCTCCGGGCCGAGATACCACTGGAAACGCGCGATGTCGTGGTGTGCGTCGGGAGCCGCGGGCAGGCTGAACTTCAGGCCCGCGAACTGGGCCTGGGCGCCGGCGATGAAGCCGTCGACACCGTCATGACCGGTGACCGCGCCGAGCGGATCGGTGTAGGTGGCGTCCTCGGTGAACACTTCGGCGACGAGCGCGCGGCGCTTGTCCGCGTCGGTCTCGTTCCACACGGCGATGTACTGCTCGGCGACGCGCTGGATGTCCGACATGGTGTCTCCTCGTTCTGTTGTGGGGTAACCGATGCCGCAACTCTGTCGGCCGAGGGTGGGTCTCGTCGATTACGCGGGAGGTAATGGCGGCCCCGCGCGAGGGCCCGTAGGTTCGTGATCGTGACGACCACAGTGACCGCGAGCCGCGCGGGCCGCCCCGTCGGCGAACTGCTGCGCGAATGGCGTGACCGCCGCCGGATCAGCCAGCTGGATCTCGCCATCTCGGCGGATATCTCCACCCGGCACCTGAGCTTCGTGGAGACCGGCCGGTCCAAGCCCAGCCGCGAGATGGTGCTGCGGCTCGGCGAACATCTGGAGGTGCCCTTGCGGGAACGCAATCAGCTGCTGCTGGCCGCGGGTTACGCACCCGCGTACGCCGAAAGCGGCCTCGGTGCCCCGGAAATGGCGGCGGTCCGCAAGGCGGTCCGGCAGCTGATGACCAGCCACGAGCCGTACCCGGCCGCCGTCGCCGACCGCTGGTGGAACCTGGTCGACGCCAACGCGAGCATCTCGATCATGACCGGCCTGGTCTCGCCCGCCTTGATGACGCCACCGGTCAACGTCCTGCGGGTGACGCTGCATCCGGACGGCATGGCGCCGCATGTGCTGAACCTGGGGGAGTGGCGCGCTCACCTGCTCGACAGGCTGCGGCGGCAGGTGACCCAGACGGCCGACCCGGCGCTGACCGCGCTCCTGGAGGAACTGGTCGCCTATCCGTGCGCGGATCCCGTCCCCGAGGTGGAGGTCCCCGGTCCGGGTGACATCTTCGTCCCGTTGAAACTGCGGCACGAGGACGCCGAACTCACCTTCTTCAGCACGGTCTCGACCTTCGGGACACCGCTGGACGTCACCGTCGCCGAGCTGGTGATCGAGTCGTTCTTCCCCGCCGACGCGGACACGGCCGAATATCTTCGCGCGTACGCCGCACGCGGGGTGGAATGATGCGGGACAAGAAGCCCTGCCACAAACCCCAGTGAGGATTCCGCTTCCATGGCCGTGCCTTCCGTCGTCCTGAACAACGAGGTAGCCATCCCCCGACTCGGTTTCGGCGTCTGGCAGGTGCCCGCGGGCGACACGGCCAAGGTCGTCCGGACCGCCATCGAGGCCGGGTACCGCAGCATCGACACCGCCGCGTCGTACCGGAACGAAGCCGGCGTCGGCGAGGCGATCCGCTCATCGGACGTGCCCCGCGACGAACTGTTCATCACCACGAAGCTGCCGAATCCGGGCCACGGCTACGACGAGGCGCTCCGTGCGTTCGACGCGAGCCTCGCGGAACTCGGCCTCGACCGCGTCGACCTGTACCTGATCCACTGGCCGATGCCGACCCGCGGGAAGTACGTCGAAACCTGGCGGGCGCTGGAAAAGCTCTACGCGGACGGCCGGGCGCGCGCCATCGGGGTGTCGAACTTCCACGTCCCGCATCTGCGGCGGCTGTTCGACGAGACCGGGATCGTGCCCGCGGTCAACCAGGTCGAGCTGCACCCGCGGCTCCAGCAGAAGGAGCTGCGGGAGTTCCACGCGGAGCACGGCATCGTCACCGAGGCGTGGAGCCCGCTCGCGCAGGGATCGCTGCTCTCGGATCCGACGCTGACCGCCCTCGCGGCCAAATACGGCAAGAGCCCGGCACAGCTGGTGCTGCGCTGGCATCTGCAGCTCGGCACGGTCGCGATCCCGAAATCCGTGACGCCGTCCCGGATTCGCGAGAACTTCGACGTCTTCGACTTCGAACTCGCCGAAGACGATCTCGCGGCCCTCGCCGAGTTCGACGACGGGACGCGCACCGGCCCGGACCCGGACACCTTCGACCTGGTCTAGGACTTCACGGACCCGGGCAAGAGGTTGCGAAAGCCACTTTTGCAACCTTCAACGTTGCGAAAGTGGCTTTCGCAACGCCTGTGAGGGCGCCAGGGCGCTCCCCGGAAGCCTGACACTCGAGGTACGGGAAAGGCCCCTTCCCGAGCGGCGAAGGGGCCTTTCCCGTGGTTCGGAGACTCAGGTGGCCTTGATACCCGCGGCGGCGAAGTCGGCCTGCTGGGCGGGCTGCTGCAGGTACTGCCGGAACGTCTGCGAGGCGCGCATCTGGACCTCGTCGATGCTCTTACCGGCAAGCCCGACGAGCGGGTAGTCGGCCGAACGCGCCGTCGCGACCGACTGGGCGGGCGAACCGACCAATTCGGGTTTGGCGGTGTTCAGCTCCGTCACCCAGTAGGTGGACTCGGGGATCCAGGCGGCGGGGAGACCGCCGATGGAGTCCAGGTTGGTCCGGCCGACGAGGCCGTCGAGCACGGAAGCGGAGGACAGCGCGTCGACCTGGATGACCACGCAGTGGTCGCGGACCACGGTCGCGGCGTTGTTCCACCGCTCGGCCGCCGCTCGCACGGGCTTCTCGATGCTGGGGGTGACGATGATCCGCATCGGGGTGTCACCGGCGCTGCACGCCTTGGCCTGGGCTTCGGCGCGGGTGTTGAGCTCGCCGTCGGCCCAGTTCCAGCCGAAGACGCCGATCGCGACCAGGACCACGAGGACCAGGCAGGCGATCGGCCACTTGGCGATCCGGCGCCGCGGGGCCTTCTTCCCGACGATCCGGTGTGAACCGGTCGCCTCACCGCGACCCTGAGGCCGCTTCGGCGGGTCGAGGGGATGCGGCACCGGCTCCTCGGCCACGCTGTGTCGCCCCATCGTTGTCCTTTCGAAACGTGCGCGCTCGCGCTGCGTATGCAATCAAACCGTTATCACTCTAACAGGGGAGGATGTTACGGGGAATGCGACGACTCACAGTTGTTTTCCGCGTGTCGTGGGCACCTTCTTTAACCCGGCGAGGAGCCGTTGGCAATGCGCTATCAGGTGCTCACGCAGCGGCGCCGCCCGGTGGGCGAAAGCGGCCTGCGCGCGGGCGTACTCGGCCCGGCCTTCCGGGCTCTCGATCCGCACGGGCGAGTATCCGAACTCCGCCAGATCGTACGGGCTGGCCCGCATGTCCAGTTCCCGGATGTCCGCCGCCAGCTCGAAGCAGTCCCCGACCAGCTCGGCGGGCACGAACGGATCGAGTTTGTACGCCCACTTGAAGAGATCCATATTGGCGTGCAGGCAACCCGGCTGCTCGAAATCGACCTGGTCCTCCCGCGCCGGCCGCAACGTGTTGCGAGGCCGGGCGGGCTCGGTGAAGAACCGGAACGCGTCGTAGTGCCCGCACCGGATCTCCAGCGACTCGACCACGTCGTCGGTTCCGGCCGAACCGAGCCGGAGCGGAAGTTGTGAGTGACGAACCTCATCCGCCGATTCCCGGTAAACCATTGCCCATTCGTGCAACCCGAAACAGCTGAGTCTCGGAGAGCGGGACGCGGTCGCGGAAAGCAGTCCGTGGACGAATTCCGCGGTCTTGGCCCGGCCCTCGGTGAAGCCCGCCGGATCGAGCATGACGCCGTCCGGTGTCTCCAGGTAGCCCTTCCGCTCCAGGAACCGCCGGGCGGACGCGCCTTCGAGCACGACCCCCGGGCCCGGTTGCCAGCGTTCGAGATGCCCGGGCCGGTGCGAGTAGTAGGTGAAGAGGAAGTCGAGCACCGGATGTTTCTCGCCCCGCGAACGACGGCGCTGGTGTGGTGTCGTCCAGCGCCGCATCCGCGTCACGTGCTCGTCTTCCCGAGCCCGCCAGGCGGACTCGGGAAGGACGATCGGGCCGGTCATGACATGACGTGGGTACCGTCGCGCACAGTCCCCACGTATTCCTCGACGAGGTCCTCCAGCGCGACGACGCCGACCGCGGTCCCCGCCGGGCTCAGCGCCCGCGCCAGATGACTGCCTTCCTTGCGCATTGCCGACAACGCTTCGTCGAGCCGCGCGTCGGCGTGCAGTTCGGTGAGCGTCCGCGTCTTGTCCGGCGGCACCACGGTGGTCGGGTCCTCGCCCACGAGGTCGAGGATGTCCTTGACGTGGATGTAACCGGTCAGCGTCCCGTCGTCGGTGCACACCGGGAAGCGGGAGAACCCGGTCGAGGACACCGCGCGCTCGACGTCGCCCAACGTGGGCGAGCAGGGCAACGTGGTCAGCTGAGCCGTCGGGACCAGCACGTCGGCCACCGTCTTCTCCACCGAGGACAGCGTCTTGCTCAGCCGCTGGTGCTCGGAGTGCTCCAGCAGCCCCTCGCGCCGCGATTCACTGAGCAGTTCGGCGAGCTCGTCGGAGGTGTAGGCGGTTTCGAGCTCGTCCTTCGGCTCCACCTTGAACACCCGCAGCAGCGAGTTCGCCACGAAGTTCAGCAGCCAGATGAACGGGTTGGCGAGCTTCACCCAGGCCACGTGGACCGGGACCAGCCACAGCGCCAGCCGCTCCGGCTCGGCGATCGCGAGGTTCTTCGGCACCATCTCGCCGATGAGGACGTGCAGGATGGTGATGAACGCCAGCGCGATCGCGAACGAGATCGGGTGCAGCAGGACCTCGGGAATCCCGAACAGCTTGAAGAACCCGGCCAGCTGGTGCGCGACGGCGGGCTCACCGAGCCGTCCCAGCAGCAGCGAGCAGATGGTGATGCCGAGCTGGGCGCCGGCGAGCATCAGCGAGACGTTCTTGCTCGCGTTGATGACGATCCGGGCGCGGGTCTTTCCCTGCTCCAGCAAGGCTTCCAGCCGGTCGCGCCGCGAAGAGATCAGCGCGAACTCCGCACCGACGAAGAACGCGTTGGCCAGCAGCAGGACCACGACGAGGAAGATGTTGAACCAGTCGTTCATCGGGCGGGCTCCTGCTCGGCGGAGGTCGCGGTCTCGCTGACCCGGCGGACTTCGACCTCGGCGATGCGGAGACGGTCCATTTTGGTCACCGTGAGCCGCCAGGCGTCGAGTTCGGTGGCGTCGCCGGGGGAGGGGATCCGGCCGAGCTGTTCGAGGATCAGCCCGGCGATGGTCTCGTAGTCGCCGTCGGGCATCCGGAACCCGGTCTCGTCGGTGACCTCGTCGGCGCGAAGCTGCCCGGAGACGAGCCAGTTGTCGGCGCCGACCTGCTGAGAGGACGGGGCTTCCCGCTCGTCGTGCTCGTCGCGGACGTCGCCGATGATTTCCTCGACCACGTCCTCCAGCGTCACCAGCCCCGCGGTGCCGCCGTACTCGTCGACGACGATCGCGAGCTGGAACCGGGAATCACGCAGCCGGTTGAGCAGCGAGTCGCCCGGCAGCGATTCGGGCACCGTCGGGATCGGCCGCATGACCGAACCGATCCGTACCGTGGCGCGCCGGGCGGCCGGGACGGTGAACGCCTGCTTGATGTGCACCGCGCCCTGCACGTCGTCGAGATCCTCGGTGTAGACCGGGAAGCGGGAAAAGCCGGTGCGGCGCGAGATCTCGATGAGGTCGGAGATGGTGTCGTCCACGGTCAGCGATTCGAGCTGGACACGGGGCGTCATCAGCTCGTCGGCCGTCCGCTCGCCGAAACGCAGCGACTTGTCCAGCAGTTCGGCCGTCGACGTGTCGAGCGTGCCGCTTTCCGCGCTGGACCGCACGATCGAGCCGAGCTCCTGCGGCGACCGGGCCGACCGCAGTTCCTCCTGCGGCTCGACGCCGAACTTACGGACCAGGAAGTTGGCGCTGTTGTTCATCAAGGTGATGAGCCAGCGGAACAGCGACGAGAACCGCGAGTGGTACCCCGCGACGGCGCGCGCGGTCTGCAGCGGCCGGGCGATCGCGAGGTTCTTCGGCATCATCTCGCCGAGGATCATCGAGAGCGACGTGGCCAGGATCAGCGCGACCGCGAGCGACACGCCGTCCGCCACGCCTTCGGAGAACCCGACGGCGGTGAACAGCGGATGGAGCAGGTCACCGATCACCGGTTCCGCGAGGTAACCGGTGATCAGGGTGGTGATGGTGATCGCCACCTGCGCGCCGGAGAGCTGGAACGAGAGCGTGCGGTGCGCCTTCTGCACGGTGTGCGCCCGCTTGTCGCCGACCTGGCGGACGTTCGCGTCGACCGTGCTGCGCTCGAGCGCGGTGAGGGAGAACTCGGCGGCGACGGCGAGGCCGGTGCCGACGGTCAGCAGGAGGAACAGGAGAATGCCGAGAACGGCGAGCAGGATTTCCATCATTCCCTGCCGGCGGGGTCGGCGGGAAGAGCCACGGAACAGCCGGGTGTGCCACCCGGCTCGATACTGTCACCAGGTGACTGCGCGTCGCGCACGAAAAGAGTCACTCCTCGATCGGAAACCAACAGACACCGCCGCTGTACTGCGGCGATAGGACAATCTTAACGCGTTCCCCCGGCCGCGTGGGCCCGGTGCCGCCGCACGCTCTCCTCGACCAGGTCGAGCACGGGGCCGAGATCGTCGCCCGGCTGGCCCATCGCGAGGTGCGAGACGAGACCTTCGAGAACAAGCTCGAGGTACGCGGTCAGGACGTCGACGTCGACGTCGTCACGCAGGATCCCGGCGTCGCGCTGGCGCAGCAGACGGCGGCGGGTCGCGGCGGTCAGCTGGTGGGACCGCTCGGCCCAGCGGGCGCGGAACTCCGGATCGGTGCGCAGCCGCCGGGAGACCTCCAGCCGCGTGCCGAGCCAGTCGGCGGGGTGCTCGCTGCGGTTCGTCAGCAGCTCGCGCATCACCTGGACGAGACCCTGCTCGGCGACGACGTCGGCCATGCGCACCGCGTCGTCCTCGGCCAAGGCCAGGAAAAGGGACTCCTTGTCCCGGAAATGGTGGAAGATCGCACCACGGGAAAGACCGGTGGCTTCTTCCAGCCGCCGGACAGTGGCACCCTCGTAGCCATAGCGTGCGAAGCACACGCGGGAGCCATCGAGGATCTGGCGCCGGCGTGCGTCGAGGTGATCCTGGCTGACCCGTGGCATCCTGGAATCCTGTCACCGGGAACCCGGTTAATGCAATCCGTACGTACGTACTGTGATCAGTTCGCGGGATGTTCGGCCGTTCGGGGAACCGGACGGCTTCGCGACACGTCGGACTACTCGGCCGGATCGGCTGACACGCCGTCCGCCGCTTGGCTACGCTTTGTCCGTCACGGTGCGTGAATGCTGAGGGGAAGGTGCGGGCGTGAACATCATCGGCGACGCCGCGAGCGCGATCAAGGCCGTCTGGGGTGACCTGACCACGCCGAAGGAGCCGACCGTTTACGGCGGTGGCGGCGGTGGTGGCGGCGGGTTCGAGATGAGCCCCGAGGAGTTGAAGACCGTCATCGGGCTGTGGGAAGACGAGCTGGAGAAGGTCGTAAAGGACGGCGACAAGATCGGTTTCATTCTCGACGACCTGATGCCGCCCGGGCAGGACGAGGCGAGCGCCAGCTATGTGAATTCCGGGGTCGACTCCCTGTTGTCCCTGCAACAGCAGAACGACTCGATGAAGGCCTACATCGAGGGCTACATCGCGAAGCTCGAGATCGCCCGGACGAAGACCATGGCCACCGATCAGGCCAACACCATGCGCACGACCTGAGGATGCCGAACGTGTTGAGGAATCGCGCCGCGGTGGCGGCGCTCGTGCTCGTTTCCGTCGCGGTCGCCGGCTGCACCGGGGAGACGCCTGGTACAGCTACGCCGACCCCGGGAAGCTCACCGTCGTCCGAGTCGTCTGCCGCGCCGGAGGACCCGAACGTCCCGAAGGTGGCGGATCCGTTGGACGCCTCGGCGTATGTCGGTGACGTGTGCAAACTGATCCCGGCCTCCACGGTCGCGGACCTGGGGTTCACCGCGCCCGGCGAATCGAAGGGCGAAGGCAGCAATCCCGGCTGCAGCTGGCAGATTCGCGGCAAGGCGGACAGTCTGCTCATCATCCTCGGCAGCGGCAACCGCGAAAAGGGCATGGGCGGCTTGGCCGGCCTGCACAAGGCCAAGGAAGCGGGGCAACTGAGGTTCCTCGAGCCCGGCCCCGAAGTCGACGGTTATCCGACCGTTTACTACGGACTGCAGGACCGGCGCGCGCGTGGCAACTGCGACCTGGCGGTCGGCGTCGCCGACGACCTGGCGATCAGTACGCATGCCGGGGGCTATGACAACGAACAGGATTCCTGCGGGAACGCGCAGAAGGCCGTGTCGGCCATGATCAAGACACTCAAGGGGGCATGAGGGTGGACGGCAAGCAGATTTTCGAGAACTTCACCCAGGGCGACACCCGCAACCTGCGTTCGGCGGCCGATCGCATCGCCGAACTCTCGGACGCTTATGTCGAGCGCGGCATGGGCATCAAATCCCTGCAGTCGCGGATGGCGTCCTCTTGGACCGGGTCCGCCGCGGACGCGGCGAACGCCGGCGCGGGCCCGCTCGAGCAGGCCTTCAAGGAGACCGCCGATCCGCTGTTCCAGACCAGGGATTCGGTCACCACGCAGGCCGACAGCTTCGACGACTCCGGGCAGACCGTCGTCCCCGTGCCGCCGAAGCCGGACAAGCCCAACCCCTGGACCACCGGCCTGAAGGGCGCGATCCCGATCGCCGGCCCGTTCATGGTCAACAACGACATCAAGAACTATCAAGAGGGCGTCGCGAAGCACGAGGCGGCGAACCAGAACAACGTCCGTGTGATGGACCAGTACGACTCGGTCACCAGCAGCACGAGCTCCAGCCTGCCGACCGATTACGGCGTGCTGAAGAACGACGGCGCGAACATCAGCGTCAAGACCCCCGGCGTTACGCCCCCGGTCGTGATCCCGCCGTACATCCCGGTGAAGCCCGGCAAGAACGGCGGCGGTGACGACAATGGCGACAATGACGGCACCGACACCAGCGGCACGGACGACAACGGCACCAACCAGAACCAGAACAAGCCGGGCGGCGACCAGAACCAGCCCAAGCCGGGCTCGACCGACGACCGTCCGGTGAACCCGCGGGACAAGCCCGACGGCAACATCACGACGCCGACGCGCAAGCCGCCGGTCACCGGGGACGACGACACCACGCGCCCGACCGGCGGCGGCAAGGGCAAGCCGGGACCGACGACCGAGATCCCGGGCAGGACTCCCGGACGCGGACCCGGTGACTCGGACAACGTCATCGGCCTCCCGAACGGGCCGGGGCAGAACTACAACCCCAGCGGTGGCACCGGGCAGAACCCGCCCGGGAGCGGCAGCGGACGCAACGTTCCCGGGCCCAACAGCGCGGCGGGCAGGCTTCTCGGCGGAGAGGGCGGCACCGGTGGCCGCGCGGGCGGTCCCGGTGGGCCCGGCTCCGGCGGTCTGGGCGCGGGCAGGGGCTCCGGCATGGGCGGGCTCGGCGGCCTGGGTGGCGGAGACCTGGGCGGTGGGCGTGGTGGCGCCGCCGGCCGCGGTGGCGCCGGTGCGATGGGCCCGATGGGGGCGGGCGGCAGGCGTGCCGACGGTGACGAGGACGACGAGCACCAGCGTCCCGACTACCTGATCGAGGCCGACCCCGACGCGATCTTCGGCACCGACCAGCGGACCAGTCCGCCGGTCATCGGCGAGTAGCGGATGACCGTGAGAACGGGCCGGGTGGACGTCCCGGTCGAAGCCCTGGCGGTACTCGCCGAACGCGAACGCGTCGGCGACCTGCACATCACGTTGCGACCCGAACCGCGCTGGCTGTCCAGGACGGCCCGCGCGGAGGCGGACAAGCGAGTGGAAGCGGCGTTGGCGCAAGCCGGGCTGCTGGACCCGAGCGGCCGAGCGTCGGTGGATTTCCTGGACTGGCTTCCGGTGCTCACGAAACCGGCCATCGAGTACTACGGGTGGGTGAACGCCGGGGGCGAGACCTACGGCGTCCTGGCCGCGTCGCTCGGATTGCAGGCGGTGTTGGCCGTGGCGTCCGGTGATTGGGTCGGGCTTCAGGAGATCGATCGGCGGCGGCTGCCGGAAACGCTGATCGAACAGTTGCCGCCCGTCCCGGCGGGCGGCGGCAGGCTTCGCACGGTCCGCGCGTACGAGCTCGAAGAGGCGGCCCGGCGTGGCCCGGACACGCATTCGCTGCCGCCGGTGATCGCGGACATCGTGAGCCTCGTGCAGCGGCCGGTCGAGGGAAGTGGTGAGCTCTACGTCGGCAAGCGGGACGAAATCGGCAGGCACGTCGCCGTCGAGGATCCGCTCCACTTCGCCGACACGGACTGGGGCCGGTACCTCAGCTACACGACCGGCCACGGCAACGACGCGGTGGTCCATATCGGGCCCGCCGGCCCGGCGGAGCTGGCCGACGCGCTTCGGCACGTCGCCGGGACCCTGGCAGGGTAGGCACAGGCAACTACGTGAAGGCCCCCTTCACTGCGCTAGACGCAGTGAAGGAGGCCTTCACGTACTTAAAAGCACGCGCGCCCAAGCACGCCTCCCGGCTATTGTGACAGCGCTGTTGTACTTCGCGCGGGTCTGGGAGGACGAGAACGTGACACGGCTGTATCCGGAAATCGAACCGTACGACCACGGGATGCTCGACGTCGGCGACGGGCACCTCGTGTACTGGGAGGTCTGCGGGAACCCCGACGGCAAAGCCGCCGTCACGCTGCACGGCGGCCCGGGGACGGGGTGCGGCACCGGCCTGCGCCGGTACTTCGACCCGGCCAAATACCGGGTCGTGCTCTTCGACCAGCGCGGCTGCGGCCGGAGCACACCGCACGCGGGCGAGCCCGAGGCCGACCTCTCCGCCAACACCACCGACCATCTGATCGCCGACATGGAGCGGCTTCGCGAGCATCTGGGCATCGAGAAGTGGCTGCTCTTCGGCGGTTCCTGGGGTTCGGTGCTCGCGCTGGTCTACGCCCAGCGGCATCCGGACCGGGTCTCGGAGATGGTTCTGATGGGCTTGGCCACCGGCCGCCGGAGCGAGACCGACCTGCTCACCCGTGGCCTCGGCGGTGTCTTCCCCGAGGCGTGGGCCAAGTTCCGCGACGGTGTTCCCGAAGAGGATCGCGACGGCGATCTGGCCGCGGCCTACCTCAAGTTGCTGATGAACCCGGATCCGGCGGTGCACGAGAAGGCCGCGGCAGACTGGTGCGCCTGGGAGGACGCGATCATCCCGACTTCCCCGCCGTACAAGAGTTTCGAGACGGCGAAGTTCCGGCTCGCCTTCGCCAGGCTGGTCACCCACTACTGGAGCCAGGGGTCCTTTTTGGACGAAGGCGTGGTCCTGCGGGAGGCCGGGAAGCTCGCCCACATCCCGGCCGTGCTCGCCGAAGGAAGTCTCGACCTCGGCAACCTCATCGGCACCCCGTGGGAACTGGCCCACGCGTGGCCCGGCAGCGAGCTGGTGCTCATCGACGAGGTCGGCCACAGCACCCAGGACGAGCCGATGCGCGAAGTCCTCATCGGCGCGACGGACCGCTTCGCCCTCCAGAACTAGCGAAGCGCGTGAAGGCCCCCTTCCCTCGGCTCAGCCGAGGGAAGGGGGCCTTCACGCGCATGACGTCAGGGGATGACCAGGACGGGGGCGGCTTCCGGTACAGCGGCGGCGTCCGAACGGGTGGTTTCGGCGAGCCGCAGGCCGGTGGTGCGCGGGGAGATCCGGTCGAGGTTCCACGAACTCAGCAGCAGCGCCACCTTCGCCCGCATCTCGGTCCGCAGGCGCAGGAACGAATCGGCCGGATCGGCGCCGACCTGGCCGAGCAGGAGCCACCAGGCCCAGGCGGCCGCGCCCGCGTTCGCGACGAAGTCCGGGATCACCGGGATGCCACGGGCCGCCAGTGCTGCTTCGGCGTCGGGTGTGGTCGCCGCGTTGGCGGCTTCGATGACGACCTTCGCCTTGACCGCGCCCTGGTTCCCGGCGCGCAGCGCGTAGGAGATCGCCGCCGGGACGAGGATGTCGGCGTCCGTCGCCACGATCTCGTCGCGCGGCAGCAGCCGGACATCGGCGGGAAGCCGGCTACGGTCGATCTCGCCATAGGCGTCCCGTAGCTCCAGCAGCCCCGGGATGTCGAGACCTTCGGGCCGGTACAGCGTGCCGGCCGCGTCGGCGACCGCGACCACCTTTATCCCGGCTTCGTGCAGGTACCAGGCGGCGCCGCCGCCCATGGTGCCGATGCCCTGGACGGCGACCGTGGTCTTCTCGGCAGCCCATTCCCAAGCGTCGGCGACACCGAGGCAGGCCTGCGCGACGCCGTAGCCGCCGATCACGTCACCGAGCAGGAGGCCGCCGGGGACCGGTGTGCTCAATCCGGCCTGCACGCGGCGAAGGGTGTGCGCCGGGTCGGCCGAACGGCGGATCGCCGCGTGGTACGACTGCTCGAGCCCGAGCTTCGCGAACACCTCGTCGATCAGGTGCTGGGGCACGCCGAGGTCTTCGGCGGTCACCCAGTGGTTGTCGATCCACGGCCGCAGGAACGCGCAGAACCGTTCCAGCACACCGAAAGCGCGTTCGTCCTTCGGGTCGAAGTCGATGCCGCCCTTGGCCCCGCCGACCGGCAGGCCGAAGGTCGCGGTCTTGTTCGCCATCCCCCTCGCCAGATCCTCGACCTCCGACATCGTGCAGCCCGCGCGCATCCGGGTCCCGCCGGTCGCGATGCCGGAGACCAGGCTGTGCACTACGAGGTAGCCGGTGGCACCGGTGACGGGGTCGGTCCAGATCAGCCTCATCAGCGGTTCGGCGTTCCTCGCGGCCATGCGGCCACCTCCTTCGGATTCGGGGTTCTTCCTGCGCCACTTCCGAGCGTGCGCCCTGCCGGGCACGGGCGTCCATTTACCGAATCTGAACGATGTCGTGCAGAGAAACTGGTGTAACGCGCCATCCGGCGTCCGTGACCGCGCCCGATTACGTTGGGGTCATGGAGCTTTCGTTGCACCGCCTGAGGATGCTCCGCGAGCTGAGCCGGCGTGGCACCGTCACGGCGGCCGCGGCTTCGCTGCATTACACCGCTTCGGCGGTGTCGCAGCAGCTGGCGCAGCTGGAGCGGGACGTGGGCGCGAAGCTGTTCGAACGCTTCGGCAGGCGGGTACAACTGACCGAGCTGGGGCTCTTGCTGACCGAGCACGCCGAAGAGATCCTGGGGTCCGTCGAGCGGGCGACACTGGCCTTGGAAGAGGCGCAGGAGACCGTTTCGGTACGGCTCCTGGCCGGGGTGTGGGCGTCGGTCGCTTCCGGGTTGCTTCCGCACGCGCTGGCCGCGCTCGCGGGTGAACATCCGGGGATCCAGGTCCGGACCCGTGAGCTCGCCCCCGAGGACACCGCCGACGCCGTCCGGGACGGCGAACTGGATCTGTCGTTCGTGATCGACTACTCCGACGCCCCGATGCCGTGGGACGCCGGTCTGGAACGCGCGGTGATCGCGGTCGAGCGGCTGCACGCCGCGGTGCCCGCCGGCGCCGTCCCCGCGGGGAGCGCCTCGTTGCTCGAACTGGCCGAGCATCCGTGGATCCTCGCCAGCCCGAAGAGTCACTTCGGCCGCGCGATGCGCACGGCGTGTCACCGCCACGGGTTCGAGCCGAAGATCAACCACGAGGTCGAGGAGCAATCGACGGCGATGGCGATGGTGCGGGCTGGGCTCGGGGTGACCCTCGTGTCAGACCTCGGGCTCGGCCTCCGGCCACCGGGGATCGACGTCGTCGCGTTGACCACGCCGTTGCTCCGGACGGTTTCGATCGCCTATCGGACGACCTCGTCACGGCGACCGGCGTTGCAGCTGGTGATCGGGGCGGTCCGCGACGCGGCCGCCGCGCTGGGACTGGGCACGGAGCCCGCTTTGCCCTGAATCGTCCGGTCCTAAGAGATGGTCGGGGGATCCTGTCCCGCAAGAACCACCCTGAATTTGTCGGACTCCGCGTGTAGCGTCCGAAGTCAAGGTTTCTCAATTATCGGACAACCGACTGGACGGCGGAAAGATGACCACTGTTCATGATTTCCCCGAGAAGTCCGGGAGCGCGTCGAACGCGACGGCGAAGGTCCTCTCGGACCGCGCCGAGGGCGAGGCGTATGTGGCTTCCGTGTGCTTCAAGCACGGGCCACCGAGACTTCTCGGCGTAGAGCTGGAATTCACCGTGCACTACGCCGACGAGCCCGCCCGGCCTCTCGATCCCGACGATCTCGCCACCGCGCTCGGCCCGCATACCCCGCGGACCTTGCGCCCCGACAGCCCCGCCCTCCCGCTTCCGGCAGGCTCGCCGCTGAGCCTCGAGCCCGGATGTCAAGTGGAGATCTCCGCCCGGCCACAGACCACGCTGCGCCACTTGGACGCCGTCGTCTCGGCCGATCTGGCCCACCTCGAAGACCTTCTCGCCGCCCAAGGCCTGTGCCTGGGGGAATCCGGGATAGACAGGTATCGCGCCCCCGCGCGGAAACTGGGCACACCGCGGTATGCCGCGATGGAACGCCGCTTCGCCCCCATGGGTGCCGGGGGCGCGACCATGATGTGCAGTACGGCGGGTCTCCAGGTCTGCGTGGACACCGGCGAGGCGGGCGACCTGGCCGACCGCTGGGCCGCCGTCCACGCGCTCGGTCCGCCGCTGCTGGCCACTTTCGCCAACTCCCGAGTCCACGCCGGACGCGACACCGGCCACGCGTCCGCGCGCTGGCTGGCCGTGATGGAGACGGAAAGGGTCCGCACCCGGTCGGCGGAACCGGGCGAGGATCCGGCGGGGGAGTGGGCACGCAGGATCCTGGACACCCCGTTGATGGTCCTTCCCGGCCGTGACGGCCGCTGGGACGCGCCCGATTCCCTGACCTTCGCCGACTGGATCGACGGACGGGGCGAGGGCGCCGGGCTCGGCAGGCCGACCGAAGAAGACCTGGCCTATCACCTGACGACCTTCTTCACCCCGGTCCGTCCACAGGGGTATCTGGAGATCCGGTACCTGGACACCCAGCCCGCCGCCACCTGGCTGCATCCGGTGGCCCTGCTGGCCGCACTGCTCGCGCGACCGTCCACAGTGGACAAGGTGCTCGAACTGTGCGAACCGGTGACGGGTGGCTGGGAGCGTGCGGCCCGGCACGGCCTGGCCGACCCGGCGATCGCCACCGTCGCGAGCAAGGTGGTGGACCTCGGCTGTGCCGAACTCGGCACCACCGAGCTGCCGCCGGAGACCATCACGGAGATCAGCGAGGGCGTGCAATCCCTCGTGCGCGGTTCGAGGAGCCACCAGTCATGAGCGTGGAAAGCACCGAGACCAACCCGCTTCGCGCGCTGAGCCCGCAAGATCTGCGGGCGCACGCGGCCGAGGCGCTCACCAGGGCCCGCGAGCGCAGTGTCGCGCTGACGGACGTCGACGACGAAGACCTGGTCCGCCAGCATTCAAAACTGATGTCGCCGCTGGTGTGGGATCTCGCGCACATCGGCAGCCAGGAAGAGCTCTGGCTGGTGCGGGACGTGGGCGGCCGCGAGGCGCTCCGGCCCGACATCGACGACATCTACGACGCCTTCCAGCACGCCCGCGCGGATCGTCCGGCGCTGCCGCTGCTGGGCCCGGAAGAGGCGCGCAAGTACGTCCGCGAGGTCAGGGAGAAATCCTTCGACATCCTGGAAAGCGTTCCGCTGCAAGGCAGGCGGCTCACCGAGGACGCCTTCGCCTTCGGCATGATCACCCAGCACGAGCAGCAGCACGACGAGACGATGCTGGCCACCCATCAGCTCCGCAAGGGCGATCCGGTGCTGCACGCGCCCGCGCCGCCGCCGTCGCGGTCCGGGCCGCTGCCCGCGGAGGTGTTCGTACCCGGCGGTGTCTTCACCATGGGCACCTCCGCCGAGCCGTGGGCGCTGGACAACGAACGTCCGGCGCACGAGGTCGCGGTGGAGGCGTTCTTCATCGACACCGCACCGGTCACCTGCGGGGCGTACGCGCGGTTCCTCGACTCCGGGGGTTACGAAGACCCGAAGTGGTGGAGCGAGCGTGGCTGGGCGTACCGGAGCGAGCACGGCATCAAGGCGCCGCGGTTCTGGAAACGGGAGCAGGACGGCTGGTGGCGGACGCGGTTCGGCGTCTACGAGAAGGTGCCCGCCGCGGAACCCGTCGTCCACGTTTCCTTCCACGAGGCCGAGGCGTACGCCGCCTGGGCCGGCCGTCGCCTGCCGACGGAACCGGAGTGGGAGAAAGCCGCCCGGTTCGACCCGGCCACCGGCCGGTCGCGCCGGTTCCCTTGGGGCGACGAGGAACCCACTCCCGACCACGCGAACCTCGGGCAGCGGCATCTGCGGCCCGCGGAGGTCGGCGCGTACCCGGCGGGTGCCTCGCCGCTGGGCGTGCATCAGCTGATCGGCGACGTCTGGGAGTGGACCAGCAGCGGCTTCGAAGCGTATCCGGGATTCGCCGCGTTCCCCTACGCGGAGTATTCGGAGGTGTTCTTCGGCGGGGACTACCGGATCCTGCGCGGTGGCTCGTTCGGGACGGACGCGGCGGCCATCCGCGGCACGTTCCGCAACTGGGACCACCCCATCCGGCGGCAGATCTTCTCCGGGTTCCGCTGTGCCCGGGACGCGCGGCCGAGCGAGGTGGCCTGAGGGGCATGTGCCGTCACCTCGCGTATCTCGGCGAGCCCTGTTCGCCCGCCGAGACGCTTTTTCACGCCCCTCATTCGCTGCTCGTGCAGTCCTACGCCCCCCGCGACATGCGGGGCGGCGGTTCGGTCAACGCGGACGGGTACGGCCTCGGCTGGTACGCCGACGGCGCCGAACCGCTGCGGCTGCGCCGGTCCGCTCCCTTGTGGACGGACGGGGATCTGCCGTCGCTGGCCGGATCGGTCCGGTCGCACGCCTTCGTGGCGGCGGTCCGGAACGGGACGACGGGGATGCCCGTGGTCGAGGCGGCGAACGCGCCGTTCACCGGCGCCGGATACCTCTTCAGCCACAACGGGCTGGTGCGGGGCTGGCCGGACTCGATGGCCGAACTCGCCGCGAAACTGCCGATCACCCGGCTGCTGACGCTGGAGGCCACCACGGATTCGGTACTGCTGTGGGCGTTGCTGCGCGAGCGGCTGGAGGCGGGCGAAGACCCGCGAGCGGCCGTCACGTGGCTGACCGGAGTGGTCGAGGAGGCGGGGCCGGGTTCGCGGCTCAATCTCCTGCTGACCGACGGCCGGACGCTCATCGGTACCGCGTGGACGCATTCCCTGTCCTACCGGGACACCGGAGGCGGTGTGCTCGTCGCGTCGGAACCGTGCGACGACGATCCAGGCTGGACTCCCGTTCCCGACCGCCACGCCGTCCGGGTCACCGGCGCGGGCGTGGAAATCCTTCCCCTCGAAGCCGATCGGAGCCCTGAGGCACGATGACCGAAGTCGACCTCGACGTACACCACAGCGAATCGGATATCACCGAGCAGCTGCGCACCGACGTCCGCGCCGGCCTGGAGGCGGACCAGAAGTGGTTGTCGCCCAAATGGTTCTACGACGCGCGCGGCAGCGAACTCTTCGAAAAGATCACCGCGCTCCCCGAGTACTACCCGACCCGGAGCGAACGGGAAGTGCTCGCCGCGCGCGGTGGCGAGATAGCCGGGAGTTCGGGCGCGCACACCCTCGTCGAACTCGGTTCCGGATCGAGCGAAAAGACCAGGCTTCTCCTCGACGCGCTCACGAGCCACGGCACGTTGAAGGAGTTCGTCCCGCTCGACGTCTCCGAAACCGCGCTCGCCGAAGCCGCGGAAGCCATCACGGCCGACTACCCGTCCCTCGAAGTCCGGGGCGTGGTCGGCGACTTCACCCGGCACCTCGATCTGTTGCCGGGCGACCGTCCGCGGCTGGTGGTCTTCCTCGGCGGCACGATCGGCAATTTCCTCCCCGCCGACCGCGCCACCTTCCTGCGCTCGGTCCGCGAAGTGCTCGACGAGGGGGAGTGGCTCCTTCTCGGGACAGACCTGGTGAAGGACCGGGAAACCCTGGAACGCGCGTATGACGACGCGGCGGGGGTCACCGCCGAGTTCAACCGCAACATGCTCCACGTGATCAACAACGGTCTCGGCGCGAACTTCGACCCGGCCGCCTTCGACCACGTCTCGTATTGGGACGAGGAGAACGAATGGATCGAAATGCGCCTGCGCGCCCGTGAACCGCAGACCGTCGACATCCCGGGAGCGGACCTGCGGGTGAAGTTCGCCGAGGGCGAATACATACGCACCGAGATCTCCGCGAAGTTCCGGCGGGAGGGAATCGCCGCGGAACTGGCCGCCGCCGGTTTCTCGGTGGAGAAATGGTGGACGGACTCGGAATCGCGGTTCGGGGTGAGCCTGGCAAGATCTGTCCGTGACTAACCCTCTCACCTCGCTCGCCCGCGTGCTCGGCACGAAACCGTGGCTGATGGGGCTCGCCGGCGGGATCATCTGGGTGGACAAGAGACTCCACCGGCTGTGCAAGGGGAAGGTGAGCCTGGTCGCGCTGGCCGGGCTCCCTTCCCTGCGGCTGACCACGACCGGCCGCAAGAGCGGACTGCCTCGCAGTACCAATCTTCTCTACTTCCCGCACCGTGAGGACTTCGTGCTCGTCGGCTCCAATTGGGGGAGGCCCAACGATCCCGCGTGGACACACAACCTGCGGTCGAATCGCGACGCGGTCGTCGCGCTGGCGGGCAGGGAGATCCCGGTCAGGGCCAGGGAACTACGCGGAGACGAGTACGAAGCGATGTGGAAGCTGCTGCTGGAGTTCTGGCCCGGGTACTCCATGGAGGAGCAAGCCGCTCGCCGTGTGTTACCGATTTTCGAGTTGAAGACCACTACCCGATAGGTTCGTACCATCCTTTCGGCCGGTGACTGGGGTTACCGGCTTGTGCGAGGCTCGCTTGGTGTGTTACGCGCCGTGACGTCGACGGCGCGCCGAGCGACGTGGCACATCACGTCGCCAGCCGAGGGAGGAGTCGTTTTGCCGAGATCCACAAGGAGGCCGGTGCGCGGTTTCGCACTGGTAGGGGCACTCGTGGCCGGCGCCGCGTTGACCGGAGCGTCCGGGACGGCGGTCGCCGCCCAGGATGGCGGGACGCCCGCCGCCCAGGTCGGGGCGACGGCGCCGGTGAACTGGGGTTCCTGCACGGCGGACCAGATCCGCGGTGTTCCGGCCGACCAGGCCAAGTTCTACAGCTGCGCGCGGTATCGCGTGCCGATCGACCACGACAACGCGGCGCTCGGCACCATCGACATCGCGATGCTGAAGCGGGCGGCGAAGACGCCCGGCAAGAAGGTCGGCTCGCTGTTCCTCAACCCGGGCGGTCCCGGCGGCTCCGGGTTCCGGATGCCGATCGGCGCGGGCAACTACTTCCAGCCGCAGGTGCTGGACCGGTTCGACCTGATCGGGTTCGACCCGCGCGGCGTCGGGGCCAGCAACCCGCTCAAATGCTTCACCACGCAGGAGGACGCGAACGACGTCTTCGCCGCGCAGATACCTGTGCCGTTGTCGCGGCAGGAGATCTCCGGCACGCTCGCGTCGTACCGCGACTACGGTCAGTTCTGCAAGAACAACGCCGGCGCGCTGCTGAACCACATGTCCACCAAGGACGTCGTGCGTGACCTCGACAAGATGCGGGCGGCCGTCGGCGACCAGAAGCTGACCTTCGTCGGCTTCTCGTACGGCACCTTGATCGGGTCGACGTACACGGGCATGTTCCCGAAGCAGAGCCGGGCGATCGTCATCGACGGCAACGTCGACCCGGCGCTGCGCACCAGCGACGGCGTGCAGTACGACCGCGAGCGTGCTCGCGGATTCGAGATCGCGCTGGACGGCTTCCTGCGCAAGTGCGCGCAGGTCGGGCCGAAGTGCTCCTTCAGCCAGGGCGCCCCGCGCGAGAAGTTCGACGAGATCCGCGCCTACCTGCGCCGGCAGCCGATCAAGCTGCCGGACGGGAGCAGCTACGACATCAACGCGTTCACCAGCACGGTGGCCGGGGTGCTGTACTCGCCGACGTCGTTCCCGCCACTGGCCGACGACCTGCAGGCGCTGTACAACATCCTCCACCCGCCCGCGGCGCAGACGCAGACGGCGCGGGCCGTCGAGCTGAAGGTGCTGCGGTCGGGGGCGAACGGGCGCGCGGACGCGAACCCGGACAGCCCCTACACCGGCGACGACTCCTACTTCGCCGTGAACTGCTCGGACAAGAAGATCACGATCAAGCAGGAGAAGGTCCCCGAGATCGCCGCGAAGTGGGAGAAGGAATCGCCCACTTTCGGTCGCTACCAGGCTTTCTCGGACATCGCGGGCTGCCCGGTGTGGCCGGCGAAGAAGCCGGACGTCTACCGCGGCCCGTGGCGGGCCAAGACCGAAACCCCGGTGCTGGTCGTCGGGAACTACTACGACCCGGCGACCCAGTACCTGTTCTCCAAGCGGATGGCCGACCAGCTGGGCAACGCCCGCCTGCTCTCGGTCGACGCCTTCGGGCACTGCATCCTTGGCGACTCGCTCGGGGTGGACAAGGTGACGGCCGACTACCTGATCGACCTGAAGGTCCCGGCCAACGGCCAGGTCTTCCAGCCGAACGTCCAGCCGTTCGAAACCACTGCCTGATCCAGGCGAACGACCACGAAGGCCACCGTCTCGGCGGTGGCCTTCGTGGCGTCCGGGGACCGGTCCCCGACGCCCGGCCCTAGGGTTCCGGACGGGGAGGGCCGGATAGGCCGGACGACTGCTCGTCCAGGCGATCCGGGTGGGTAACCAGGGCACCGGCTTCGGCGTGGTCGCGGCCGCCGGTGCGCCTGGCTCACCCGCCGGCCTCAGACGTCGACGCTCGCGTAGGCGTCCAGACCGTAGTTCGCCGCGTACGCGTTCTCGACCCCGACCAGGAGGTCGACGATCTCGAAGTACCGGTCCCAGAAGGGCGTTTCACGCAACGCCTCGATGAGCAACTGGTACGCGTGGTGGTCCTCGGCTTCCCATACCCACACGTCGGTCACTCGCGCGGAGTAGAACTCCGTGTCGAAGAACCGGGACCGGACGCCTTTCACCTTGCTCTCGATCACCGGGAGAATCTCGGTTTTGAAGGCCTTCACCCGCTGCTCGACGGTGAGGCCGAGCCATTCCGGCGTGGTCTTCACCAGCATGAACGCAGTCACTTCGGACATGGTGTTCCCCTTTCGGTCAGGCGTAGGCGCCGGCTTCGATGTCCTCGGCCAGGCTCGGTCCGTATGGGGTCCACTCGAGGAGTTCTCGGGTGCGCGCGCTGGAAGCGGACATGTCCAGCGCGAGGAACCGGCCGACGAAACCGAAATGCTCGGAGGCGTTCTCCGGTGTCACGGAGACCACCGGAAGGCCGAGCTTCCGCCCGACGGCTTCGGCGATCTCCCGAGTAGTGACGCGTTCCTCGGCGACCGCGTGGAGCAGCGTGCCGGTGGGCGCACCTTCCAACCCCAGCCGGACGAGCCGGGCGGCGTCGGTGCGGTGCACGGCAGCCCAGGCCGCGGCGCCGTCGCCGACGTAGGCGGAGACGCCATGCTTGCGAGCGGCCGCGACGATGGCGGCGAGAAATCCCTGGTCGCCCACGCCATGCACCGACGGCGCGAAACGGGCACTGATCACCCGCATCCTCTTTTCGGCGTAGTCGAGGGCGAGGTTCTCGGCGCCGCCTCGATGGGAATCGGGGCCGACGGCGGGGGAGAGGTCGGTCTCGGTGGCGGGACGTCCCTTGGCCAGGGTCGAGAGACCCGCGGCGAGAACGAAGGCCCGGCCGGTCCCGGTCAAAGTGTCGGCGAAGGTTTCGACGGCCGCCCGTTCGGCCCGGTCGGATTCGGCGGGGTTGCCCCAGTCGTGCTTGTTCGCCAGATGGATGACGGCGTCGGCCTCTTCGGCGCCCGCGCGGAGGCCGTCGAGATCGTCCAGGTCGCCACGGCGGATCCGGGCGCCCTTCCGGTCGAGCGCGGCGGCGGAGGCGTCCGATCGGGCGAGGCCGGTGACCTCGTGACCGGCGTCGAGCAACTCGTCCACGACGGCCGAGCCGATCCAGCCGGTCGCCCCGGTGACGAATATCTGCATGGGAAAGCTCCTTCTACTTGGGGTTACGGGAAAGCCTTGATTGCAGGACGACGAGCGCCCCGAGGACGAGCACGCTGACGCCGATCACCCGCAGCGCCGTGCTCGCGCCGGTGACGAAAGCGGAGATCACTTCGGGAGATCGGCCGGGAACGGCCGCCAGCGCCTGCGCCACGGTGTGCGGATCGTGGTCCGCGCGGACGTCGGGCGGCAGCGCGGCCACGAACCGTCCGGTGAGGACGGTGCCGATGACCGCGACGCCGAGCGCGCTGCCGAATTCCCGGGTGGTGGCCTGCAGCCCGGCGCCGACACCGGCCTGTGCGGGAGGCAGCGCACCGGAGATCGCGGCGGACAGCGTCGGAAGGGCCAGCGTGACACCGATCCCGGTCACCACGAGCCAGGCCGCGTAGACCGGGTACGGCGTCGAAGAGTCGCTTGTGGACAGTCCGAGGAGGCCGCAGCCGCAGAAGACGAAGGCGATGGCGACAGTGGCGTCGACGCCGACGCGCCGGACGAGTCCGCCGACGTGCCGCGCCCCGAGAATGACCGGGACGGTCAGCGGGATGATCCCGAGCCCGGTCAGCAGCACACTGAAACCCTTGCCGTACTGGAGAAAGGACGCGTTGACGTAGAACAGCGCGAACATCCCGAAGAAGATCGCGGTCATGCCGAGGCAGGCACTGCGCAGCGCGGGCACGCGGAACAGCCGGGGATCGAGCAGCGGGTGCCCGGCCCTCAGTTCCACGAACGTCCACAAGGCGAAAAGCACGACCGCGCCGGCGAAACCGGCTAGGACGAGCGGGCTGCCCCAGCCTGCTTCCGGGCCCTCGACGATGCCGAGCAGCAGCGCGACCGACGCGCCGACGAGCAGGACGGCGCCGAGCGGGCTGAGCGGCCGGTCGTGCCTCGGGGACACGGGCGCGATTCGGGCGGTCAGCGCGAGGAGCACCAGAGAGAGCGGGACGGCGGCCGCGAACAGCCAGCGCCACGATCCGCCTGCCAGTACCGCGCCGCCACCGACGTTCCCCAGTACACCGCCGATTCCGGTCATCGAGGCCCAGATCGCGATGGTCACGCCCTTGCGCTCGGCGGGGACGGCGTGCAGCAGGACGGCGAGCGTGTTGGGCAGCACCGCGGCGGCCCCGATCCCCGTGATCGCCCGGCCCGCCAGCAGGAAAGGCACGTCGGGCGCGAGCGCCGACAGCAGTGCGCCGAGCGCGAACAGCGCCAGCCCGGCGAGCAGAACGCCCTTGCGGCCGAAGCGGTCGCCCGCCGCTCCGCCGGGAATCACGAGACAGGCGAAGAAAATGACGTAGGTGTCGACGATCCAGATCAAGGCCGACGCGGACGGGTGGAGTTCGCTCGCCGCCAGCATCGGCACGGCGAGGTTGATCGCGGCGACCATCCCGACCACGAGCACGACACAGGCGCACATCGCGGTCAACAGGCCGCGTCGGTCCGCTGCGGCTTCAGGGGCTTCGCGAAGTTGAAGGCGGAGTGGCATGTCCACGACGTTATGGGCCAGCGCGTTCTTCGCGCCACGCAACTTTGGCAACCTAGAGTTGCGTACGATGCAACAATGGTCGATCAGCTGGATCTCAACCTCTTGCGGGTGTTCGACGCGTTGCTGCGGGAGGGCAGCGTGACGGCGGCGGCCGAACGGCTGCACCTGTCGATCCCCGCGGCCAGCCGGGCGCTGGGCCGGTTGCGGCGGGCGATGGGCGACCCGATCCTGGTGCGCGCCGGCCGCGGGATGGTGCCGACGCCGTTCGCGCTCCGGACGGCCCCGCGGGTGCGGTCCCTGCTCGACGAGGCGTCGGCCCTGATCAGCGCCGACCGCGAGCTGGCGATCGGCGACCTCGAACGCACCTTCACCATCCGCATCAACGACGGTGTCGCCGCGACACTGGTGACGGCCGCCGCCGAGGCGACCGCCGCGGTCGCGCCGGGTGTCGTTCTGCGTTTCGTCGCCGAGGGCAGCGAAACCACCGAGGCCCTGCGAGACGGTTCGGTGGACCTGGACATCGGCGCGGGCGACATCGCCGCGCCCGATATCCGGTCGACGCTGCTGTACCACGAACGAGTGGTCGCGATCGTCAGGGCGGACGGCCCGCTGGGCGCTGTGCGCCGCCCGACGCTGAGGCAGCTTTGCCGGTATCCGCACGTTTCCGCTTCACGGCGCGGCCGGGGCAGGGGACCGCTCGACGACGTGCTCGAGGCGGACGGCCTCCAACGCCGGGTCGCGGCGGTCGTCCCCACTACCGCCGTCGCCGCGTTCCTGGTCGCGTCGAGCGACTACATCGGGCTCGCGCCCCAACGGCTCGCCGAGCAGTACGGCCGGTCGCTCGGCATCCGCTGGTTCCCGATCCCCGCGGATCTCCCGCCCATCGAGGTCTGCCAGCTCTGGCACGCGCGACTCGACGCCGATCCGGTCCAGCGCTGGCTACGTGACACGATCCACGCCGCGCTCGGGGCGTCCGGTGGTAAAGTCTCGAAGGTTGATCAACACCGATCGAGTACGAAAGCGAGGTGAGCGGCACATGCCGGAAGACAGTTCTGGACCGACCGGACGTGGTCGCCGTTCACCCGTGTGCGCGGTGCGCTGACCTTCTCCGGTCTCCATTCCCTGTCTGGCTTTGTGTACGCACGCCAGAAAAGAGCCGGAATCATGAACACCTTCGAAATGCTGCTCAGGGTCGGCACCGGCGTCGGCCTCGGGGCCGTCATCGGCATCGAGCGTCAGTACCGCGCCCGGATGGCCGGACTCCGCACCAACGCCCTCGTCGCCGTCGGAGCGACCCTCTTCGTCCTGTTGTCCGCCCACGGTTTCGGCGGGCTGAACACCAGCGGTGACGCCGACCCGACGCGCGTTGCCGCCCAGATCGTCTCCGGTATCGGTTTCCTCGGCGCCGGGGTTATTCTGCGGGACGGGCTGAACGTGCGCGGGCTCAACACCGCGGCCACGCTGTGGTGCTCGGCGGCCGTCGGATCCCTTGCGGGAGCGGGACTTTACGTCGTCGCGCTCGCCGGGACCGTGGTGATCGTCGGGGTCAACGTGCTGTTGCGCCCGCTCGGCCGCGTCGTCGACCGCCGTCCGGAGCACCGGGAAGACTGCTCGGAGCAGGAAGACCGCGAGGCCGCTTGACGGCGGGTCCGGCAGCGCGGCCGGGAGTTGCGAAAGCCACTTTCGCAACGTTGAAGGTTGCGAAAGTGGCTTTCGCAACGTCGGGACCGTGGTCTGGTGCGCGGGCTCCCAGCGGCACCACATCGGGGGGTGGTGAAGGGCTCCTCGCCTGCTCTCAGGGTAGGCAAGGAGCCCTTGACCACTTACGAGCAGGTCAGGAACTCCAGCACTATCCGGGAGAACTCGGCGGGTTCCTCCAGATTGATCATGTGCGCGACCCCGGGGACGACGAGTTTCCGGGCGTCGCGTGCTTCGCTTTCGATCTGGTCGGCAATGGCGGCGATATCCGAGGAATCCAGATCCCCCACCAAGGTCAAGGTGCGCGGGGTCAGCTCGCCGATGCGTTCGACGGCCCGTAGTTCGTCCATCAGCGTGAAGCCCGAGAGCCCGTGCCGCACGATCGTCTGCGTGTACATCTCCTGGCACAGTCGCCGGACTCGCTGATCGACGTCCGCGGGCGCGCGCCGCGGCCCGTCCACCCACATACGCAGGACGCACTCGATGGCGGCGGGAAGATCACCCCGGGCACCCGCCTCTTCGAGGTTCTTGTTCTGCTCCAGGACGAAAGGGTCCTTCGTCACCATCGCGCTGAGACCGGTGGCCACGAGCACGAGGTTCTCGACCAGATCCGGATAGGTCAGCGCGAAGTCGGCCGCGATCCGGCCGCCACCGGACAAACCGACCAGCGACGCGCGGGGAAGCCCCAGCGCGGTCATCAGCTCTCGGAGATCCTCGTAGTGCTTGAACCGCTCTGTCGGTGTGGACGAGTCGCCGTGCCCGCGTGCGTCGTACCGGATGGCGGTGTGGTGACGTGCGAGCGCCCTCATCTCCGCGTCCCACATCCGGGAGTCGAGCATCCCGCCGTGCAGCAGGATCACCGGGTCGCCATCGCCCCGGACCTCGTACGCCACTTCGCCGTTTCGGACCTGAACTCTCCCCGTGGTCATACCGCACGGTACCGAAAAGCGCGGAAGGCCCCTTTCCCCAAAGTGCGGGGAAAGGGGCCTTCGTGCGCCGTGCTTACGCCTGGGTCATCTTCCGCAGGACGTACTGCAGGATGCCGCCGTTGCGGTAGTAGTCCGCCTCACCCGGGGTGTCGATGCGGACGTCCGCGTCGAACTCCACCTTGGTGCCGTCGGTCTTCGTCGCGGTGACGTGGACCGTGCGCGGGGTCTCGCCGTCGTTCAGCTTCGTGATGCCCGAGATGTCGAACGTCTCGGTGCCGTCGAGGCCGAGCGACGAGGCCGACTCGCCCGCCGGGAACTGCAGCGGGATGACGCCCATGCCGATCAGGTTCGACCGGTGGATGCGCTCGAACGACTCGGTGATCACCGCGCGCACGCCCAGCAGGCGCGTGCCCTTGGCCGCCCAGTCACGGGACGAACCGGAGCCGTATTCCTTGCCGCCCAGGACGACCAGCGGGATGTCCTGCGCCGCGTAGTTCTGCGCCGCGTCGTAGATGAACGCCTGCGGGGCGTCGTCCTGGGTGAAGTCGCGGGTGTAGCCGCCCTGCACGTCGTCCAGCAGCTGGTTGCGCAGCCGGATGTTCGCGAAGGTGCCGCGGATCATGACCTCGTGGTTACCGCGACGCGAGCCGTAGGAGTTGAAGTCCTTCTTCTCCACGCCGTGCTCGGTCAGGTACTGCGCGGCCGGGGTGCCCGGCTTGATCGCGCCGGCGGGGGAGATGTGGTCGGTGGTGACCGAGTCGCCCAGCTTCGCCAGCACGCGCGCGCCGGAGATGTCGGTGACCGGGGCGGGCTTCGCCTGCATGCCCTCGAAGTACGGGGGCTTCCGGACGTAGGTGGATTCGGCGTCCCAGTCGAAGGTCTTGCCCTCGGGGGTGGGCAGCGACTTCCACCGCTCGCCACCGTCGAAGACGTCGGCGTAGTCCTTGGTGAACATCTCCTGCGTGATCGCGTAGTCGATGGTCTCCTGGATCTCCTTGGCCGACGGCCAGATGTCCTTCAGGAAGACGTCGTTGCCGTCGGAGTCCTGGCCGAGCGGCTGGTTCTCGAAGTCGAAGTCCATCGTGCCGGCGAGCGCGTAGGCGATGACCAGCGGCGGCGACGCGAGGTAGTTCATCTTCACGTCGGGGTTGATGCGGCCTTCGAAGTTCCGGTTGCCCGAGAGCACCGAAACCGCGGTGAGGTCGTTCTCCTGGATCGCCGCGGAGATCTCGTCCGAGAGCGGGCCGGAGTTGCCGATGCAGGTGGTGCAGCCGTAGCCGACCAGGTGGTAGCCCAGCTTCTCCAAGTACGGCCAAAGGCCGGCCTTGTCGTAGTAGTCGGTGACGACCTGCGAACCCGGCGCCATCGAGGTCTTGACCCACGGCTTGACCGCGAGGCCCTTGTCGACCGCGTTCCTGGCGAGCAGTGCCGCGCCGAGCATGACCGACGGGTTGGAGGTGTTGGTGCAGGAGGTGATCGAGGCGATCACCACGGCGCCGTGGTCGAGGATGAAGTCGCCACGGTCCGACGTGCTCACCTTGACCGGATTGGTCGGGCGGCCGGTGTGGCCGTTCGCCGCCGACTGGATGTCGACCGCGCCCTCGTCCTTGAACGAGAGGGCGGCCGGGTCGCTGGCCGGGAAGGACTCCTCGACGGCTTCGTCCACGTTGGTGTGCGGGACCTCTTCGCCGCCGACGTAGTCGTGGATCGACTTGCGGAAGGAGTTCTTCGCGTCGGTGAGCTCGATGCGGTCCTGCGGGCGCTTCGGGCCGGCGATCGACGGGACGACCGTCGACAGGTCCAGCTCGATGTACTCGGAGTACTCCGGCTCGTGCGACGGGTCGTGCCAGAGGCCCTGCTCCTTGGCGTAGGCCTCGACGAGCGCGACCTGCTCCTCGGAGCGGCCGGTGAGCTTGAGGTAGCGGACGGTCTCCTCGTCGATCGGGAAGATCGCCGCGGTGGAGCCGAACTCCGGGCTCATGTTGCCGATGGTGGCGCGGTTGGCCAGCGGCACCGCGCCGACGCTCTCGCCGTAGAACTCGACGAACTTGCTGACCACACCGTGCTTGCGCAGCATCTCGGTGATGGTGAGCACGACGTCGGTGGCGGTCACGCCGGTCGGGATCTCGCCGGTGAGCTTGAAGCCCACGACGCGCGGGATGAGCATGGAGACGGGCTGGCCCAGCATGGCGGCCTCGGCCTCGATGCCGCCGACGCCCCAGCCCAGCACGCCGAGGCCGTTGACCATGGTGGTGTGCGAGTCGGTGCCGACGCAGGAGTCGGGGTACGCCTGGCCGTTGCGGGCCATCACCGTGCGCGCGAGGTGCTCGATGTTGACCTGGTGCACGATGCCGGTGCCCGGCGGGACGACCTTGAACTCGTCGAAGGCGCCCTGGCCCCAGCGCAGGAACTGGTAGCGCTCGCGGTTGCGCTCGTACTCGATCTCGACGTTGCGCTCGAAGGCGTCGGCGCGGCCGAAGACGTCGATGATCACCGAGTGGTCGATGACCAGCTCGGCGGGGGCGAGCGGATTGACCTTGTCCGGGTCGCCGCCGAGGTCGGTGACGGCCTCGCGCATGGTGGCGAGGTCGACGACGCAGGGCACGCCGGTGAAGTCCTGCATGATCACGCGGGCGGGCGTGAACTGGATCTCGATCGACGGGTCGGCCTTAGCGTCCCAGTCGCCGAGCGCGCGGATGTGGTCGGCGGTGATGTTCGCGCCGTCCTCGGTCCGCAGCAGGTTCTCGAGCAGGATCTTCAGGCTGTAGGGAAGGCGCTGGGAGCCCTCGACCTTGTTCAGGCGGAACACCTCGTACGAGGCGTCGCCCACCTTCAGCGTGTCTTTGGCGCCGAAGCTGTCCTTGCTGGCGGGTGCGGTCACTTCTAACTCCAGTGGCGGGTCAGTTCGGTGAGTTCTCCAGGCCGTTCGGGTCGGCCGGGAGCGAGTCTTGCGCACCCCCACCGTAGGTCCGGACGCGGGATGGCACACCTCTGTTCGTCTCTTCAAACAGTACGCCCGTCCTTTTTGGGAAGCAAGCCGACACGCGCGTAGGGAACGTCTCATCGACCTGCGGCCGTTCGAGTGACGAAACGTTCGTCTGTTCGTCCCCCGTTGAGGGGAAATGGTGCCTACGGTGTGTAAGTTCCTGGTGGTGCTTCTGGTAATGCTGTGACGGCAGTGGCACAGTGAGCTCATTGTTCAAGATCAGGAGGTGGGTGGATCGTGCGTGGTGAAACGGGGTCTGGGGCCGGTGCCCGCCGTGGCACGACCATCGGCGCGCTGGGAATCGCCCTGTTGCTCGGGGTGACGGGTACCGCCATCGCGGTACCGCCGCCCCCGCCGAACCCCAGCGACTCCGAGATCAACTCCAGCAAGTCCGAGGCCAACGCCAAGGCGGGCGACGTCGGCAGGCTCACGAACCAGCTGGCCCAGGCCGAGTCGAAGCTCGCCCAGCTCAACGACGACGTCGAGCTGAAGATGGAAGAGGCCAACAAGGCGAGGGTCGACGCCGGCACCGCGCAGGACGAAGCCGCGCAGGCCGATCGCGACGCGCAGGCCGCCCGCGCCGAATCCGACGCGGCGCAGGCCGCCATCGACAAGGCTCGCGCCGACCTCGACCGGTTCGCCGCCGCCAGCTTCCAGCAGGGCAGCAAGGTCGGCTCGGTTTCGGCGTATCTGACGGCCAACAGCCCGAAGGAACTGCTCGGCCGCGCCCAGATGCTCGACGCGGTCGGCGGCAGCAGGCTCAACGCGCTCGACACGATGAAGCGCGCGCAGACGGACAAGTCCAACAAGGATGCGACCGCGCGCAAGAAGCTGGAGATCGCGCAGGAGCGCAAGCGTGCGGCGGAGGCGGCCAAGCGCGAGGCCGACAACGCGCAGAGCGCCGCGCAGCACGCGCAGGACACCCAGGCCAACCAGAACGAGAGGCTCGAAGCCGACAAGGCGAACGTAGAGAAGCAGCTCTTCGAAGCGCAGCAGAAGGTCAGCGGCCTCCAGGGGCAGCGGCAGCGCTACGAGGACTGGAAGGCGCAGAAGGCACGCGAGGACGAGGAACGTGCCCGTCAGGCCGCTCTCGCCGCGTCGCGGCCCAGCCCCAGCCAAGGCGGAGGTGGCCTTCCGACGGGCAGGCCCGTCCAGTCGGCTCCCGCAGGGGCGAGCGTCGAAGCCGTCGTCCGGCGGGCACTGGCGCAGCTCGGCGTGGTCTACGCCTGGGGCGGTGGCAACACGTCCGGACCGACGCGCGGTATCCGCGACGGTGGCACGGCAGACCGTTACGGCGACTACAACAAGATCGGCTTCGATTGCTCGGGCCTGATGATCTACGCCTTCGCCGGGGTGAGGTCGCTCCCGCATTACAGCGGCTACCAGTACAACGCCGGGCGGAAGGTGCCGCTCTCGCAGATGCGGCGCGGCGACATGCTCTTCTGGGGCGGCAGCGCGCGAGGCATCCACCACGTCGCGATGTACCTCGGGAACGGGCAGATGGTCGAGGCGCCGCAGTCGGGCCTGCGGGTCCGCATCGCGCCGGTGCGCTACGGCGGCATCATGCCGTACGCGACCCGCTTGATCGGCTAGACATGGCGTACGCGGGGATCGTGCTGGCAGGCGGCGCCGCGCGTCGCCTGTCCGGTGTGGACAAACCCGCGCTCCCTGTCGGCGGGAAACCGTTGCTCGCCAGGGCTTTGGCCGCGCTCGCGGACGCGGATCCGGTGATCGTCGTCGGCCCGGAACGGCCGGGTTTCGGCGACGTCGTCTGGACCAGGGAGTCCTCGCCGGGAACGGGACCGGTGGCCGCGCTGGCCGCCGGGCTCGCGTTGGTGCGCACCGAATTCGTCGTGGTGCTGGCAGGCGATCTCGCGGGCGTCCGGAAGTCCACTGTGGATCGATTGCTGGCCGGACTCGGCCGGGCATCGGGTGCGGTGCTGGTCGACGCTTCGGGGGAGCGGCAATGGCTGCTCGGCGCCTGGCGTGCGGAGGCACTGCGCGCCGCTTTGCCGGAGACGGTCGAGAACGCGTCGCTGCGACGGACACTGGGTGGGCTGGAGATCGTCGAGGTGCCCGAGGAGCCGGGCGAAAGCGACGACATCGACACGCCCGAGGATCTGGACCGGCTCTCCTAGAGCTTCACAGCCGTCATACCGCTGATCGGGTTGGCTACCGTCACGAACGGCTGTGTCACCGACCACTACGGTCACATCCGGACGCATGTACGCAAGCGGGGAACACAGGAGGCACAGTGACCGAGCCCGGCTACGCCGACGGCGCGCAGCAGCAGCCCGGAACGCCGGCGCGGGACGCCCAGTTGCTTGAGCGGACCGTGTTCGAGGTCAAGCGGATCATCGTCGGCCAGGACAGGCTGGTCGAGCGGATGCTGGTCGGCCTGCTCGCCAGGGGGCACCTCCTGCTCGAAGGCGTTCCCGGTGTCGCGAAGACCCTGGCCGTCGAGACCTTCGCGCGAGTGGTCGGCGGTTCGTTCTCGCGGGTGCAGTTCACTCCGGACCTGGTCCCCGCCGACATCCTCGGCACCCGGATCTACCGCCAGGGCGCCGAGCGGTTCGACGTCGAACTCGGCCCGGTGGTGGCGAACTTCGTGCTCGCCGACGAGATCAACCGCGCGCCGGCGAAGGTGCAGTCGGCGATGCTCGAGGTGATGGCCGAGCGGCACGTGTCCATCGGTGGCCAGACCTTCCCGATGCCCGACCCGTTCCTCGTGCTCGCCACGCAGAACCCGATCGAGAACGAGGGTGTGTACCCGCTGCCCGAGGCGCAGCGTGACCGCTTCCTCTTCAAGATCGTCGTCGAGTACCCGACGGCCGAGGAAGAGCGGGAGATCATCTACCGCATGGGCGTCACCCCGCCCACCCCGCAAGAGGTGCTCAGCCCGGCCGAGCTGGTCCGCCTGCAGAACGTCGCCGCGCAGGTCTTCGTGCACCACGCGCTGGTCGACTACGTCGTCCGGCTCGTGCTCACCACCCGTACTCCGAACGACCACGGCCTCGCCGACGTCGCGGGCTGGGTGTCCTACGGCGCCTCGCCACGGGCCAGCCTCGGCATCATCGCCGCTGCCCGCGCGCTGGCACTGGTCCGCGGCCGGGACTACGTGCTGCCGCAGGACGTCGTCGACGTCGTTCCCGACGTGCTGCGTCACCGGCTCGTGCTGTCCTACGACGCGCTCGCCGACGGCGTGCCCATCGACCACATCATCACGCGGGTGCTGCAGACCGTGCCGTTGCCGCAGGTCTCGGCCCGTCCGCAGGGCGGCGCCGGGCAGGGCGGCCCGGTCCCGGCCGGCGCACCGGTCAGGTAGGGAAGCGTGAAGAACGAGAAGGGCGAACGTCCTTCCTGGGCTCCGCCGGTACTCCGCGGGGAGCGGATGGAGGCGGGCCTGCGCACGCTCGAACTCGACGTGCGCCGCCGCCTCGACGGTCTGCTGCAGGGAAACCACCTCGGCCTGGTGCCGGGGCCGGGTTCGGAACCGGGGGAGGCGCGGCCGTACCAGCCCGGTGACGACGTCCGCAGGATGGACTGGGCGGTCACCGCGCGGACGACGAGCCCGCATATCCGGGAGACCGTCGCCGACCGCGAGCTGGAGACGTGGCTGGTGGCGGACGTGTCCGCGAGCCTCGACTTCGGCACCGCGCTGTGCGAGAAGCGAGACCTGGTCGTCTGCGCGACGGCCGCGGTCGCCCATCTGACCGGCGGTGGCGGCAACCGGATCGGCGCGCTCGTCTCCAACGGGGCCGGCAGCATCACGCGGATCCCGGCGCGCGGTGGGCTCCCGCACGCGCGGGGGCTGGTCCGCAAGATCGCCGAGACCCCGCGTGCCGAGGAAGGTGTCCGCGGGGACCTCGCCGCGGCGCTGGAGAAACTGCGCCGTCCGCCCCGGCGGCGCGGGCTCGCCGTCGTGATCTCCGACTTCCTCGGTGACACCGAATGGCAGCGTCCGTTGCGCGCGCTCGGCGGGCACCACGACCTCATCGCCATCGAAGTCCTCGACCCGCGCGACATCGACCTGCCCGACGTGGGCACCGTCGTGCTGGCCGACCCGGAGACAGGGAAACAGCGCGAAGTGCACGCTTCGGCCTTGCTGCGCAAGGAATTCGGCGCCGCGGCGCATGCCCACCGGCAGGAGGTCGCGGCCGCGCTGCGCCGGGCCGGTGCCGCGCATCTGGTGCTGCGCACCGATTCGGACTGGATCGCGGACATGGTCCGGTTCGTGGTGGCTCGCAAGCGCCGCTGGTCCGGTGGTGTCGCGTGAGCCTCACCGGATTCGCCTCGCCGTGGTGGTTCCTGCTGCTGCTGGCGGTCGCCGCGGTGGCCGTTGGTTACGTGCTTTCCCAGCGCGCGCGGCGCAAGCGCACCCTGCGGTTCGCCAACCTGGAACTGCTGGAGAAGGTCGCGCCGAAGAGCCAGGGATGGGTGCGGCACGTTCCCGCCATCCTGATCGTGCTGTCGCTGCTGGTGCTCACCGTCGCGCTCGCCGGGCCGACGGCCGAACAGAAGGTGCCCCGCAACCGGGCCACCGTGATGCTGGTGATCGACACCTCATTGTCGATGGAGGCGACCGACGTCGCCCCGACCCGGCTGAAGGCGGCACAGGAGTCGGCGCGGTCGTTCGCGCAGAACATGACCCCTGGCGTGAACCTCGGGCTGATCTCCTTCGCCGGGACGGCGACCGTGTTGGTCGCGCCGACCACCGACCGCGGCGGCGTGGTGAAGGCGATCGACAATCTCAAGCTGGCGCAGTCGACGGCCACCGGTGAAGGGATTTTCGCCGCGTTGCAGTCGATCGAGAGCTTCTCGGCGATCGTCGGTGGGGCGGAAGGCCCACCGCCCGCCCGGATCGTCCTGATGAGTGACGGCAAGCAGACCGTTCCGGACGACTTGTACGCCCCGCGCGGCGGCTACACGGCGGCGCAAGCGGCGAAGCAGGCTCAGGTGCCGATCTCGTCGATCTCGTTCGGCACCACGCACGGTTCGGTCGACATCGACGGCAAACCGCAGGACGTGAAGGTCGACGACGAATCGCTCGAGGAGATCGCCCGGCTTTCGGGCGGCGACTTCTACAAGGCGGCGAGCGCGGACGAACTGAAACGCGTGTACGACGACCTCGGCGAGCAGATCGGGTACGAGCTCAAGGACGCCGACGCGAGCAGGCCTTGGGTCATCCTCGGTACTTTGGTGCTGATGATCGGGGCGGCGGCCTCGCTCTTCTTGGGGCAGCGACTGCCGTAGCGCCCTTTTGGCCGAGAGTGGGCGGGGGCCGCGTTGCGAAAGCCACTTTCGCAACCTTGAAGGTTGCGAAAGTGGCTTTCGCAACGCGCGTCCTGGCGATGGGCGCACCACGAACCTACGTCGGCTGCCGGACGAGCGCGGGCGGGCGGGTACGACCCCGACGGGGCCTGATTCGGCTCCCGAGAGTGCTATGAAAGGTCCTTTCCTTGCAAATTTTGCAAGGAAAGGACCTTTCATAGCAGGCCGGGACCGGGCACTCAGGGGGTCGCGAAGCCGTTCTGCCGCCAAGCCTCGTAGACGGCGATCGCCGCGGTGTTGGACAGGTTCAGCGATCGGCTCGACGGCAGCATCGGCAGCCGCACCCGGTCGGTCACCTGCGGGGACCCCTGGATCTCGGCGGGCAGCCCCGCCGACTCCGGCCCGAACATCAGGACGTCCCCGGGCTCGTAGGCGACGTCGGTGTGCAGCCGCGTCGCCGAAGCGCTGAACGCGTACACGCGGGCGGGGAGCAAGGCCGCCCAAGCCGCGTCGAGGTCCGCGTGCACGTGGACGCGCGCGAGGTCGTGGTAGTCGAGCCCGGCTCGCCGCAACTGCTTGTCCTCCAGCGTGAAACCGAGTGGCTCCACCAGGTGGAGCTCGCAGCCGGTGTTGGCGGTCAAGCGGATCGCGTTACCCGTGTTGGGCGGGATTTCCGGGCGGTAGAACAGGATGCGGAACACGAGGGTTGATCGTCTTTCGTTCACGGGCGCTTCGCCTGAGCGCGGCCGGGCGGCCATCAAGCCGGACGAGCATGAGGCCCGCCCGTGACCATCCCACCACAGGAGGGCTTCATGCCTTCGCTCCCTCACCCCCTGTCGCGGCGTCGCTTCCTCGGATATGGCTCCGCCGGCGCGGCCGCGGTCCTGCTGGGGACCGGTGCCTGGAACGCCGCCGGTGCGATGCCGCTCGCGAGCGGTGCCGGTAACCCGTTCACCCTCGGTGTCGCGTCGGGTGACCCGTTGCCCGGCGGTGTCGTGCTCTGGACCAGGCTCGCGCCGAAGCCCTACGAGGCCGACGGCTTCGGCGGTATGCCACGGACGCCGGTCCGCGTCGAGTACGAGGTGTCGCTCGACGAGCGGTTCCGCGCGGTGATCCGCCGCGGATCCGTGGTCGCCACGCCCGAACTGGGGCACTCCGTGCACCCGGAGGTCCACGGCCTCGCGCCGGACCACGAGTACTTCTACCGCTTCCGCACGGGCGGTGAGATCTCTCCGGTCGGCCGTACCCGGACGGCACCGGTCGCGTGGTCGTCGCCGCGCGAGCTGAACTTCGCGTTCGCGTCCTGCCAGAACTGGGAGGCCGGGCACTTCACCGCCTACGACCACATGGCGGCGGAGGATCTCGACCTGGTCGTGCACCTCGGCGACTACCTCTACGAAAGCGGTGTCACCGGGGTCGGCCGCGGAACGCCGGTGGGGCCGCAGTTCAAGGGCGAGACCTTCGACCTTGCCCGCTACCGGCTCCAGTACGCGCTCTACAAGTCCGAAGCGCCGCTGATGGCCGCGCACGCCACCTTCCCGTGGATCCACGTCAACGACGACCACGAGGTGGAGAACAACTGGGCCGGCGACACCTCGCAGATCGACAAGGAACCGGACCAGGACCGCGCGGTGTTCCGGCAGCGGCGGGCCGAGGCGTTCCAGGCGATGTACGAGCACCTGCCGTACCGCATCGCGCAGCTGCCGAAGGGACCGGACGCGCGTCTTCACCGGCGGCTGAGCTACGGCACGCTGGCCGACTTCACCATGCTCGACACCCGCCAGTACCGCGACGACCAGCCGTGCGGCGACGGCCAGTCGGCCAACTGCACGGAGCGGTTCGACGAGAACCGCACCCTGCTCGGTTCGGAGCAGCGGAAGTGGCTGCTCGACGGCTTCTCCCGGTCCCGCGCGCGGTGGCAGATCCTCGGCAACCAGGCGCCGATGGGTCAGACCGACACCGACGCGGGCGAGGCGACGAACGTCCACCTCGACCCGTGGGACGGCTATGTCGCCGACCGCGACCGCGTGCTCGCCGCCGCGCAGGACCGCGGGGTGCGGAACCTGGTGGTCATCACCGGCGACAGGCACCAGAACTACGCCTGGGACCTCAAGCGCGACTTCGCGGACCCCGATTCACTCACCGTGGCGAGCGAATTCGTCGGGACGTCGATCACCAGTGGCGGCAACGGCGCCGACATGACGCCCGGCGGCGAGACCCTGCTGAAGGCCAACCCGCACATGAAGTTCTTCAACAGCCAGCGCGGGTACGTCCGGGTCAACGTCAACCGGCAGCGCTGGCGGAGCGACTTCCGGGTGGTGCCGTTCGTCAACACCCCCGGCGCGCCGATCAGCACGCGCGCCAGCTACGTCGTCGAAGACCGGCGGCCCGGCGTTCAGTCCGCCTGAGCGGGTTGGAAGGCGGCGTACGCCTCGCGCACCGTCGCGGGCGGCGCCGCCTTAGTGAGGGTCGCCGGGTCGACGAAAACGTACCGGGTCTTCACTTCGGTGCACAGGTCGCCGCCGCGGGTGATCTCGAAGTCGATGATCAGCGACGTCGTGCCGAGGTGGTTCAGGTACACGGCCACGACCAGTTCGTCGTCGTAGCGGCAAGGCGCGCGGTAGCGGAGGTTGGATTCGGCGACGACGACGTCGACACCGTGGGCCAGCGCTTCTTGGTGTGAGCCGAAGAGGGCTTTCTCCACTTCGAACATGGCCATGTCGACGTAGGCGAGGTAGTGGGCGTTGAACACGATGCCCTGCCCGTCGCATTCGTGGTAGCGCACGCGCAGCGGCATTTCGACGATCGGTTTCCGTGGCTCTGTCACGGTTCCAACCTACGTGAAGGCCCCCTTCCCGCGGCTGAGCCGAGGGAAGGGGGCCTTCACGCGCGTCCGGGCTAGTCGATGAAATCGATGTTCGGGTGGCGCGGCGACTCGCCGTCGAACAGGTGCCGGTCACGGCCCTTCAGGTGCAGATCGAAGAACGCGCCGATGTAGTCCCGTTGCGCGGCCACCGATCGGCGGGGATCGATGGTGCCGATGACCGCCTCCCGCTTCTCCGGCGCCACTCGCGAGCCGAGCTGCGGCACCACGACCTGGAGATCGCTGTACGCCATGTGTGTGCTTCCACCGCGCAGCAGCAGGTCCCGCTTCCAGCCCCGCTGGTTGGCCCAGAAGTCGGCCCAGCTGCGGTCGAAGCCGGGCTGCCGGTGCGTGTGCTCCAGCGGCTTGCCGTTCTCGTCGACGCCCTCGGCGCCCATCAGCAGGAAAGGCCGGTCGAGTCCGCGTTTCGTGACCTCACCGGGTTCGTAGGCGCTGCCGGGCGGGTAGCCGAACGCGGTCGCCATCGCGCCGTCGAGGTTGATCCCCGCGTCGACACGGCGGTCGTGGACCATCGTCTCGCCCGCGGTGAATCCGCCGTAGGAGTGACCGTAGGCGCCGACCCTGGACAGGTCGAGCGACCAGCCGAGCCCGCGGGGGAGCGGCCGGTTCTCCGCGTCCGGGTTCTGGCCGCGGGTGATCTTCGCCAGCTGGTCGAGGACGAACCGGCTGTCGGCGACCCGGGCGTCGAGCGCCTTCTTCATGAACTCGGGTCCTTCGCCCGGCGGAAGGGCCGTTTCGAGCCGCCCGCCGGGGAACTCGACCGCGGCGCTCTCGTAGGTGTGCGAGAGCGAGACGACGACGTAGCCGCGGCTCGCCAGATCGTCGACGATCGCCGTGTACGTCTCCCTCGGCCCACCGAAACCGGGGGAGAAGAGCGCCACCGGCTTCGGGGCGCCGTGCGCCGCGGGGACGCCGATCTCGGCTCGCCGCTTCGCCGCCGCCCAGTCGATGGAGCCGACCGGGAGGCCGAGGTAGTCCTCGCCGGACAACGCTTGGTCGATGACGGCGCTCATCCCCGGGGTGAGCCACGGCGCGCGCGGTCCGTCGGCGAACCGGTCCGCCGGATAGGTGACGGTGACCATGAGTTCCCGGCGCCGCTCCGGTTTCCACGGGTCGGGGCGGGACGGGTCGACGAGGTGCAGGTCGGTCGTGCCGACTTCGTACTGGCCGGTGAGGGCGGGCGCGGTGAGCTTGACCTGGTCGGCCGCGACGGCGGGGGCCGCCGTGGCGAGTCCGCCCGCGAGCGCGAGGCCCGCGATCAGCGCCGAACCCCGCGCCACTCTGAGGTGTCTCGATGACCCTGTCCTTGGTAGACCATGTCGTGACGACCGCATGAATTCGCCCACTGCTGGAGTCCTTCCGGATCGGGGCGGCCCGATGGCCGCCTGGTTCCGACCCTGGCAGCGCCCCGGTGCGACGCGCATCCCTCTCAAGATGGAGCCCGGATCACCCGTGCAGGGCACGGTAGGCCGAGGCGGCTCCGGGATGCAGCGGGACCTTGCCGGTGCCGATCAGCGTCCGGACGTCGAGGAACTGCGTTCCCACCGCGGCCGCCGGGACGAGATCGGCGGCGTGCCCGGCCAGCACCCGGGTCACCGCCGCCGCGACGTCGTCGGGCAGTGACGGAGCCGCCAGCAGCAGGTTCGCGACACCGACCGTCCGCAGCTCGCCGACGCCCTGATAGGCCTGCGCCGGCACGTGGACCTGGTCGTACACCGGGCCGTAGCCCGCGCGCAGGGCGGGGAGATGGGCGTCCAGCGGGAGGAGGGTGATCGGAGTGGCCCGGTTCAGTTCGGTGAGCGCGGGGGTCGGGATCCCGCCGGACCAGAGCAGCGCGTCGACCTCGTGTGCCGCCAGTGCGTTGATCGCTTCACCCAAAAGCAGGTTCTTCGCCTTCACCGGGACTTCGGCGCGGGCGAACAGACGGGTGCTGAACACCGCGACGCCGGATCCGCTCGCGCCCATCGCCACCGGTCGCCCGGTCAGCTCGGCGACCGAGCGCACCCCGCCGTCCGCCCGGACCACGAGCTGGTGGTAGTTCTCGTAGACGCGGCCGATCGCCGAGAACGCGATCGGGACGGAGAACGGCTCCGCACCGGCGAACGCGGACTCGGCGACGTCGCCGAGGACGAGCCCGAGATCGGCCCGGCCGTCCCGCAACCGCCGCAGGTTCTCCACGCTGGCCTCGGTGGCGACGGCCGTCGCGCGCAGCCGCGGTTCCGCCAGGTTCAGCCGCTGGGCCAGCAGTTCGGCGAAGGCGAGATAGAAGCCGCCGCTCTCGCCCGCCGCGATGACGACCTCGCGTTCCGGGCCCCGGTAGCCCGCGGTCGAACACCCCGCGAGCGTCGCGAGTCCGGCGAGAAGAGCGGTGCGCCTGGTGACGGTCACGGCTTTTCCCCTGTCGCGAGAGGCAGTTCGACGCGGACTTCGAGCCCCCGCGGTTTCGCTTCGCGCAGTTCGAGTTTCCCGCCCCTGGCGAGCACGTGCTGATTCGCGATCGCCAGCCCGAGGCCCGTTCCGCGCGGCGCACCGTCACCACCGGCACGCCAGAACCGTTCGGTCGCGCGTTCACGGTCCTTTGTGGACAGTCCGGGTCCGTTGTCGGAGACGAAGAACGTGGCCGTCGTGTCCCCGGTTTCGTAGCCGGTGGTGATCGTCGCACCGCGTCCGGAGTAGTGCACCGCGTTGTCCAGCAGGACATCCAGGACCTGGGCCAGCTCACTTTCCTCACACCGCACCGGCACCGGCTCGTCATGGCCTTCCACCGCCGAGAGGCCGACTCCCGCGTCTTCGGCCGAAGGACGCCACGCGTCGACCCGTTCGGCCAGGACCGCCGGAAGGTCGCAGGGTTCGTCGCCGGACTCGCCCGCGGCGAGCCGGGTCGCGGCGCTTTCGGCGAGCGCCAGCGCGAGCAGGCCGTCGAGCAGGGACTCCAGCCGTTCGACCTCCGCGACGGTCGCGCGGTAGGCCCGCTGGCCGTCCCCGTCGACCTGCGCGGCCAGCGAGTCCACGCGCAACCGCAAGGCGGCCATGGGATTACGCAGCTGGTGCGACGCGTCCGCGACGAGCCGCCGCTGCTGTTCGGACGCCTCGACGACGGCGTCGGACATCCGGTTGAACGACGTCGCGAGGGAACGCAGCTCGCGGGGCCCGGCGCGGTCGGGAACCTGAGCGCGATGCCCTTCGGTCACCGCCTGCACGCCGGTCTCCAGTTCGTGCAACGGCCGCACCATCCAGCGGGCCAGCAGGACCGCGAGCAGCACGAACACCGCCGCGACCAGCACCGCGCCCGCGACGATCGCGGCCCAGCGGGCGGCGACGTCGGCCGCCGCCGTGGTCACCGACGCGCGCAGCACCACCACTCCGGCCACCCGCGTGCCCGTGCCCACCGGACGGGCGAAGTAGACCGGATCAGCGGACCACGGGTTCAGCTGTTCGGGGCCTTTGGCCGGCTGGTTGCGCAGCGCGGCCTCGACGAGCGAGCGGACCACGGGTTCCGCGGCCGCCATCCCGCCGGTCTCCACCAGCGGCACCCCGCGTGCGTCGACCACCACGACGGCCTCGCTGTATAACGACGAATACCGCTCGGCGTCGACCGCCAGGGCGGTCGGGTCGGCGGCGTCGACGGCTTGCTGCGCCAGGACGACGAACCGGTCGACGTCGGCGTTGCGGGCGATCACCAGCTGCTGGGTCCGCTGCGCGGCGGTCGACCCGAACAGCGGGATCGCGAACGCGGCGACCACGGTCAGCGCGAGCGCGACGAGGACGACCAGCAGCCGGGTGCGCACCGGTCAGTCCCGGCCCAGCCGGTAGCCGAAACCGCGGATCGTGGTCAGCAGTCCCGGCCTGTCGAGCTTCGCGCGCAACTGGGTCAGATGCACGTCGAGCGAGCGGGAGACGGCGAGATACGCGTCGCCCCAGACCTCGTCCATCAGCTGCTGACGGCTCACCGCCGTGCCCGGCCGGGCGGCGAGCACAGCCAGTACGGCGAACTCCTTGGCGGTGAGCCCGATGTCGTTCCCGCCGACCAGCACGCGCCGCGCGCCGAGGTCGATCTCGACGTCCTCGACACGGACGACGCCGTCCTGCGGGGCGGCGGAGACGGCCGCGCGGCGCACGACCGCGTCCATCCTCGCCAGCAGTTCGGCCAGGCGGATGGGTTTGGTCAGGTAGTCGTCGGCGCCGAGCCGCAGCCCGCGCACGACGGACCGTTCGTCCCCGCTCGCGGTGAGCACGAGCACCGGCACCGGCGAGACCTGGCGGACCTTCCTGAGCACGTCGAGCCCGTGCATGTCGGGCAGGTTGAGATCCAGCAGGATCACATCGGCCGCGCGATGCCGGTGCAGCGCGTCGCTGCCCCGGATCGCGTGGGAGACGGTGTGGCCGCGCGACTGCAGCGCCTCGGCGAGCGCGTCGGCGACACCGGCGTCGTCCTCGACGAGCAGCACCCGCACGGCCACACCTTCCCGCCTAGCCTTCGCGGCCGGACACGAGCTCGGGCTCGGGCCGCTTCTTCTTGTCCAGCTCCGAGGTCTTCGAGGTTTCCCGCATTGTGCCGTACACGATGAGCGACACCAGGACACAGCCCGCGACGTAGTAGAAGAACACCGATTCGTGGCCGGCCCCCTTGAGCGCCTGCGCGATGAGCTCGGCCGTGCCGCCGAAGATCGCCACGGTGAGCGCGTAGGGGAGACCGACGCCGATCGCGCGGATCTTCGTCGGGAACAGCTCGGCCTTCACGATCGCGTTGATCGAGGTGTACCCGGTGACGATCACCAGGCCGGCCAGCATCAGCAGGAAGGCGAGGACCGGCTCCTTCGTCCCGCCCATCAGCGTCATGATCGGAACGGTCAGCAGGGTGCCCGCGATCCCGAAGAACATCAGCAGCGGACGACGGCCGATGCGGTCGGACAGCTTGCCCGCGAACGGCTGCAGGATCGCGGCGACGAGGATCGCGCAGAACAGGATCAGCGTGACCGTCCGGCGCGGGATGCCCGCGGTGTTCTCCATGAACTTCTGGCTGTAGGTGGCGAAGGTGTAGAACGACACCGTGCCGCCGAGGGTGAGGCCGACGACGAGCGCGATCTCCTTGGGATACTTGATCAGCGCGCGCAGCGTGCCCTTGTCGCCCGCGTCCTTGCCGGTGCCGGAGGCCTTGGTCTCCTCGAAGCTGGCCGACTCGTCCATCCCGCGGCGCAGGACCATCACCACGACCGCGGCGAGCGCACCGACGACGAAGGCGATCCGCCAGCCCCACGAGGTCAGCTGCTGTTCGGTCAGGATGGCCTGCAGCAGCAGCTGGAGGCCGAGCGCCAGCAGCTGGCCGCCGTACAGCGTCACGTACTGAAAGCTGGAGTAGAAGCCGCGTTTGCCCGGAGTGGCCACTTCGGACAGATAGGTCGCGGAGGTCGAATACTCGCCGCCGACCGAGAGCCCCTGGATGAGCCGGGCCACCAGCAGCAGGATCGGCGCGGCGATCCCGATCGTGGCGTAGGTCGGGGTCAGCGCGATCATCAGCGACCCCGCCGCCATCAACGTGACGGAAAGCACGAGTGCGCTTCGCCGCCCGAAGCGGTCGGCGAACCGGCCCAGCATCCAGCCGCCGAGCGGCCGCATGAGGAAGCCGACGGCGAACACCGCCGCCGTGCCGAGGAACGCCGCCGTCGTGTCCTTGGTGGGGAAGAAGGACTTGGCGAAATACGTGGTGAAAGCGGCGTAGGCGTACCAGTCGTACCACTCGACCAGGTTGCCGATCGAGCCGCGCAGCACGTTGCCGACGACTCGACGTTCGCTCACGGGCGGCGAGGATTCGCCGATCCGGGTTGTCATCTTTGACCTCCTGTGTTCCGGCTCACGGTGAACAATCCGTGACGGCCGGGCAAGGTTTCGGCGCGGTTCCTAACATCCGCTTAGGACGGTCGCGGTTACCCGGAGGTAGGGGTGGCGCGGCTCGGGCGTGAACCTGGCGAGCCGATAACCTCAGTGCCGTCAGCGCGACAAGACGAGGCGAGGAGAGCTGAAGTGGGACGGTCGGTACTGGTCACCGGCGGCAACCGCGGCATCGGTTTGGCGATCGCGAAGGACCTCGCGGCGCAGGGACACAAGGTCGCGATCACGCACCGCGGTTCCGGCGCGCCCGAAGGCCTCTTCGGGGTGCAGGCCGACGTCACCGACGCCGAGCAGATCGACGCCGCCTTCAAGCTCGTCGAGGAGCACCAGGGCCCGGTCGAGGTCCTCGTCGCGAACGCCGGCATGACCGACGACACCCTCCTCATGCGCATGAGCGAGGAGCAGTTCACCCGCGTGGTCGACGCCAACCTCACCGGCGCGTACCGGGTCGCCAAACGCGCTTCCCGCGGCATGCTGCGCGGCAAGTGGGGACGCTACATCTTCATCTCGTCCGTCGTCGGGCTCACCGGGTCCGCCGGTCAGGTCAACTACGCGGCGAGCAAGGCCGGTCTCGTCGGTCTCGCCCGTTCGCTCGCGCGTGAGCTGGGCTCGCGCAACATCACCTCGAACGTCATCGCGCCGGGCTTCGTCGCCACGGACATGACCGACGAGCTCGGCGAGGACCGCAAGAAGGAGATCCTCGCCCAGGTTCCCTCCGGCCGGTACGCCGAGCCGTCGGAGATCGCCGCCGCCGTCCGCTACCTCGCCTCCGAAGAGGCCGGTTACGTCAACGGCGCGGTGCTGCCGGTCGACGGCGGCCTCGGCATGGGCCACTGACGTCCCCCGTTTTCCTTTATCGACCACATCATTCCGGACTGGAGGTCCCGTGCCAGGACTGCTCGAAGGCAAGCGCCTGCTGATCACCGGCGTCATCACCGACGCCTCGCTCGCGTTCCACGCGGCCAAGATCGCGCAGCAGGAGGGCGCGAAGGTCGTGCTCACCGGCTTCGGCAGGCTGTCGCTCGTCGAGCGCATCGCCAAGCGTCTCCCCGAGGAGGCGCCGGTGCTGGAGCTGGACGTCACCAACCAGGAGCACCTCGACTCGCTCGCCGACCGCGTGCGTGAGCACGTCGACGGGCTCGACGGCGTGCTGCACTCGATCGGGTTCGCCCCGCAGTCCTGCCTCGGCGCGCCGTTCCTGGACGCCCCGAGCGAGGACGTGAAGGTGGCCGTCGACGTTTCGGCGTTCTCCTTCAAGGCGCTCGCCGTCGCGACGCTCCCGCTGCTCTCGCACGGTTCGTCGATCGTCGGCATGGACTTCGACGCGCGCGTCGCGTGGCCCGTCTACAACTGGATGGGTGTGGCGAAGGCGGCGCTGGAGTCGGTGAACCGGTACCTGGCGCGCGACCTCGGCCCGAAGGGCATCCGGGTCAACTTGGTCAGCGCCGGTCCGATGAAGACGATGGCGGCGAAGTCGATCCCCGGTTTCTCCGAGCTGGAGGAGGGCTGGGGAGACCGCGCGCCGCTCGGCTGGGACAGTTCCGACCCGGACCCGACGGCGAAGTCCGTCTGCGCCGTGCTGTCGGACTGGCTGCCCGCCACGACCGGCTCGATGATCATGGTCGATGGCGGAGTGCACGCCCTCGGCATCTAGGTCTCGACGCGCGTGAAGGCCCCCTTCCCTCGGCTGAGCCGAGGGAAGGGGGCCTTCACGAGCATCAGGGCAGGACGGCGTTGGCCACCTGCCAGGAGTCTTCGAGCAGCAGGTACTTGGTGATCAGCCCGTCGTCGTTCACCTCGAACTCGATGGTGAAGGCCGTCTCGATCACCTTCCCGGTACTGCGGATCGTCGAGCGGAGCCGGCCGATCGCGACCGCTTGCGGCCCGTCGACGAGGACGCGTTCGACGTCGAACCGGTCCTTGACGAGGCCCTTGTCGAGCAGGTCGTGGAACTCGCGGATCTCCGCCGGATTCCGGCGCGGGCCGATCCACGGGACCAGCTCGGTCGCGCCAGGGATGTCCCATTCGACGCTGTCGGCGAACAGTTCCGTGGCTCCGTCGGTCCCCTGTGGACATTCGACGGAAGAACTCGTCGAGGGTGGATCGGGTTCGTTCGGACATGTTTTCTCCTTAATGGGCAACGGGTTCACGGAGCAGGCGGGTGTCATCGGTGCGCTGGACACCGGCGGCGAAAGTCAGCGCGACGACGGTGGCGACCCCGAGCCCGACGCTCACCCACGCGACGCTGGGGTAGCCGAGACCGGCGTCGATCGACTCGCCGCCGAGCCAGGGGCCGAGGGTGTTGCCGACGTTGAACGCGGCGGTCGTGCTCGCGCCGACGAGTGTGGGAGCGTTGCCCGCCACGGCGAAGGCGCGGACGTTCAAGGCGGGATTGACCCCGAATCCGGCGACGCCGAACAGGAACACGGCGAGGATCGCGACCGGGGTCGCCGGGCCGGAGATCGCGAGCAGGACCAGGGCGAGCAGGGCGACGGCGAGGCCGCCGTAAAGGGTCGCGAAGGGCCTCGCGTCGGCGAGCCTGCCGCCTGCGGTGATGCCGATCAGCGCGCCGAGCCCGAACAGTGACAGGACGCCCGGCACCCAGCTCTCCGGCAGCCCGGCGACTTCGGTCAGCAAGGGCGCGAGATAGCTGAAGGTCGCGAAGATCATCGCCTGGGCGAGCGCGATCACGCCGAGCGCCAGCCAGAACCGGCCGCCGCGGTAGAGCCGCAGTTCGGTCGCGACGTCCGCCTTGTCTTTGCCGTTCTGTGTCTCCGGGACCAGCGCGAAGACGCCGATCAGCGCGATGACGGTCAGTACCGTGACCGCCCAGAACGCCGCCCGCCAGCCCGCGTGCTGGCCGAGGAAGGTCCCGGCGGGAACACCGGCGATGTTCGCGACGGTGAGTCCGCCGACCAGGATGGCCAGCGCGCGGCCACGGCGCTCGACCGGGACCAGCGCGACGGCGGTGGCCGCCGCAACCGCCCAGAATCCGGCGCAGGCGACCGCGCTGACGACTCGGGTCGCGAAGAGCAGGGCGTACCCCGAGCCCAGCGCGCCGACGACGTGCGAGAGCCCGAACACGACCAGCAGGGCCATCAGGGTGGCGCGCCTGGGCACCCGCAGGGTCGCGATCGCGAGCAGGGGAGCGCCGACGACCATGCCGATCGCGAAGGCCGAGATGAGCAGCCCGGCCTCCGGGATGCCGACGTTCAGATCGGCCGCCATCCCCGGCAGGAGGCCGGTGATCATGAACTCGGACGTGCCGAGCGCGAACACGCTCAGTCCGAGTACGCAGACTGCCAAAGGCACGGGAAGTTCCTCCAGTTTTGTATCGATCAGTCCAAAATGTGGGCAGCATCGCGCACGGGGCTTGTTCGGGGTATTACTTCGCGGCTATCGCGTCCAGTGCGATGGCGGCGACGGATTCCATGGCCGCCCGGCCGGCGCCTCGGCGGGACATCAGCCGGAGACCGGCGACGGTGCTGTGCGCGAACTCGGCGATCGCCCCGGGGTCGCGATCGCCGTCGATCGTCCCGTCGAGTTGCCCTTCCTTGGCGCAGGCCGAAAGAAGGGCGAGATGACGCCGGGTGTCGGCCTCGATCCGTGCCTTGACCTCGGGGTCGCGCCCGCCGAACTCGGCCACCGTGTTGACCACGAGGCAGCCCCGGCCGTGGTGCGCGACCTCCTCGTCGATCGTGTACGAGAACAGCGCGCCGAACCGCTCGACGCCGGTCCCGGATTCCTCCAGCAAGGCCGTCCTGGCCATGATCCCGCGTTCGGCGTAGTGATCGAGCGCGCGAATGAACAGTTCGTGCTTGCTGGTGAAGGTGTTGTAGATGCTGCTGCGGCCCAACCCGGTGGCTTCGCAGAGGGCCTGTGTCGACGTGCCCTCGTAGCCGCGTACCCAGAACGCGTCCATGGCGTGCCCGACCGCGGCGCGCTCGTCGAATTCCTTCGGCCTGGCCATGGAAGTGACCGTACCAGGTTTTGGATCGGTCGGTTCAAAACGGGCCGGGTCAGCGTGCGGGGCGCCACAGCGGCAAGATGGCAGGGTGGGTTACGACGCGCTGCTTTGGCTTTCGTTCGGTGGTCCCGAGGGACCCGACGAGGTGATGCCGTTCCTGGAGAACGTCACGCGGGGCCGTGGGGTCCCCCGGGAACGACTGCTCGAGGTCTCGGAGCACTACCAGCACTTCGGCGGGGTCTCGCCGATCAACCGGCTCAACCGGGAGGCGATCTCCGCGGTGGAGAAGCAACTCGCGGCCGCCGGGATCGATCTGCCCGTCCATTTCGGCAACCGCAACTGGCGGCCGATGGTCGAGGACACCCTCGCCGAGATCACCGAGGCGGGCGCCCGGCGCGTCCTGGTCTTCCCGACGAGCGCGTACGGCGGCTACTCCGCCTGCCGTCAGTACGACGAGGACATCGAGCGTGCCCGCGCGGCGGTCGGTGACGGCGCGCCGGAACTGGTGAAGCTGCGTCAGTTCTTCGACCACCCTCTGTTCATCGCCGCCTTCGCCGACGCCGTCCGGGCCGCGCACGCGGAACTGGGGAACCGGCCCGGAACGCGCACGGTGTTCTGCGCCCACTCGGTGCCCGAGTCCGCCGACACCGCGTCCGGTCCGCCGTCGGAAGGCGGACGGCGCTACTCGCGCCAGATCGCCGAGGCCGCCCGCCTCGTCGCGGCCGAAGCGGGGATCGAGACCTACGACGTCGTCTGGCAGTCGCGCTCCGGCCCGCCGCAGGTGCCGTGGCTGGAGCCGGACATCGTCGACCACATCGACGCGCTGCACGCGGAAGGCGTCACCTCGGTGGTCGTCTGCCCGGTGGGTTTCGTGTCCGATCACCTCGAGGTGATCTGGGACCTCGACAACGAGGCCGCGGAGCGGGCCGCCGAGCACGGCATGGGCTTCGCGCGTGCCGCGACGCCGGACACGGACCCGCGCTTCGCGGAACTCGTCGTGGAGCTGATCCGGGAACACACCGAGGGGGTGCCGGCGCGGAAACTGTCGCCGTTCCCGGCGGCCGGGTGCACGATCAACGGGGCGCCTTGCGCGATCGGATGCTGCGAGCCCGCGAAGAGGCCCGCCCGCCCGTAAGTGCCCAAGTCCGTGAAGGCCTCCTTGAGGGACCCAGAGTCCCTCAAGGAGGCCTTCACGGACCGGAGCCTGACAACAACCGCAGCCGGCTAAGGGGCCTGACCGTCCCTACGGCTCACGCTGGCGATCCGAGACAGGTGCAGGTCGATGAGGGCGATGGCCTCGTCGCCGGACTGATAACCGAGCAGCACCGCGTCGCCGAGGCCTGACACCAGCGCGAGCAGGAGGTCGGCTTCGGTGGCCGGGTCGACGGTGGGCAGGAGATCGTCGCGGCCGGCGGCGAGCAGAGCCGCCACCGCGTCGCGGAGCTGACCGTGGCCGGTCCGGAAGTGGCCGGCGATCTCCGGATCCTTGAGCGCGCGCACCACGAAGGCGTTCGCGACGAGCGCGTGGTCCCGGCCCCCCTCGTCCAGCGGCAGCAAGGCGACGAGCAGGTCCCGGACGCGCGGCTCCGACGGGGCGGCGATGCGCTCCTCGATGCCGCCCCGCAGGGTGGTCGTCGCGTAGCGCAGCATCTCGTCCCTCGACGCGAAGTAGTGCTGGACGGACCCCTTCGAGATGCCGGCTTCGGCCGCGACCTCGTTCAGGCTGACCCCTTCGAGTCCCCGGTCGGCCGCGATGCGGCGAACGGCCGCGGCGATCTGCCGCCGCCGGTCCTCGTGATCGACTCGTTTGGGCACCGTGCTCCTTTTCGCAGTCCGATCGGATTGCAAACTTCTCACCAACTGTTTACAATCCGATCGTACCGTAAAAAGGAGGGGTGAGAATGAAGCTGGGCGGATTCGCCTCGCCGGAGGCGCGCGCCGAGTACGAGGCCGTCTATGAGCGAGGTATGGCGGCTTTGCCCGCACCGGCCGGGATCCACGACGTCCGGACGGCGTTCGGGGTGGCGCGGGTGTACCGGTTCGGGCAGCCGGGTGCGACGCCGATCGTGCTGCTGCCCGGCCGCGCGGGGACCGCGGTGATGTGGGAACCCAACCTCGCCGCGCTGCTCGCGCACGGTGAGGTCTTCGCGGTGGACCTCATCGGCGAAGCCGGCCGCAGCGAACAGACCGCCCCGATCCGCGACGGCGCGGACCAGGCCGCGTGGCTATGCACGGTGCTCGCCGAACTCGACCTGCCATCCGTGCACCTGATCGGGTACTCGTTCGGTGGCTGGCTCGCGACCAACCTCGCGGTGCGCGCGCCGGAACGGCTGAAATCGCTCACCGTGATCGACCCCGTGCTGACCTTCGGCGGGCTGACCGCGGGACTGGTCGTCCGCGCGACGCTCACCGCGATCCCCGTGATCAATCGATGGGCCCGGCCGTCGTTCCTCGACTGGATCTCCGGCGGCGCGGAAGTCGACGCCACGGATCCGGTCGCGCGAGTGATCGACGAGGGGATGCGGACCTACCGCATCGCCCTGCCGTCGCCCAGGTTGTTCACCGACGAGCAGTTGCGCTCCCTGCGGATGCCCGTGCTGGCCCTCATCGCCGGGCGCAGCGTCATCCACCGCCCGGAGCGCGCGGCCGCCCGCGCCCGTGAGTTCCTGGCGCGTGGACAGGTCGAACTGTGGCCGTCGGCGACCCACGCCATCGCCGGGGAAGAGGCGGCCGAGGTCAACGCGCGCGTCCTGAAGTTCCTGGCCGAACGGGAGACGGACTCGTGAGCGCGCGCGGCAGGAACCCCACGCTGTCCTTGCTGCTCTGGGACGTCGCGCTCCCGCTGGCCGCCTACTACGGGCTCCGGCTCGCCGGGCAGAGCGAACAGATCTCGCTGCTGGCCGGGGCGGGGGTGGCGGCCGCCCGGATCGTGTGGGTCGCCGTCCGGGACCGGTCCTTCGACGGCTTCGCCGCGTTGCTGGCCGGTGTACTCGGGATCGGGCTGGTGCTTTCGCTGGTCACCGGGGACGCGAAATTCCTGTTGCTGAAGGAATCCTTCGCCACCGCGACCGCCGCGATCGTCCTGCTGCTCAGCTGCTTCAGCCGTACGCCCATGGTGCTCGTCGCCGTGCGGGCCGGTTCCAGCGCGGCCAAACGCGCGGAGATCGACCGCCTCACCGACGAGGTGCCCGCTTTCCGCCGGGCGTTCACCCGGATGTCGGCGGTGTGGGGAGTCGCGCTGTTGCTGGAGGCCGCGATCCGGGTACCGCTGGTCTACACCTTGTCGGCCGACGTGATGAACGCGCTCAGCGTGGTCCTGCTGCTCGCCGTCATCGGCGGACTTTCGCTGTGGTCCGTCCGCTATGCCGAGAAAGTCCAGAAAGCGCACGCGGTGACGCCGTGAAGGCCTACGGGTGCCTGTCCGCCTGTTCGGCGAACACTCGCACCGCCTCGTTGATCGCCGCATAGCGGGCATTGCGGACGGCTTCGGTCAGCGGCCGCAGTGCCTCCGCCCGCCGGAGCGCCGCCGACGAGGAGAGCGCGCCGCCCGGATCGTCGGCTTCGGCGATGGCGAGGATCGCCGCGATCTCCTGGGAACGTTGGAGCACCCGCAGCGCCCGGTTGGGCATCCCGGCGGGCCAGGGCGCGTCGGTGGCGGCCCGGAGCCGGGCCGAGAGTTCCGCTCGCACGCCCGGCCGCTCACTGGCGACGTCCAGCGTCTGCAGCGCCCCCGCGCTCGCGCGGATCGCGTCGGTCAGGCCGTGCTCGGCCTCGCCCAGCGGGCGGTACTCGAGGACACCCAGCATGGGTACCGAGAACACCGTCCACCGCATGAGTCCTTCGGCGATCGCCTCGGGGACCACTCCGTAACCGAGGTCCGGCAGCACGACGGCCTCCCCGGTGCGCAGCGCCGCCTCGCTGAACGGCCCACCGCCGCCCAGACCCCGGACGTCGCCGGGTACCGGGAGCAGCAGTTGCATGCTTTTGGCGCCCTGGGCGCGCAGGGCGAGCAGCAACTGGACCGGGGTCGCCGCCCGGTTGAACGCGAGGGGCAGGTCGAACGCTTCGGCGGCCGCCGAGTCGGCGGCGACGAAGTCGTGGGCTTCGCCCCAGACCTGCAGGGCGTCAAGGACGTCGTCGGAGGCGGCGGCTCCGTTCAGCCACGCCGAAGACCAGACCGCGAGGGTCGCACTAGGACGGCACACCGGACTGATTTTAGTCGTGCTTCCGGCGAAACCCGGAAATGGGCGCGTTGTCGAGGGGGAGCGCGGGTGAACGTTCCGAAGCTGGAGTTGCTTCACGTCGACAGGGGCCACGCTCGCGACGTAGCGTCGAACGGGTGAACGATGTTCCCGCAAATCTGCCCCGCACCGCCGGGGACCTTCGCGCGGCGGGTCACCTGCCGCGGTCGATCAAACAAGAACTGCACGATAACCTGCTCGCCAAGCTCCGCGCGGGGGAAGACGCCTGGCCGGGGATCGTCGGGTTCTCGCGCACCGTGCTGCCGCAACTGGAACGCGCGCTGCTGGCCGGGCACGACGTCGTCCTCCTCGGCGAACGGGGCCAGGGCAAGACCCGGCTGTTGCGCACCCTGGCGGGGCTGCTCGACGAATGGACGCCCGTCATCGAGGGGGCCGAGCTGGCCGAGCACCCGCTCGACCCGATCACCCCGGAATCGCGGCGCCGCGCCGCCGAACTCGGCGACGCCCTGCCGGTGACCTGGCGCCACCGCGACGAGCGGTACACGGAAAAACTGGCCACACCGGACACATCGGTCGGTGACCTGATCGGCGACGTCGACCCGGTGAAGGTCGCGGAGGGCCGCAGCCTCGGCGATCCCGAGACCATCCACTTCGGACTCGTCCCGCGCGCCCACCGCGGCATCGTGGCGATCAACGAGCTGCCGGACCTCGCCGAGCGCATCCAGGTCGCGCTGCTGAACGTGATGGAAGAACGCGACATCCAGGTGCGCGGCTACACGTTACGCCTGCCGCTGGACGTGCTGCTGGTGTCGACGGCCAACCCGGAGGACTACACCAACCGCGGCCGCATCATCACCCCGCTCAAGGACCGGTTCGGCGCCGAGATCCGCACGCACTACCCGCTCGACGTCGAGTCGGAGATCGCCGTCGTCCGGCAGGAGGCACACCTGGTCGCCGAGGTCGGCGAGCCGCTGCTGGAGGTGCTGGCCAGGTTCGTGCGCAACCTGCGCGAATCGCCGGTGATCGACCAGCGTTCGGGTGTCTCGGCCCGGTTCGCCGTCGCCGCGGCGGAGACGGTCGGTGCCGCGGCGCTGCGCCGGTCCGCGCTGACCGGCGAGGAACCCGCCGTGGCGCGTCCGGTCGACCTCGACGCGGTCCCCGGCGTCCTGCGCGGCAAGCTCGAATTCGAGCCGGGGGAGGAGGGCCGCGAGACCGAGCACCTCGTGCACCTGCTGCGTCGCGCGGTCGCGGAGACGGCCCGTTCGCGGTTCGCCGGACTGGATCTGCTGCCGCTGGCGGACGCCGTCGAATCCGGGCATCTGGTCGCCACCGGGGAACGCGTTCCCGGCAAGGACGTCCTCGCCGCACTGCCCGAGCTGCCCGTGCTCCACGACGTCGCCGCGCGTGCGGGCGTCGGCCCGGACGAACCGGCGGGGCGGATCGCGGCCGCGGTCGAACTGGCGCTGGAATCCCTGTTCCTGTCGAGGAAACTCGCCAAGGACTCGGACGACTCGACGACCGTCTACGGCCGATGAGCGTCCTCCCGGAAGGCTATTCGTACGGGCCGTGGGACGACGGCCCGGATCCGCTGGCACCGCCGGCGGATCTGCGGGACGCGCTCGACGAGATCGGCCGCGACGTCATGGCGGGTGCTTCGCCCCGGTCGGCACTTGAAGAGCTGCTACGCCGTGGCACCCCGCGCACCGCCGGCCTGGACGAACTGACCAGGCGGCTCTGGCAGCGCCGGTCGGAGATCCAGCGGCGGCACCGGCTGGACGGCACACTCCAGGAGGTCCAGCGGCTGCTCGACCAGGCACTGGAGGCCGAGCGGCGCGAGCTGTTCCCCGATCCGGACGACGACGCCCGCTTCCGTGAGGCACAGCTGGACGCGTTGCCGCCGGGGACGGCGGCGGCCGTGCGCGAGCTCGCCGAGTACGACTGGCGCTCTTCACGGGGCCGGGAGAACTACGAGAAGATCCGCGAGCTGCTCGGCCGTGAGCTGCTGGATTCCCGCTTCGAAGGGATGAAGGAGGCACTGCGGAACGCCGGGCCGGAACAGGCCGAGCAGGCCAACCGGATGCTCGCCGACCTCAACGACCTCCTGGCCGCGCACGCACAGGGCCGGGAGGACGTGCCGGAGCGGTTCGCGGAGTTCATGCGCGAGCACGGCGAGTTCTTCCCGGAGAGCCCGAAGAACGTCGAGGAGCTGATCGACGTCCTCGCCGCTCGCGCCGCGGCCGCGCAGCGGATGCTCAACTCGATGACGCCCGAGCAGCGGGCCGAACTGGCCGAACTGTCGCAGCAGGCGTTCGGCGACCCCCGGCTCGCGCAGCAGCTGTCCACTTTGGACGCCCAATTGCGGGCGCTGCGGCCGGGCGAGGACTGGACGTCGTCGGAACGGTTCCGCGGCGACGATCCGCTGGGCCTCGGCGAAGGCGCGAGGGCGATGTCCGATCTCGCCGAACTGGACGCGCTGGCCGAGCAGCTCGGCCAGTCCTATCCCGGTGCGCGGCTGGAGGACATCGACGTCGAGGCTCTCGAGCGCCAGCTCGGACCGGACGCCGGTGTGGACGCGCGGCGGCTTTCCGAACTGGAACGCGAGCTCCGGCGCCAAGGTCTCTTCGAACGTGCTCCCGACGGCACGCTCCGGTTGTCACCCAAGGCTTTGCGGCGCCTCGGCGAGACGGCGCTCGCCGACGTCGTGAACGCGTTGCGCGGCAAGACCGGCCGGCGGGAGACGGAGTCCGCCGGAGCCGCGGGCGAGCCGACCGGTGCCACCAGGCCCTGGCGGTTCGGGGACATGCAGCCGTGGGACGTCTCCAGGACGGTCCGCAACTCGGTCCTGCGCTCGGTTTCGTTGGGTGAGCGGTCGGTCCGGATGGACGTCTCCGACGTCGAGGTGGTCGAGACCGAACATCGGTCGCGCGCGGCGGTGGCGTTGCTCGTGGACACGTCGTGGTCGATGGTGCAGGAGGGCCGCTGGCTGCCGATGAAGCGGACGGCGCTCGCGTTGCACCAGCTGATCAGCACCCGGTTCCGCAACGACGCGCTCCAGCTGATCACCTTCGGCCGTTACGCGACGTCGGTCGAGCTGGCCGAGCTGGTGGGCCTCGAAGGCGCTTGGGAACAGGGCACCAACGCCCACCACGCGCTGCTCCTGGCCGGGCGGCATCTGCGGCGGCACCCCGACGCGCAGCCGGTGGTCCTGATGGTCACCGACGGCGAACCGACGGCTCATCTGGAACCCGACGGCACGGCGGACTTCGACTACCCGCCCCAGCCGAGGACCCTGCTCAAAACCCTGTCCGAAGTGGACAGGATGGCGAAGCTGGGCGCGTCGGTGACGGTGTTCCGGCTCGGGGACGACCCGCGCCTGACGGAGTTCGTCGACGTCATCGCGCGCCGCTCGGGCGGCCGCGTCGTCGCTCCGGACCTGGACGGGCTCGGCGCCGCCGTGGTCGGCGACTACCTGCGGACCAGGAAGCGCTGAACTCGCTTACGCTGGCCCGATGGGGTACTCGGTCGGAAAGGTCGCGGCGCTGTCAGGGGTCACCGTGCGCACGCTGCATCACTACGACGAGCTCGGCCTGCTGAGCCCGAGCGGGCGGACGGCGGCGGGGTACCGGAGCTACAGCGACGACGACCTCGACCGCCTGCAGCGTGTCTTGTTCTACCGCGAACTCGGGTTCGGCCTGGAGACGATCGCGAAGATGATCGACGACCCGGCGGTCGACGCGACCGAACACCTGCGGCGCCAGCGGGTGCTGCTCGCCGAGCGGATCGGCGAGCTGACGAGGATGGCCGAAACCATCGAGCAGGTGATCGCGGCGAAGGAGGCCGGTGCCGCGCTGACCGCGGAGGAGCGGTTCGAGGTCTTCGGCGAATTCCGTGAGCCGGACGGCTACGCGGAGGAGGCCGTCCGCCGGTGGGGTGACACCCCGCAATGGCGGGCGGCCGCCGTCCCGCGGTCCAAGCAGGACTGGATCGAAGCGGAGAAGGCCCGGGAGGACTGGGTCCGGCGGTTGCTGGCCGTCTTCGACTCCGGAGCGCCCGCCGACGGCCGTGAGGCGATGGACCTCGCCGAGGAGCACCGGCGGATGCTCGCGGCCTTCATGGGGGACTGCGACGTCGCGACGCACCGGGAGCTCGGCAGGCTGTACGCGACCGAGCCGGTCCAGCTCGGCTTCCTGGTGCGTGAGCCCGACCAGCGACCGGGCCTCGGCGAGTACATCCGCGACGCCGTCCACGCCAACGCCGGACGGGTCACCGGATAGCGAATCGATTACTCCGGCCGTGTCCGGCTCCCACCGGACGGGAACGGCGTGGCGGCTCCGCTTACAGTCGAGGTATGCAGACTTGGTCATCGGTCGACGTGCCCCGTATCCCCGGCACCCCCCGTCCGCTGCGGCTCCACGACACGGCGACGGGGCAGATCCGCCCCACGGCGCCCGGGTCGACCGCCCGGATGTACGTCTGCGGCATCACGCCGTACGACGCCACCCATCTGGGGCACGCCGCCACGTACCTGACATTCGACCTGGTGAACCGCCTGTGGCGGGATGCCGGACACGACGTCCACTACGTGCAGAACGTGACGGACATCGACGAGCCCCTGTTGGAGCGCGCCGAGCGGGACAAGGACGACTGGGTCGTCCTCGGCATGCGCGAGACCGCGCTGTTCCGCGAGGACATGGCCGCGTTGCGGGTGCTGCCGCCGCGGCAGTTCGTCGGGGCGGTCGAGAGCATCCCGGAGATCGTCGAGGTCATCGCCAAGCTGGTGGCGAACGGCAGCGCGTACCGCGCGGACGACGCGGAGTACCCGGACATCTACTTCGAGCACAACGCGACCGGGCACTTCGGTTCGGAGTCGAACTACGACGCCGAGACCATGGCGAAGTTCTTCGCCGAACGCGGCGGCGACCCGGACCGTCCCGGCAAGCGGCACCCGCTCGACGCGTTGCTGTGGCGGATGGCGCGGCCGGGTGAGCCGTCGTGGGAGTCCGAACTGGGCGCGGGGCGGCCGGGGTGGCACATCGAGTGCAGCGCGATCGCGGTCAACCGGCTCGGCCTCGGCTTCGACGTCCAGGGCGGAGGCTCGGATCTGATCTTCCCCCACCACGAGTACAGCGCCGCGCACGCGGAAGCGGTCGCGGGGGACAGGCCGTTCGCGCGGCACTACGTGCACGCCGGGATGATCGGCCTCGACGGCGAGAAGATGTCCAAGTCGCGTGGGAACCTCGTGTTCGTTTCGCGACTGCGTGCCGACAAGGTCGACCCGGGCGTGATCCGGCTCGCGCTGTTCGCCGGCCACTACCGCGAGGACCGGCCGTGGACCGCGCAGCTGCAGGCGGACGCCGAAGCACGCCTCGCGCGCTGGCGCGAAGCCGTCTCCCTGGCGACCGGCCCGGCGGCGGAGGACACGGTGGCGCGCCTGCGTGACCACCTCACCGACGACCTCGACACGCCCAAGGCGCTCGCGGCCGTGGACGCCTGGGCGGAACAGGCGCTGACCCGCTCCGGCACCGACCCGGCGGCCCCCGGCCTGATCCGCAACGCCGTCGACGCGCTGCTCGGTATCCAGCTCTGACTAACAGTGGCCGGGGCGGGAACTTCCCCGCCCCGGCCACTGTGTATAACGCCCTACACGGCGACGCGTCCGGCTTCCAGCCGAAGGTGGTCACCCGTCCAATCGCGCCGCAGCCACCGATCATGCGACGCGATGACGACGGCACCCGGCGCGGAATCGAGCGCGGTGAACAACTCCTCGGCCAAGGTGAGCGAGATGTGGTTCGTCGGCTCGTCCAGCAGGAGCACGTCCGGCGGGTCGGCGATCAGCAACGCCAGCGCGAGCCGACGCCGCTGACCGACCGACAACGCGCCGACCCGGGTCCCGAGATCACGCGGAGCCAGCAAACCCAGGCCGCGCAACGGGGGAGCGCCCTCGCCGAGGGCTTCGGCGTAGGTCCGCTGCGCGGTCTTCTCCGGCTCGGCGAACGCGACGTCCTGGGCCAGCATGCCGATCCGCACGCCGCGTCCGGAAAGGACGGTGCCGGAGTCGGGCGTCAGCGAGCCGGCGAGGACGGACAGCAGCGTCGACTTCCCGGCACCGTTCCCGCCGGTGATCAGAAGCCTCGACGTCGTGGTGACGTCCAAGGTCGCCAGCCGCAACCGTCCGGCGATCTCGATGTCCCGTACGGAGATCGCCGTCTTGACGTCTCCTGACTCGCCCGTCAGCTCGCCCTGGAAGCGTAGCGGCGCGGGCGGTTTCCGCACCTGGTCGCGTTCCAGTTCGGCCAGCCGCAGCTGCGCGTTGCGGACCCGGCGTGAGATCTGTTTCTGCACCCTCCCGGTCTTGAAGTCGTAGAGCATCTTGGCGTTGTCGCGCTGTGGCCGGTTGTGCGCGACGTTGCGCGCGGTGACGGCCACCGATTCGCGCAGTTCCTTGAGCTCGTCCTGTTCCTCGGCGTAGCGTTGTTCCCAACGCGCCCGTTCGGCCCGTTTCTGGTCCAGGTAGTCGGAATACGTGCCGCCGTACCGGGTGGGGCCGCCCAAAGCCGGGTCGAGGTCGACGATGTCGGTGCACACCGCGTCGAGGAACACGCGATCGTGCGACGACAGCACGAGGACACCGGTCAGCGAGGCGAGATGCTGCTCCAGGAACTCCATCGCGGCGTCGTCGAGATGGTTCGTCGGCTCGTCCAGGACGAGGGTGCCCGGCCGCCGGATCAGCAGTGCCGCGAGGCCGAGCCTCGACCGCTGCCCGCCCGACAGTGTGCCCAGTTCGCGTGCCGGGTCGATCCCGGCGAGCCCGAGACCCGCGCACACGACCTCGGCCCGCCGGTCGGCGTCCCACAGGTCGTGCGCCTGAGCCCATTCGAGGACGGTGCCGTACTCGTCGAGCACGGCGGCGTCGTCCGGGCGGTCGGTGAGCGCCGCGGTCAGTTCGTCGAGCCTCGCCGACGCTTGCCGGATTTCGGCGAGCGCGTCGTCGATGACGTCGGAGAACCGCGCGGTGAGCGGGAAAGGCAGCTCCTGCAAGAGGAATCCGAGGTCGTCGCCGCGCAGCACCTCACCGCTCCGTGGCTCTTCGACCCCGGCCAGCAAGCGCAGGAGCGTGGACTTGCCGACGCCGTTCTCGCCGACCAGTCCGACCCGCTGTCCTGCCGAAGCGGTCAGGTTGACGCCGTCGAGGACGACGCGGGCACCGTAGGAGTGGACGAGGTCCTTGGCGATCAGGGAAAGAGACATACGACATCACCGTGCTTCTCGGACATGAGGGATCCCCGCCGGGCCTCATGGCTTACGGGAGCGGTGCTCGACCGAAGCCGCCTCGGAGCGGGGGAGGTGCGATGTCAGTTGTCCATGATGCGAGCAGTCTAACGCAACCGCTGTGGCGTTAGTCAACCCCCCTTCTCGGATCGCAGGCGAGCGGCCTCCTGTTCGGCGAACGTGCGCCCGTCGGTCATGACACCGAGAAGCGCGGTCAACTGGCGACGGTCGAGCCTGCCGAGGCGGTCGCCGAAGAAGCGGGCCATGGGGGAGTAGAGGTCGGCGACCTCGGCCAGCCGGTCGGGTAGCGGGCGGATCGCGAGACGGCGCCGGTCGGCTGGGTCGGGAACACGTTCGACCAGGCGTCGTTCCTCCATGCGGTCGAGCAACCGGGTCACCGCGCCGGTGGTCATGCCGAGTGCTCGCGCCAGCCCCGTCGGCGAGGTCGCGGCGCCGCTGATGACCAGCTGGAGCCCGTGCAGTTCGGTGGCGCTGATCCCGAGCCGCTCCGCCATGGCCGTCTGGAACAGGACGGTCGCGCTGACGAACTGGGGGATCTCCAAGGCCGCCGCGGTGGCGAGTTCGCGCTGGTCAGGCATGTGTTTCCCTTGTTCAGTAGTTGCACTGTGCAGTCACTGTTGTGTGCAGCAACTGCTCTGGCAAGGATATGGGGCTCGCTTGACATCCGTGTGGCCACCTGTGAATCTGAAAGAGAACTTTCGAAAGAAGTCCTTCAGATTGGATCGGTCGATGGCCGGATTGCCGCCGCGCAAGCGGATCGAAGACGTCGAGCTGATGCGGGCGCTGGCGCATCCGCTGCGTTCGGCGCTGGTGGATCACCTCATGGCGGTCGGTCCGCGGACCGCGAGCGAGTGCGCGGCGGCCGTCGGCTCGACGGCCTCCAACTGCAGCTGGCATCTCCGTCAGCTGGCGCAGCACGGTCTCGTGGAGCGGGTCGACGGGGAGGACGGGCGCGAGCGGCCGTGGCGGGCGTGCCAGGTCGGCATCGAGTTCGGCGACGACCCGCAGCTGCATGGCGCGCAACTCGCGGTCGTCGGCACCACCCTCGCGCGCGAAAAAGAGCTGACCGAGCGTTATCTCGACGCCGCCGACCGGCTCGCCAAGGAATGGCGGGACGCGTCGGGGATCAACAACTACTCGCTTCGGGTGACCGCGGCCGAACTGGACGAACTGGTCCGGGGGATCGACGCGCTCGTGCGGCCCTACGTCGGGGCGATCCGTGAGGACGCTCCCGCGGAAGCCCTTCCGGTCCACTTGGGACTGCGAGCGTTCCTCCGCATCGACGCCGAGGGGAAGCCGAGCAGATGAAACCGTTGAGAGAACCCGCCTTCGCGCGGTTGTGGATCGCCGCCTTCTTCTCCGAAACCGCCGAGTGGATGCTGCAGATCGCGCTGCCGGTGTTCGTCTTCCAGGCGACCGGTTCGGCGGCCACCACGGCGTTGAGCATCGTCCTCGGCCTGGTGCCCGCGGTGCTGCTGAGCCCGGTCGCCGGCGTGATCGCGGACCGCTGGAACCGGCGGCTGGTGCTGTGCGTGGTGTGCGCGGGACAGGCGTTCGTGGCGCTGCCGCTGCTGTTCGTCGCGTCCGGCGGCCCGGTGTTCGTGATCTACGGGGTGATGGCCGCGCAGGCGGGTCTGGCCTCGTTGTTCGAACCCGCCCGCAACGCGCTCGTACCCGAACTGGTCGCCCCCGGCGAGCTGATCGGCGCCAACGGCTTGATGAGCATCAACGGCAGCGTCGCTCGCCTCGCCGGTGGCTGGGCGGGCGGTCTCCTGCTCGGATTCGGCGGCCTGGGCTGGGTCGTGGTGGCTTATCTCGGCGTGCTCGTGATCGGCTCGGCCTTGCTGGCGCGCCCGTTTCCCCGTGTCGCCGCGCCGAAGCCTGCCGGACCGCACGAACCGGTGTTGCGAGCCTGGATCGACGGGCTTCGCGAGATCGGTCGCGAAGGGCGCCTGCGCCTCGCCGGTGTCGTCGTCGTGCTGACGTCCTTGGCGCAGGGGATGTTCCTGGTGCTGTTCGTGGTGTTCGTGCTCGACATCCTCGACGGAACCGAAGGCGACGTCGGGTTGCTGCGTGGAGTGCAGGCCCTCGGCGGGCTGGCCGCGGGATTCGCCGTCGCCACCGTCGCCCGCAAGGTCGCGCCCGCCGCTCTGCTCGGCTGGGGCGGTCTGGCGCTCGGGCTGTTGTCGGCCGTGATCTGGAATCTGCCCGCGTTCACGGTGTCGCTGGGTGTCTTCATCGGACTGTTCGGCCTGGTCGGCGCCCCCGGAGTGCTCGCAGGCTCCGGTCTGCTCTCGCTGGTCCAGACCGCCGCGTCCCGTGAGCGGTCCGGCCGGGTGCTGAGCACCGTCTTCGCCGGGACGGCGGGGTTCACGGCGTTGGGCGCGTTGCTGACGGGCGGCCTGCTCGACGTGCTGGGCACCGGCGTCCTGCTGAACGTCCAAGCGGGTCTGCACACCGTTTCGGCGTTGGTCGTGCTGGGTGTCTCGGCGTCGGGCAAGCTGCGCCGTGACCCGATTCCGGCGGTTCCCCGGTCCGGGTGAAGCTACGGTGGTGGAGTGCCGCATCTCTTCGCCACCAGCGACCTCCACGTCACCCACGAGGGCAACGCCCCGCTCGTCGACGAGGTCGTCCCCCGGACCCCCGACGACTGGCTGCTCGTGGCCGGTGACGTCGCCGAACGCGCCGAATCCGTGATCGGGGTGCTCAGGACCTTGCGTGAACGTTTCGCGAAGGTCGTCTGGGTGCCCGGAAACCACGAGCTGTGGACCACCCAGAAGGATGAATGTCAGCTACGGGGACAGGCGCGCTACGAGCACCTGGTCGAGCGCTGCCGCGAGATCGGCGTCCTCACCCCGGAGGATCCGTACCCGGTGTGGGAACACCAGGAGAAGCCGCTGACGATCGCCCCGCTGTTCGTGCTGTACGACTACAGCTGGCGCACCCCCGCGGCCGACGGCCTGCCGATGCTGGCGGCCATCGAGCAGGCGCGGGAGGCCGGCGTGCTCTGCACGGACGAGTTCTTCCTGCATCCGGACCCGTATCCCAGCAGGCAGGCGTGGTGCGCCGACCGGGTGAAGGTCAGCACGGAACGGCTGGAGGCGATCCCCGAGGACCACGGGACGATCCTCATGTCGCACTGGCCGCTGCACCGCCACCCGACCGAGCCGCTGTACTTCCCGGAGTTCGCGTTGTGGTGCGGGACGACGGAGACCGAGGACTGGCACCAGCGCTTCCGGGCGGAGGTCGCCGTCTACGGGCACCTGCACATCCCACGCTCCACGGAGGCGGACGGAGTGCGCTTCGAAGAGGTTTCGCTCGGGTATCCGCGTGAGTGGCGGAAGCGGTCGCGGGGGCCGATCCCGCTGCGGCGCATCTTCTGACGCCTCGTGCCTGGCCGGAGTGTTGCGAAAGCCACTTTCGCAACCTTCAACGTTGCGAAAGTGGCTTTCGCAACGTCAGGGCCCTGCGGATCGCGATTAGCCCGCTAAACGCAGGTCGGCGGCGGCGAGGCAGGCGGATCGCGTTTAGCCCGCTAAACGCAGGTCAGCGGCGCGGGGCGGGCGGATCGCGTTTAGGGGGCTAAACGCAGGTCGGGTCCGGGAGGCCCGGGCCGGAGAAGCGTGAAGACCCCCGTCCCAGGCGAAGCCGTGGGACGGGGGCCTTCACGCGCTACAAACCGATCAGTCGGTGGTCTCGTCGACGCCGTCGGCCTTCGCCTTGGCATCGGCCGCCTTGGGCGCCCGGCCGTTGCGCGAGCTGCGGCGCGGCTGACGCGGGGCGGGCGGCGGCGGCGAGATCTGCTGCACGGCCGGGCCACCGCCGAGCATCAGCTCCGCGAAGGTCGCCATGGCCTCGTCCAGCTGGCCGCCGATGCGGCGCACGGACTCGTCGTTGCTCTTGCGCACCAGCGAGTCGACCGAGTCGGTGTCCGGCTGCTTCGACAGCGTGCTCTCGACCTTCGACAGGCCGGAGCGGATCGAGCCGTCGAGGTCGCCGAGGCGCCCGGTGAAGCCGTCCTCGACCTTGTCGAGCCGCTCGGCCAGGTCGTCGAGGCGCGAGGTGACCTTTTCGAGGCGGTCGCCGAGGCCGTCGAGGCGCTCCGAGGCGTCGATCATCTCGCCGGTCTCGGTCAGCGCGGTCTTCAGCGCCTCGGTGTTCGCGGTGAGGCTTTCCTTGGTGGCCTTGTCGAGGTTCTCGACGCGGGTGCGCAGCTCGCGGTCGACGGTGTCGACGCGGTCCCGCAGAGTGGACTCGGCCTGCTCGACGCGCTCGCGCATCGGGCCGATCACCGACTGCGGCAGCGCGTCGGTCTTCACGTCCTGCTTGTCGAGGTGCGCGCCGAGCTCGTCGAGACGGCGGTGGATGTTCTGGAGCTTGTCCTCGAGCCCGTCCATCCGGCCCCCGACGCCTTCCAGGCGCGCGGCCATGCCGTCGAGGCGGCCGTCGAGCTGAGCGAACGGCTTGGCCAGCTTGTCGACGATGCTTTCGACGGCGCGGGTCAGCGCGGCGATCGCGGTGTCCTGCGCTTCGAGCCGCGACATGGTCTCGTCGAGGCGTTCGGCGAGCACGCTCGTCTCGGTGCGGTCGGGCATCTCCGAGAGCCGCTTGCGCACCGCGCCGAGCGAGTCGACGGGGGCCAGACGTGCGTAGATGTCGTCGAGCGCGTCGAAGATCTGCTGCTGTTCGCTCTCACGCACTTCGGCCGCGCGCACCAGCATGTTGCGCATCCGGTCGAAGGACGGGGCTGCAATGTGGTTGTCAGTGGTCACTGCGGTGTCCTTCGTGGGCGGGGAAATGGGAGGGACGTGCCGTGAAGCTTATCCATTGCGAAATTGCTCTGCGTATGGCCCCCGGGTATCGGACAATGCCGAGCTCTGCCCCTGATGGCCGATTCAGCCCCTGCTCGACAAAGCCGAGGGTTAACCAGAGCGTACGAGTTACCACCATGTAGGGGAATGACAGGCTGGTTACCGTTACGTATGTCCTCTGAAAGCAGCAGACCCAGCATCCCGGAGGCGGTACTGGCCCGCGCTCCCAAGGTTCTCCTCCACGACCACCTGGACGGCGGATTGCGGCCCGCCACGGTCGCCGAACTCGCCGAACAGACCGGGTATCGGGCCTTGCCGACCAGCGATCCCGTCGAACTCGGCCGCTGGTTCCGCGAGGCGGCCGATTCCGGCTCCCTCGTCTCGTACCTTGAGACGTTCGCGCATACCTGTGGCGTCATGCAGACCGAGGAAGCGCTGGTCAGAGTGGCCGCCGAGGCGGTGGAAGACCTCGCGGCCGACGGCGTCGTCTACGCCGAGGTGCGCTACGCCCCCGAACTCTTCGTCGAACGCGGACTGTCACTCGATGCGGTGGTCGAGGCGATTCAGGCAGGGTTCGCCGAAGGTGAACGGAGAGTGGCGGCCGACGGCGGCCGGATCCGGGTCGGGACGTTGCTCTGCGCGATGCGCCAGCACGCCAGGGCGCTCGAGATCGCCGGTCTCGCCGTCCGCTACCGCGACGCCGGTGTGGTCGGGTTCGACATCGCCGGGCCCGAAGACGGATTTCCGCCTACCAGAAATCTCGACGCATTCGAGTTCCTGCGGACGAATAATGCGCATTTCACGATTCATGCCGGTGAGGCGTTCGGGCTCGCGTCCATTTGGGAGGCGATTCAGCATTGTGGCGCCGAGCGGCTCGGCCACGGCGTGCGCATCGTCGACGACATCAAGACCGACAGCGACGGCACGGTCCATTTGGGACGGTTGGCCGCCTACGTCCGCGACCGGCGGATCCCGCTCGAGATCTGTCCCACGTCCAATGTCCAGACGGGAGCGGCGCGCTCGATCGGCGAACATCCCATCGGCCTGCTCACCAGGCTGCGGTTCCGGGTCACCGTCAACACCGACAACCGGCTGATGAGCGGCTGCTCGATGACCAGCGAATTCGCGGCGCTGAGCAACGCGTTCGGCTTCGGGGTGGCCGATCTCGAGTGGTTCACGATCAATGCGATGAAATCCGCCTTCCTCGATTTCGACCAGCGGCTCGACATCATCAACACGGTCATCAAGCCGGGGTATGCGTCCTTGCGTTCGTTAGCATAGCCAACTATTGTTCACTATGTAGGAGTTGTTTCCCATATAGTGAAACGGTGGCGAAGATGGCGCAGGTCGTGGACGTGGGGATCGGCGGCAAACGACGCTGGCTCATCCTCGCGCTCGGCCTCGCCGCGCAGACCGCGAGCTGTTCGTTCCTTTACGGGATCCCGTTCCTGGTGCCGTCGATGCAGCGCGCGGAAGGGCTCTCGCTCGCCGAAGCGGGGACGGTGGTCGCGGCGCCGAGCCTTGGCCTGTTGTTCACCTTGATCTTGTGGGGTGCGGCGGCGGACCGTTACGGAGAGCGTTTGGTAATGGCCATCGGTCTCGGCGTCTCGGGGTTACTCCTCGTGTACGCGGCCACTGGTGACCACTCGCTCGTGACCCTCTTTGGGGTGTTCCTGCTCGCCGGTGCGAGCACCGCGTCAGTGAACGCCGCGAGCGGCCGGGCCGTCCTCGGCTGGTTCGGCCCGGCCGAACGCGGCCTCGCGATGGGCATCCGCCAGATGGCCCAGCCGCTCGGGGTGGGCGTCGCGGCCTTCGGGCTCCCGCCGCTCGCGGACCGCTGGGGTTTCCAGGTCTCGCTCCTGCTGCCCGCGCTGTGCGCGATCGGTGTCGCGCTCCTGGTCGCCTGGCTCCTGGTCGATCCGCCACGCCCGGAGGCCGAAGCGGGCAAGACGGAGAAACCGCCATCGCCGTACCGGAGCCCGGCGTTGTGGCGGGTCCACGGCGCGAGCGCGCTGCTCGTGGTCCCGCAGTTCGCGGTCTCCGCGTTCACCCCCGTGTACCTGGTGACGGTGCACGGCTGGACGGCGGCGTCCGCGGGCTGGTTCGTCGGCGCCGTCCAGATCCTCGGCGCGCTGGGCAGGATCGCGTCGGGCTACTGGTCCGACCGCGCCGGCAGCAGGCTGCGGCCGATGCGGCGGCTGGCGGTCGCGAGCGCGGCGGTGATGCTGCTGGTCGCGCTCGGCGACGCGACGTGGCCCTGGCTGGTGCTGCTCGCGCTCGTCCTGGCCGCGGTGATCACCGTGTCCGACAACGGGCTCGGGTTCACCGCGTCGGCGGAGATGGCCGGGCTCGCGTGGGCGGGACGGGCGATGGGCACGCAGAACACCGGCCAGAACATCGCCGCCGCCCTGACCCCGCCGATGCTGGGTCTCGTGATCGGTGATTCGCGGTACGCGCTGGCGTTCTGCGTGGCCGCGGTCTTCCCGATGCTCGCCGTGGCGGTCGTGCCCGTCCGGCACGAAAAGGGCCCCTCAGGACGAACCTGAAGGGCCCTTCACGGGGTGGTTCAGACGACCGTGAGCCGGTTCTCGAAGGTCTCGACGAGCTTGCGCCATGCCGACTGCTCGGCGTCGAACGGAGCGCTCGGCTCGAGGCGCGAGGGGTCCGGCCGCAGCACGAACGACACCAGCCAGCCGAGGCTTTCGTTGGCGGCCAGCGCGGTTTCGACGCTGTCGTCGTCGGCCCACTCGGCGGCGTCGGTGATCAGCTCGACGGCCAGCTCCAGCTGGGTCGGGTCGATCGACTCGGGACCTTCGGCGATGTCGTCGGCGATCCCGTTCAGCACGTAGGTGTTCTCGATGTCGACCTCGATCTCGAGTTCGCCCGCGGTGGCCTTCGTGGTCACTTCGTCCCAAGTGGACACTTGGGCGAGGTCGTTGCCCGCCAGGTCCTTGCCGTCCGCGATCGCGCGGATGAGGGCCTTCTCGGAGGTGAAGACGTCGATCTCGCCTTCGCTGCCGAGGAAGATCGGCTTGTCGTCGAGGTAGCAGCGCAGCGTGTAGTACTCGGCGCCGGAGGTGATGATCTTGATCGGGTCGATGCCGACCTCGCCCCAGAAGCCGACCGGCTCGTCGTCTTCCTCGTCCTCGTCGTCATCGTCCACGAGGTCCTCGTCGACGGCTGCCGCTTCGGCTTCGGCGGACTCCGCGAGGAAGGTCGCGAGCTCCTCCGCGGTCTGCTCCAGGACCTTCTCGTCGACGTCGGGAACTGTCACGAGACCGTCGATCGCGTCGAGCACGGTGTCCCACTTCTCGGAGACCGCCTGCGTCAGGTCCGCCCAGAGGCGCTCGCCGTCGCGGCCGGAGAAGGGCAGCGTGCCCTGGTCCAGCAGCGAGAAGCTCTCGTGCGCGTCGAGGACTTCGTGGACCTCTTCGAGCTCGCACACGTCCGCGAGCGAACGCACGATGCCGATGATCTCGGCCAGCTCGCCGAGCGTCCACTGGTCCGGCTTCTCGGCGACCAGCTCGGGGACGCCCACCAGGTCGTAGGTGTGGTCGTCGTCCGGGATGAGCTCGGGCACGTTCAGCGCCGGGACGACCTCCCACGCGGGGTGGTCGAGCAGGTCGTGCTGCTCGGAGGTCCGTACGAAAGCGGCGAGATGCGCGGCGTCCGGGAAGGCGTACAGGTCTTCCTCGTCGCCGAGGAAGGCTTCCCACTCCTCGCCGTCTTCCCGCCAGCGCGGCGCCCAGAGGGTGACGACGTCACCCTGAGGCAGGCCGAGTTCGATCGGGATGATGTCCTGTGCCATTCCTAAGCCCTCTCGGATTACCGCCTGTGTGCGCGCGACCGGATGATGCTGCCCGATAGGTGCGCGGTACCGCGAAGCCTACGGGTTTCCGGCGGAGGGCGCGATCACCCCTGGGCAAGAAGCGACCAACGGATGGCACGATAGGCCTTCTGATGACACTTACAGACCTCCTGCCTGCGCATCCCGACCCCGACTCGCTGTTCGAAGCCTTCTCCACGTGGACGGCCGAGCGCGGGTTGGAGCTGTACCCCGCGCAGGAAGAGGCCATCATCGAGGTGGTCTCCGGAGCGAACCTGATCCTGTCGACGCCGACGGGCTCGGGAAAGAGCCTGGTCGCCGTCGGGGCGCACTTCACCGCGCTCGCGCACGGCCGCCGCAGCTACTACACGGCCCCGATCAAAGCGCTCGTCTCGGAGAAGTTCTTCCAGCTGATCGAGATCTTCGGGCCGGAGAACGTCGGCATGATGACCGGTGACTCGGCGGTGAACGCCGACGCGCCGATCATCTGCTGCACGGCGGAGATCCTGGCGAACATGGCGTTGCGGTTCGGTGCCGACGCGCCGGTCGGCCAGGTCGTCGCGGACGAGTTCCACTTCTATTCGGAGCCGGATCGTGGCTGGGCGTGGCAGGTACCGCTGCTGGAGCTGGGAGGCGCACAGTTCGTGCTGATGTCGGCGACGCTGGGCGACGTCTCGTTCTTCGAAAAAGATCTCACCCGCCGCACCGGCCGTCCGACCGCGGTGGTCACCTCGGCGCAGCGGCCGGTGCCGCTCACCTTCCGCTACGCGCTGACGCCCTTGCACGAGACGATGTCCGAGCTGCTCCACGGCGGGCAGTCGCCGGTCTACGTCGTGCACTTCTCGCAGGCCGCGGCGATCGAGCGCGCGCAGACGCTGATGAGCATCAACGTCACCTCGAAGGCGGAGAAGGAGGCCATCGCCGAGATGCTCGGCGACTTCCGCTTCGCGGCCGGGTTCGGGAAGACGCTGTCGCGGCTGGTCCGGCACGGGATCGGCGTGCACCACGCCGGCATGCTGCCGAAGTACCGGCGCCTGGTCGAGCAGCTCGCGCAGGCCGGGCTGCTGAAGGTGATCTGCGGGACCGACACGCTCGGCGTCGGCATCAACGTACCGATCCGCACGGTGGTCTTCTCCGCGCTGACGAAGTACGACGGCGTGCGGCAACGGCATCTCAAGGCGCGCGAGTTCCATCAGATCGCCGGCCGCGCAGGCCGCGCCGGGTACGACACCGACGGGTACGTCGTCGTGCAGGCGCCGGACCACGTCGTCGAAAACGCCAAGGCGCTGGAGAAGGCGGGCGACGACCCCAAGAAGAAAAAGAAGATCGTCCGCAAGAAGGCGCCCGAAGGGTTCGTCAACTGGACGGAGAGCACCTTCGACCGGCTGATCGCGGCCGAGCCGGAGCCGCTGACGTCGAGTTTCCACGTCAGCCACTCGATGCTGCTGAACGTCGTCTCCCGGCCGGGCAACGCGTTCGACTCGATGCGGCATCTGCTGGAGGACAACCATTCCGACCGTCCCGCCCAGCGGAAACTGATCCTGCGCGCGATCGCGATCTACCGCGCGCTGCTCGCGGCCGGCGTCGTGGAACGGCTCGACGAGCCGGACGAGCAGGGGCGCATCGTCCGGCTGACGGTGGACCTGCAGTTCGACTTCGCGCTCAACCAGCCGCTTTCGCCGTTCGCGCTGGCGGCGATCGAACTCCTCGACGTCGAGTCGCCGTCCTATCCGCTCGATGTCGTGTCCATTGTGGAATCTACTGTGGACAATCCGCGCCCGGTGCTGTCGCAGCAGCAGTTCAAGGCGCGCGGCGAGGCCGTGCAGGCGATGAAGGCCGAGGGCATCGAGTACGACGAGCGGATGGAACTGCTCGAAAACGTCACGTACCCGAAGCCACTGGAGGAACTGCTGGAGGCGGCGTATTCCCGCTACCGGCAAGGACATCCGTGGGTCGAGGACTACGAGCTCAAGCCGAAGTCGGTCGTGCGCGACATGTACGAGCGCGCGATGAACTTCGTGGAGTACATCGGTTTCTACCAGCTGGCGCGTTCGGAAGGGCTGGTGCTGCGGTACCTCACCGACACCTACGACTCGCTGCGGCACACGGTTCCGGACGAGGCCAAGACCGAGGGGTTGCAGGACCTCATCGAATGGCTCGGCGAACTGGTGCGCCAGGTCGACTCCAGCCTCCTCGACGAGTGGGAAGCCTTGCGGCATCCCGAAGAGGAAGGCCCGGTTTCGACGCGGCCGCCGTCCGAGCCGCCCGCGGTCACGCGGAACGAGCGGGCGTTCCGGGTGCTCGTGCGCAACGAACTGTTCCGCCGGGTGGAGCTGGCGTCGCGGCGTGCCTACGGGACGCTCGGCGAACTGGACGCCGCGTCGGGCTGGGACGCGGACGCGTGGGAAGACGCGATCGAGGACTACTTCGACGAGTACGAAACGCTCGGCATCGGGCCGGACGCGCGCGGGCCGAAGCTGCTGATCATCGAGCAGGAGAAGGAGATCTGGCGGGTGCGGCAGATCTTCGACGATCCGGCGGGCGACCACGACTGGGGGATCGGCGCCGAGGTCGACCTGGCGGCTTCGGACGAGGCGGGGTCGGCGGTCATCCGGATCACGGCGGTGGACCAGCTGGGACTTTCGGCCGGGTAACGAGCAGCAGTCGCCGCCGCCGCACCAGCTGCACGATCAGCACCACCAGGGACAGCGCGGGCAGCGGATAACCCAGGAGCAGGCCGGCCGTGATGTCCGCGAGCGGCGCCAGGACCGCGGCGACGAACACCCACGTCGGCGCGGTCGGCGGCTTCGCGCCCGGAGCGGACCTTGCCCCACGGCTTCGCCACCGAAAGCCACGCCTGGAACGCGAGCGCGCTCGCCGTCAGCGCGGTCCCGGCGACCAGCGCCACCGGCGGTGGTTCACTGCCCACGGAATCCCGTAAAGCGCCCGACAGCAGGAAGATCCCGGCGTAGAGCTGGACGAGCGTGATCGCGAACTTCGCCAGCACCCACCAGTGCCGGGAGAACCCCCATGCGCCAGCAGGTACGTGTCGATCTCGTGCGCCATCGACGTCGCGGCGACGCGGATCGCGCCGTCCTCGCTCGCGCGGCCGATCGCCAGGAGGGTGAGCAACGCCAGCGCCTGCCCCATCCAGCCCACCGAAGTGACGACGTGCAACCAGACCCTGCAATCACACCGGAAGGGGTGGGAAGCAGGCCTGGGCGTCGTGGCCGTCGAACCAGAGCCCGACCATGAACGCCATCGTCGCCTCCATGAGCGCGGCCCGGTCGAGACCACCCGCGACCAGCGGAACGCATCCGATGTCGCGGACCAGTTCGCTCACCTCACCGACCCTGTCGCCGCAGATCGGCACCGCCAGCGGACGGCCGCCGAACACCGGCGGGGTCATCCGCCAGACGTCGACGTGGCACAGGTTGAACGCCTTGACCACGTGCGCTTCCGGTGCGGCCGCGGCGATCCGCGCCGCCTGATCGGGCACCGTGAGCACGACACCGGGGCCGACCGCGTTGGTGCAGTCGATCAGGACCTTTCCGGCGAGATCCCCCGCGGCGGCAAGGATTTCCGGCACCGACGGGGCGGGTACGGCAAGCAGGATCACGTCGCTGGCGCGGGCGGTCTCCTCCCAGGTCCCCACGCGCGGAGAGATCCTGGCGGCCTTGGCCCGGTCGCGGGCGGCGACCATCACCTCGTGCCCGGCCCCGGCCCACTGGCCGCCGAGCGCCTCCGCCATCCCGCCCGCGCCGAAGATACCGATACGCATGTGCTGCTCCCTAAGATCGAGTTACCCCATGACCGTAGAAAGCCGTGCGGGTACCGATTGGTTACCGGAGGTCCGATGAACGACGTCTTCCTCGCCGATTGCCGGGCCCGGCTGGCCTTCGACCTGATGGCGAACACCTGGAACCCGGTCGTGTTGTGGGCCCTGCGCGAAGGACCGCTGCGGCCGGCCGAACTGCGGCGACGGCTCGGCGGGATCAGTACGAAGGTGCTGACGGAGACGGTCCGGCGGCTGGAGTTCTACGGCCTGGTCAGCAGGCGCGACTGTGGCCGGACGGCGAAGGTCGAGTACTCGCTGACGGACCTCGGGGCCACCCTGCTGGCGCCCATCGAAGCCTTCGGGGAGTGGGCGTTCAGGTATGGCGACGAGGTGATGGCGGCGCAGGACGAGGCGACCCGGTCGCGCGAACTCGCGTGATCGGAGGCGTAACTCGCGTGATTGAAGGGCGATCTCGCGTGATCGGAGGCGTAACTCGCGTGATTGGAGGCGTAACTCGCGGTGGAGGCTAGGCGAACGGGCGCGCCTCGGCGAGCTTGAGCAGCGGGACGGCCGCGGCGGCGTCGGTGATCAGCGTCGAGACCATGCCCGAGCGCAAGACGGCGTCGATCGCTTCGGCCTTCGGTTCCGTGTAGCCCAGCGCGATCACCTCAGGGACGGCTAGGAGTTCTTCGGCGCTGATGGCCAGGACGTGGTGGGCCAGGCCGGTGGACATCGGGTTTCCGTCGGCGTCGAACAGGCGCGCGGAGACCTCGGCCTTGGCGCCGCGTTTCGCGATCGCGCTCCGCTCGGCCTCGTCGAGCGCGTCGTAGACCGTCGACTCCTCGGGCTTCCACGCGCCGATGCTGACGACGGCCTTGGTCAGATTCTTGAACTGCCCGAAGGTCTCCGCGATCCCGGGTTGCCTGCGCAGCGTTTCGGTGGTGCGGCGGTCGGGGAGGACGAGCGGGCCGAAGATCGGGTACGACTGGCCGCCGGACACCGACGCGACGCGGCTGACCGTCTCCACCGACCGGTCACGCATGTCCATGCCCGCCTGCACTCCGCACAGTTGCACGATCGGGCATTTCGGCAGTGACTCGATCGCCTCGGTCATCGCGTTCACCGAACGTGCCCACGACAGGCCGAGGACGTCGCCGGGAGTGACGATCTCGGTCAGGAGGCGGGCGGCGAGCGTGCCGATCTTGCGCCGCGCCACTTCGCGGGATTCCGGTTCCGGTGCTCGTTCGAGCACGAGGACCCGGTCGAGCCGGTACGCCGCGCGGATCTCCTCGGACAGCACGAGATCGACCGGCGCCGGCAGCCGGAACTCGACCCGGACGATGCCGCTTTCCCTGGCCGCGTCCAGCATCCGCGCGACCTTGAACCGGCTGATCCCGAACTCTTCGGCGATCTCGAGTTTCGAGGCGCCCTGTTCGTAGAACCGTCGGGCCACCGCGGCCAGGCGCAGCGACTCCATCAGGCCGAGAGCCTGCTTCCTACCGCTCATATGAGCATAGTAACGCAAAATCGGCGCGAAAGGTTGACGTAACACCAGGGAAAAGTTCACCATGCCTGCACATGCAGTCCGAAGCATAGGCCCAGCCCGCTCGTTTGAGCGGAGAGAAGAGGAGCTGGCATGCGTGCCGCGATCGTGGACAAGCCCGGGGAGATCAGGGTCGGCGAGGTACCCGACCCCGAACCGGGGGATCGCCAGGTCGTCGTCAAGGTGGGTGCCTGCGGGATCTGCGGGACCGACCTCCACATCGCCGACGGGCATTTCCCGCCGACGCCGTATCCGATCGTCCCCGGCCATGAGTTCGCCGGCGAGATCGTCGAACTCGGCGCGGACGTGCCGGGCGGCTGGAAGGTCGGCGACCGGGTGGCCGTCGACCCGTCGCTGTTCTGCGGCTACTGCAAACCTTGCCGGTCCGGCCGCGGCAACCTCTGCGAGAACTGGAACGCGACCGGCGACACCGTCGACGGCGCTTTCGCCGAGTACGTCGCCGTCCCGTCGGCGAACTGCTACCGCATGCCGGACACGATGACCTGGGAACAGGGCGCCCTCGTCGAGCCGGTTTCCTGCGCGGTCCACGGCGTGCGCCGGATCGGCGTCGAGGCGGGGGAGCGGTTCCTCGTCGTCGGCGCGGGCACGATGGGGCTGATCATGCAGCAGTTGCTGCAACGCGCGGGCGCCCACGTCACCGTGGTCGACCGCAACACCTCGCGGCTCGGCCGAGCGATGGACCTCGGCGCGGCCGCGGTCGCGGGTGACGTGAAGGACCTCGACGACGAGAAGTTCGACGCCGCCGCGGACTGCACCGGCGCCGCGCCCGCCATCGAAGCCGCTTTCGACTCGCTTCAGCGTGGAGGCCGCCTGCTGGTCTTCGGCGTCGCGCCCGCCGAAGCACGCGTCGCGCTTTCGCCATTCCGGATCTACAACGACGAAATCACCGTCGTCGGTTCGATGGCCGTCATGAACAGCTTCGGCACCGCGCTCGACCTGGTCGCCGACGGTGCCGTCGACACCGCCGCGCTGCTCACCGACACCTTGCCGTTGGAGCAGTACCCCGACGCTCTCGCCCTCATGCGCAGCGGCGCCGGCCTGAAGGTGCAGGTCATACCGGGAGGCGAAAGTGCGTAAAGCAGCCGCGCTGCTCGGGGTCCTTCTGCTGACCCTCACCGGTTGCGCCGGTGCGGGCGCGCTGGGGACCGGTGACCGGACACTCGTCGTCGCGATCGTCGCGAACCCGCAGATGAAGGACGCCATCGAGCTTTCGGGCGAGTTCGAGAAGGCGAATCCCGGCGTCACCCTCAAATTCGTGTCGCTGCCGGAAAACCAGGCACGCGCGAAGATCACCGCGTCGACGGCCACCGAAGGCGGCGAGTTCGACGTCGTCATGATCAGCAACTACGAGGCTCCGCAGTGGGCCGCGAACGGCTGGCTCGAGAACCTCGGCCCGCATATCGCGGCGAACCCGTCCTACAACGCGGACGACTTCATCCCCAGTATCAAGGAATCCCTGTCGCACAACGGATCCCTCTACGCGGTGCCGTTCTACGGCGAGTCGTCGTTCCTCGCCTACCGGAAGGATCTGTTCGAGCAGGCCGGAATTAGCATGCCCGCGAAGCCGACGTGGACGCAGATCGCCGAGTACGCCGCGAAACTCGACGACAAGGCCAAAGGCATCGCCGGGATCTGCCTGCGTGGCAAGCCTGGCTGGGGCGAGAGCCTCGCGCCGTTCACGACGGTCGCCAACACCTTCGGCGCGCAGTGGTTCGACAAGGACTGGAACGCGAAGCTGACCAGCCCCGAGTTCAAAGCCGCCGCCGAGTTCTACGTGAACCTCGTGCGGAACCACGGCGAGGTCGGCGCGTCGAGCGCGGGCTTCTCCGAATGCGGAACGCGCTACACGCAGGGCCAAGCCGCGATGTGGTACGACGCCACGGTCATGGCGGGCACGAACGAGGACCCGTCGGCCAGCAAGGTCGTCGGGAAGTCCGGCTACGCTCCGGCGCCGGTGGAGAAGACGCAGTCCAGCGGCTGGCTCTACACGTGGGCGCTGGCGATCCCGAAGGTCGCCAAAGACGCCAAGGACACGGCCGCCGCTTGGAAATTCATGGCGTGGATGACCGACAAGGCCTACGTGCAGCGAGTCGCCAAGGAATTCGGCGACTGGAACCGGGTCCCGCCGGGTGTGCGGAAATCGACCTACGACATCCCGCAGTACCGCGAGGCCGCCAAGGCCTACGCACAGCCGACGCTGGACGGGATCGCGGACGCCGACCAGCGCAAAGCGATGGTGAATCCGGTGCCCTACCCCGGGATCCAGTTCGTCGGCATCCCCGAGTTCCAGGATCTCGGCACCCGGGTGAGCCAGCAGCTTTCGGCGGCGATCGCGGGACAGATCACCGTGGACGAAGCACTCGAGCAGTCACAGGAGTACGCGCAGACCGTCGGCAAGTCGTATCAGGAGGTGCAGTGATGGCCACGATCTCCGCTCCTGCCCGTCCGGAGCCGGCCCATGCGAAGAAGGCGACGCCCCAACGTGGCACCGATACGCCGTTCAAACGACGGCTGCCGCTCCTGCCCGCTCTGCTGTTCGTCGTCGCCGTGACGCAGCTGCCCTTCGTGCTGACGGTGATCTACTCGTTCCAGTCGTGGAACCTGGTGCGCCCTGGCTCGCGGCACTTCGTCGGGCTGCAGAACTACATCGACGTCTTCGCCGACTCGACGTTCCTCGGCGCGCTGCTGAACACCGTGGTGCTGACGGTGGTGTGCGTGTTCTTCTCGCTGTTGCTCGGCCTGGGACTGGCGATCCTGCTGGACCGCAAGTTCCTCGGCCGCGGGGTGGTCCGCACCCTGCTGATCACGCCGTTCCTGATCCTGCCCGCGGCGGGCGCGCTGCTGTGGAAGACGACGATGTTCGACCCGACCTACGGGTTGCTGCACTTCGTGTTCGGCACCGACGTCGACTGGCTTTCGGAGTTCCCGCTGGCCGCCGTGATGGCCCAGGTCGTCTGGCAGTGGACGCCGTTCATGATGCTGCTGATCCTGGCCGGGCTGCAGAGTCAGCCGAAGGACGTGCTGGAAGCCGCGTCGGTCGACGGCGCCGGCCGCTGGCGGACGTTCACCGCGATCACGCTGCCGCATCTGAGCCGGTTCCTGCAGCTGGCGACGCTGCTGGGCGCGATCTACATCGTGAACAGTTTCGACGCGATCTTCCTGATGACACAAGGAGGTCCGGGGACGGCCAGCACGAACCTGCCGTTCTACATCTACCAGCGGGCGTTCCAAGGTTTCGACATCGGGCAGTCGTCCGCGATGGGCGTGATCGTCGTGATCCTGACGATGATCGTCGCGACCTTCGCGCTGCGGCTGATGTTCCGCACGTTCTCGGTCCAGGGAGGCGCGAAATGAAAAGCCGCTTCGGTCCCGGCGCGCTGACGGTCGCGACCTGGGTGATCGCGATCCTGTTCGTCTTCCCGCTGCTGTGGATGATCCTCACGGCCTTCAAACAGGAGGCCGACGCTTATACCGACCCGCCGCGGCTGTTCTTCACCCCGACCCTCGACCAGTTCGCGGGCGTGCTCGAACGCGGCTTCCTGCCGTACCTGTCGAACTCGGCGTTCGTGACCGTCGTTTCGACGCTTTTCGTACTGCTGCTGGGAATCCCGGCGGCGTACGCGCTCTCGCTCGCGCCGGTGAAGGGGACGAGCAACGCGCTCGGGTTCTTCCTGTCGACGAAGATGCTGCCGATCGTGGCGGCGATCATCCCGCTTTACGTGATCTCGCAGAACACCCGGCTGCTGGACAACGTGTGGGCGCTGATCATCCTGTACACCTCGATGAACCTGCCGCTGGCCATCTGGATGATGCGGTCGTTCTTCCTGGAGGTGCCGCAGGAAATGATCGAGGCGGGGCGGATCGACGGGGCGACCCTGCCGATGCTGCTGCGGAAGATCATCATGCCGGTGGTCGCGCCCGGGGTGGCCGCGACCGCGCTGATCTGCGTGATCTTCTCGTGGACCGAGTTCTTCTATTCGGTCAACCTCACCGCCGCGCGGGCCGGGACGGTGCCGGTGTTCCTGGTCGGGTTCATCACCAGTGAGGGCCTGTACTGGGCGCAGCTCTCGGCGGCCGCGCTGCTCGCGTCGCTGCCGGTGATGATCGTCGGCTGGATCGCGCAGAACCACCTGGTACGGGGGCTGTCGATGGGCGCGGTCAAGTAAGGCCTGGGCCGGCGTGGTCGTGAGTGGTAAGTGTCGTTAGAACGACACTTACCACTCACGACCCCCGCAGGCGTTCGGCGCGGGAGTGCAGATAGCGCTGGTGCGGCAGACTCGTGGCCCGTCGCGCGGCGTCCACATAGGACTCGATCGCTTCGGCGGTGTCTCCGGCCATCTCCAGCAGATGCGCGCGGGCGGCGTGGAATCGATGGTCGCCGGAGATCCGGTCACCGAGTTCTTCCAAGGCCGCCAACCCTTTTCGTGGCCCTCGGGCCATTCCGACGGCGACGGCGTGGTTCAGCGCCACGACCGGATTGTCGGAGAGCCGCAGCAGAAGTTCGTACAGCGCCTCGATCTGCGGCCAGTCGGTCTCCTCGGCGCTCGGCGCCTCGTCGTGGAGCGCGGCGATCGCCGCCTGGATCTGGTACTGCCCGGTCGGCCCGTGCGGCAGCGCTTCGGACAGCAGCGCGATGCCCTCGGTGACGTACCCGGTGTTCCATCGGCCCCGGTCCTGTTCGGACATCGGGATCGGCGCGCCGTCCGGCCCCGTCCTCGCCGGACGACGCGCGTCGGTGAGCAGCATCAGCGCGAGCAGCCCGGTGACCTCGCTGTCGTCCGGCAGCAGCCGGTGGACGATCCTGGTCAGGCGGATGGCTTCGGTGGACAGATCGCTCCGCACCAGTTCGGGGCCGGACGTGCTGGCGTATCCCTCGGTGAAGATCAGGTACAGCACGTGGAGCACCACGTCGAGCCGTCCCGCTTCCGGCGGCATGCCGAACGGGACACCACCGGCCTTGATACCGGCCTTCGCGCGGCTGATCCGCCGGGTCATCGTCGCTTCGGGCACCAGGAACGCGCGGGCGATCTCCGCCGTGGTGAGACCGCCGACCGCCCGCAGCGTCAGCGCGATCTGCGACGCGGGCGACAGGGACGGGTGGCAGCACAGGAAGAGCAGGACGAGCGTGTCGTCGGAGTCGGCGGCACGCCGGTCCGCGGCGGGGGCGAGATGTTCCTCCGGCAAGGTCCGCTGGACGACGCTGTCCTCGCGACGGCGTCGCGCCTGCTCGGCGCGGAGGAGGTCGGTCAGCCTCCGTGAGGCGACCGTGATGAGCCACGCGCGCGGATTTTCGGGCCGTCCTTCGACGGGCCACTGCGTCGCGGCCGCGAGCAACGCCTCCTGCGTCGCGTCCTCCGCCAGGTCGAAGTGACCGTAGCGGCGGACGACGGCGCCGAGGACCTGCGGCGAAAGCTCGCGCAGCAGGTCTTCGACGCCGCTGTCCGGCACCTAGAGCTCCAGTTCTTCGAAGCTGTCGGCGCACGGCCGGATGTCGACGTACCAGTCGCGGCCGAGGTCGCTGCCTTCCGGATGCGGGGTGGCCGCCAGCTGGGCCGCGATCTCGGTCGCGCGGTCGTAGCTCGCGCAGTCGACGGTCGTGTACCCGACCAGGACCAGGAACCCGACGCGCTTCAAGGCCTCGTCGACGGCGTGTGCGAGCCGCGTGCGGTCACCGTCGTGCCAGGTGCTCAGATCGACCGTCGGTACGAGAGTCATGGAGCGACGGTAGCCAGGTCCGCGGCGGTGATCACCGGGTCGCGGTCATCCGATCGGGCGATCCGCGCTGCCCGATCGTGCCGCGGAGGTTCACCGAGCACACAAGGCCGAGAATCAGCGCGCCGACGGGAAGCAGGAAAGCGGCCTTGATCGCGTCCGTGAGCGCGGCGCCGGTGACCTGTGTGGCCAGTTCCCGTGCTTGGCCCGCGATCTCGGACGGCAGATCCAAGGGGACTTCGGGAGTGCCGCCGAACTCGCTCGCGGCGGCCGCGGCCCCGGCCTCCCCGGTGAAACCGTCGACGAAACGCTGCCGGAACTCGGCGGGCAACGCTGCCGCCGCTTCGGTCGCGAGTGCCGTCATCGAGGCCTCGGCCCGCGCCTGCACCAGGACTCCGACGGCCGCGCCGCCGAGCACCCCGCCGACCTGGCGCGCGGTGTTGAAGATGCCCGACGCGCTGCCGACCAGCGAACGCTCGACGGAGTTGAGCGTCACGTTGTTCATCGGGGAGAAGGTGAACCCGACCCCGAGACCGCAGAGCAGCAGCCCGGGGAGCAGGGTCTGCGGCGAGCTCGCCGGGATGAGCACCAGTGAGACGAGGCACAGGCCGCCGCTCAAGGAGAGCATCCCGAACGCCAGCAGGTACTTGGGATTCACCCGGTCCGAGAGCCTGCCCGCGAACGGCGCGACGCCGCCGGACACCAGGGCGAGCGGCGCGATGAGCAGCCCTGCCTCGGCCGGGGACAGGCCGAGTACCGACTGGACGTAGATGACGAACAGCAGAAGCATGCTGGTCATCGTGAAACCGACCGTCACCGCGGACGCGGCACCGAGCGAGAAGTCACGGTTGCGGAAGACCCGCAACGGCAGCAGCGGTTCGCGGCGGTTGACCCGCTGCCACAGGACGAAACCGGCCAGCAGCAGCACCCCTGCCCCGATGACCTCGAAGGCGGTACCCCAGCCGTAGGTCTGTCCATTTTGGATACCGAAGACGACGCAGACGAGACCCGCGCCGAAGAGCAGGATCCCGGGAACGTCGAAGCGGTGCGAATTCCCCGGCCGCCAGTCGGGGACGAGGACGACGGTGAGCGCGAGCGCGATCAGCCCGACCGGGACGTTCGCGAAGAAGATCCATTCCCAGCCGAGCTGGTCGACGAGCACCCCGCCCAGTACCGGGCCGGCGATCATGGCGAGGCCCGCGACGCTTCCCCAGGCGCCCATCGCCGGGCCGCGCTCGTCCGGCGGGAACAGATGCGTGATGAAGGCCGTGGTCTGCGGGGTCATCAACGCGGCACCGAAACCCTGCACCGCGCGGGCGACGATCAGCGTCTCCACGTCGCCGGAAAGGCCGCACCACAGCGACGCCGCGGTGAACACCACCAGTCCGGCGACGAAGACGCGTTTCGGCCCGAACCGGTCACCCAGCCTGCCGGCGGGCAGGATCGGGACGGCGTAGGCGAGCAGGTACACGCTGGTCACCCAGATCACCGCGGTCAGCTCGGTGCCGAGTTCGCGCACCAGCGACGGCACCGCGATGTTCACGATGCTGATGTCGAGCATGACCATGAAGAAACCCAGGCACAGTGCGAAAAGCGCGGGCCAGGGCCGGGTCCGCTTCGCCATCGGTCCTCCTGTTCCGGCGCTGGAAGGGTGGACGACGAGCAGGACCGCTCGCCGTCCGCCCCGGGGTCATCCTGCTTGCGTGACCATTTCGGCGACGTCCGTCACCGGGGCCCAGACGCTGTCCGGACGGCCGATGCCCTGGTAGGAGAGGCCGGTCCGCGCCACGGTGTGCGGGTCGAGCAGGTTCCGGGTGTCGATGACGGACCGGCCGTGGAGCCGGTCGGCGATCCGTCCCCAGTCGAGGGCGCGGAACTCCGGCCACTCGGTCAGCAGCACGACCGCCGCCGCCCCGTTCGCCGCGTGATAGGCGGTCCCGGCGATCCGGACGTCGTCCGTCACGCCTGCCACCGGTGCGTGGACGCTGGGGTCGTAACCGGTCAGTTCCGCGCCCTCAGCGGCGAGCAGCGCCGCGATCGCCAGCGACGGGGAGTCCCGCAGATCGTCCGTCCCGGCCTTGAACGTCAAGCCGAGCAGGCCGATCCGGACACCGGCGAGGTCGCCGCCGACGGCCTTGCGCACCTTGTCGACCACGAGTTCCTGCTGCTTCACGTTGGTTTCGATCGCCGCTCGCAGCAGGGCGAAATCGCTGCCCGCCGATTCCGCGATGCGCAGCAGCGCGAAAGTGTCCTTCGGCAGGCAGGAGCCGCCCCAGCCCGGGCCCGGTCGCAGGAACGACTTGCCGATCCGCTCGTCGTAACCCATCCCGGTCGTCACGTCGTCGATACTCGCGTCGAGGTACTCGCACAGTTCCGCGACGGTGTTCACAAAGGACAGACGCGTCGCGAGGTAGCAGTTGGACGCGTACTTGATCATCTCCGCGCTCGCGGAATCGGTCACCAGTACGGACGTGTCGAGCTTTTCGTACAACTCGGCGACCCGGCGGGCGGGGGCCGGGTCGCGATCGGCCGAACCGACCACGATCCGGTCGGGGTTCAGGAAGTCGTGGACCGCGAACCCTTCGCGCAGGAATTCGGGATTGGACACCACCGCCACGTCGGGGCGATCGATCAGGTCCGCGACGCGGGCCGCCGTGCCGACGGGAACGGTCGACTTGTTCACCACGACGCAGCCGGGCGGCAGCAGATCCCGCACCTCGGCCACCACGGATTCCAAAGTGGACAGATCCGCCGCGCCGCTCGCGCCCATCGGGGTCGGCACGCAGAGGATCACGATCTCCGCCCCGGCGGCCGCCGCGCTCGCGCCGAGGACGAACCGCAGCCGCCCGGACGCCAGCCCGTCCACCACGAGCTCGCAGATCCCCGGTTCCCTGATGGTCGCCTCACCGCGCCGCAGCGCATCGACCTTCTCCTGGTCGACGTCCGCGCAGACGACGTGGTGTCCCAAGGACGAGAGGCACGCGGCCGTGGTCAGCCCGACGTAGCCCGCGCCGATGACGGCGACCTCGGCCCCCATAGTTGCATCCATTCCCTTACCCTCCAGTTCTCGATGTCGCCGGGCGGCACGGAGCCGCACCGCCCGGCGACATCGCGAGATACGGATCTTCAGCCGGAAAAGCCTGGTGTCACTCGGCGTGCGGGATGGCCCTGATCCCCTCGTACGGGGTCTCCTTGCCGAGGTAGTCCACCGTTTCGAACAGGCCGATGGCGTCCATCGGGTAGCGGGCGCCGGCCTCCGCTGCGAAGACGCACGGGAGGATCTGCTTCCGCTCCGAGGCTGCGGCCTGGCCGCCCTTGCGGATGTGCTTGTGGGTGTGGATCAGGATCGGCATGTAACCGCCGCCGAGGAACGAACCCGCCTGCAGCACGGCCCCGCCGACGCAGTCGATCACGCAGCCCTTGCCGAGAATCGCGTCACGGCCCTGGTAGTAGTACGAAGGCGTGGCGAGCGTGCCGTGCTCCACATGGAACACACCCGCCGCCAGGCCGATGATCGAGCGGCCGCAGGTGCGCAGCACCGAGCGGTAGAAGTCGACCAGGATCGGCCGCACGGTCGTGTCCGGAAGCGAGAATTCCCCGCACATCAAGGTGATGCGCACCAGTTCCGCGAGCGTGAGGCCGGATCCGTGCTCACCGGGGAATTCCTGGTCCCACGGCACGAGGTAGTCCGACGCCGCCACCATGCTCGTCCCGACGTCTTCGAGGATCAGCCGCTCCGGCTCGCCGGCCGGTTCCGAGGGCAGGACACCGTTCGCGAGGATCCGCACGGCGAGCATGTGCCTGCTCTCCAGCGTTTTCGCCCGGCTGGCCGCGATCAGGAGGTTGAGCCTGCCGGTCACCGTTTCGGGGATGTCGAAGAGGTGGTCGATGCCGTCGGTGGGGACGGCGATCTTCGCCTGCAGCCCTCGGGCAGGCAACGGTTCGTAGGAGTCCACGACCTCCTGGAGGGCGCCGGCGTACTCGCCCGTTCCGGCCTGGACGAGCCTTTCCGCGGCCAAAGCCCGGTAGTCGTAAGGGATGGAGGTCGACGTCGACAGCACGACGTCGGCGAGCAGGGCGCGATACCGGTCGTCGTCCAGCGACGACGCGGCCAGTTCCAAGGACAGGTAAGGGGATTCGTCACCGGGGCCGTGGATCCAGCTCGCGGTGTAGGGTGCCTCGAACCGGCACACCTTCGCGAACAGCGCGCGGGCGGTGTCGTCGTTCTTGACCTGGCCGGTGACCTCGGCCAGCGCCACCTCGCGGTCCGAGACCTCGGGCAGCATGTCCTTGGCCGGCCGCAACAGGGCCGAAAGATCCTCGATGCTTCGCGTCATGCTTCGCTCCCAATCCGTGCGAACTTCTCGTTTTCCGTTGTCTGCGGGAAGGTTCCGGTGAACATCGCCGAGCCAAGCGCGGCGAGGAACCGGTGCTCGGCGGGGCGGACCACCGTGGTGCCCTCGTCGAGGTGCTGCAAAAGGTCGAGCTGGGTCAGAAGTGCCTCCTTGAAATGGTTGACGGCGATCAGGAAATGGCGCGCCGGGGCGGCGGCGTTCCGGATGTGGACGGCGTGGATGTTCTTGTGATCGGGATCCGCGCCGAAGAACGGTTCGAAGACCAGGGTGACGTGCTTCCCGGAGAAGAGTTCGACGTCCGTGAACCGGTACCGGAACTCGGACCCGTACGGGATCACCGAAGGGGCGATGAAGTCCTGGGAAACCCGTTCCGGGAAGGCGAATCCGGCCAGCTCGGGGAAGGCGATGGCACCGATCGACGACGTGTAGAGCTCGACCTCAGGGATGCCGGGCACCATGGTCCGCACCCGCATCTCCGCCGTCACCGAAGACGGCACCGTGCGCAGATACCTCCGGTACGCCGCGGACGGGAGGATCGCGCGCAGGATGCTCAACATGTGGAAGCCCTCGTAACCGGCCTCTCCGTACCGGGTGTCGACGAACCTGCCGTTCGCGACGTCGAATTCCCGGTTCTTGGTGAATTCGACGGTGATCTTCCTGATCGGATCGAAGACGGCGAGTTCCCGCACCGACGCCGCGAAGCGCCGCACGGCTTCGCTGTGCGAATACACGTCGTTGACGACGATCCGGGCACGGGGGTGGCGCCGGGCCGTGTGGCCGAGACCGGCGAGGTCGTCCGGGTAGCAGGCCGGCTTCTCGAGCAGGATCCGGGCATCGGGCTGCCGCCGCAGGATCTCGTCGACGACCGCGAGATGGGTCGCCGTCGGGGTGGCGACCACCCAGGCGTCGACCGCCGAGGGATCCGGCACCTGCGCCACCCGCTCCCAGTCGGCGCCGTCGCCGAGGTCCACGGTGCGGACGCGGTGCCCCGCCTGTCCGTAACACGCGGCGTACAGCGAGCCGATCTTGCCGAGCCCGACGATCACGATGGTCTTCTCAACCAGCGACGGTGCCGACACGGGCTTCCCCTTCCCGTGACCGGATGGCGTGCCGGGCGGCGGACGTGCCCGCCGCCCGGCCCAGCACGGCGCCCGCCATCAGGCCGGTGCCGCCCGGATAGCCCTGGTCGTAAAGACCGCCCACGATCACGCCAGCCGCGTAGAGGCCGCTGATCGGTTCGCCACCGCCGCGCACCTCGGCGTCCGGGGTCACGGACAACCCGCCGTAGGTGAAGGTCAGCCCGCAGACCACCGGAACGAACAGGAACGGAGGCGTGTCGAGACGTTTCTCCGCCTGGCCGGCGTGCAGCCGCTGGACTTCGGCGGTCAGGTTCGCCGCGTCGATGCCGAGCCGCCGGGCGCCTTCTTCGAGCGAGGAGACGGACACCGACGCCGGGTCACCGACGTAGCCCTTCGGGAGCGCGCCCGCCGAGACGACCTTGTCGTCGAAGATCTGGAAGGCGATCTTTCCGGGCTGTTCCTGGATCTTCTGGCCCAGCGTGACGTAGGTGAGGTTGCTGTAGCCGCCTGATTCGTCGAAGAACCGTCGCCCTTCCCGGTTGACCACGACGCCCAGCGGAAAGGCGTAGCGGGCGAGGCCATGGGATTTGTGCATCTGCCCCGGCAGCATGTGGTCGGGCAGGTTGACGCCCTGCGGCGTGGTGTGGCACTTCTCCCAGTTGCCCGCGGTGTCGGCGCCGATGCCGATGGCCGCCGCCAGCGGGGCGCCTTCGTTGAACGGAACGCCGCGCAGCTTCACGTCCCGCCACTCCACGCCGAGGTGGCGTTCACGCAGCCGGGTGTTCGCCTCGAAGCCTGCCGACGCCAGCACCAGCGCGTCGGCGAGCATCGGGAACGCGGGGCCGGAACCGTGGAGCAGATACCGGTCGTCGGCGGTCTTCTCGAAGACGGTGACCGCGCTGTCGTAGAAGACCGTTCCCCCGAGCTGTTCGAACCGGTCGAAGTTCCGGTCCTGCAGGCTCTGACCGCCGCCGTCGAGGACGATCGGCACGTCACCGGGCAGCGGGGTCGGTCTCGGGGCCCAGCGCTGGCCGAAGTCGCGCATCCAGGTGATCGTGTCCGTCGAACGGCGGATGATCGATTCGATGAGGGCGACGTCCACCTGGTCGCCGGACACCGCCAGCCAATCGCAAAGGTACTGCTCGTCGGTGTACCCGGACCGGCCGTCCACTATCTCGTCGGCCCGGCCGTTGTCCGCCTCCCGTAACAGGGTGGCGATGAATGGGCTTCCCGGCCAGGAGAAACGCATGGTCCTGGTCAGGGAACTGTTCCCGCCGCGTAATTGTTTCGGTGCGGCTTCGAGGACGGTGACCGCCGTCGCGCCCGCCTGTAGTGCGGCTATTCCCGCGCAGAGGCCCGCATTACCGGCGCCGACGATGACTACCTGCCTTTCGGCGACGGCATTTTTCCCGTTATCCATCAGCAACGCTCCACAAATCCGATGTTCGTCATTCAGGGACGACCGGGTTCGAACGGACCGAGCCATGCCGCTTGCGGGCATGGCGAATGGTGATGCCCTCGAACGGGCGCCGAACCGCCGGTTCACTGCGGGAATCGCAGCGTTCACGCCTCGCGTGTGCTCAGATGTGCGGCGCACGAGGGTCTTTCGTCGGAATCAGCGCATCGACCGCCCCATACGGGCGATGCCGGCGTCATCCGGTCTTTCAGGACAGAGATTTCAGTGGATGCCTTCCGAGATGAACCAGGAGTTTCCGCCGGGTTCACCGTCGCCCTTGACGATGATCGTGCGGATGCCTCTGGTTCGCTCATTTTTCTTCGGCCCGGTTTTCCCGGGCCTCCCCAGGTTCGGCCGGTGGTGAGGCCGACTGGGGTCAGCCTGACTTCCTGACCAGCGCAGGGGCAACCTTCGGCCAGTTCGGCCTTGTTCGAAATTGTTCGAGTGGTCCGAACAGCGGTTTCCGGCGCCACTGAATGGCGGTATCGCCGCTGAGATCCGCTCAGTCAATCTAGAGCGATGATCGTTGATGAGGGGGGCGACGACGGGGAGTCGCCGGCGACGGTTCATCCGCCGGACTCGACGGCTTCACCGGCTGAGTTCACAGCAGCACTGCGTGTATTGAGAACATGGTCCGGATTGACTTATCGGCAGTTGGCCGGACGGGCGAAAGAACTGGGGGGAACACTTCCGGCGAGTACGGTCGCGACCACTCTCGGCCGCACCACACTGCCTCGCGAATCGTTCGTCGAGACGTTCACGCGCGCGTGCGGACTGAACGACGAAGAGATACGGCGGTGGCTCGACGCCCGGACACGGATCGCGATGGGGGCTCCACCGCGGTCCGCCGACGAGACGAAGATGGAAGTCGTCCCGCCGCCGGAGCCCGAGCCGCAATCGCGACCCCGGCGGCGGTGGCGCGGGCCGCTGATCGTGGCCGCGATCGTGAGCATCGTCCTGGTCGGGACCTTGGGCTATCTGACGCGGTCGTTCGGCGCGTCCTCGAAGGCCAAGGAAACCGCGGCCGTGGTGCCGGGGCTGGACGTGCGGGAAGTGGGCAGCTGGGCGCAGATCCGGCCCGCCCGGTCTCCCGGCTTCTGTCTCGCCGAGGGGAGGGACCGGACCAGGCTCTATTCCGGTGCCGTCGTGGCCCAGCAGATCTGCGGTGGTGACGCGGCGCCGCGCCTGTTCATCGATCCCGTCGGGGAGGAGAACGCCGTGCAGTTCCAGTGGCACCATCCGGAGACCGGGGTCGGCTGCCTCACGGTGGTGAACGAAGGGCTGGGGCACGACCTGATCGAGTCCCGCGACGACTGCGACGACGATGGTATGGACCAGTTGTTCACCATCGCCTCGGTGGGCCCGGCGGAGCCGGGACGGTTCGTCATCCGGCCCGTCGGCACCAGCCAGTGCCTCGGCCTGCGCGACCTGGACACCGTCGCGGGTACGGAGGTCGTGCGGGAGCGTTGTTCCGGAGCGCCCGACCAGACGTTCCTCATCGATCTGATCCCGCCGCCGTGAGCGGGGTGGTCGTGAGTGGCGTTCGGGTCACTACCTTCAGGGGCGCCGCTCTCCCCGGCACCAGCGTCCGCGCGTGAAGGACCCCTTCCCTCGGCTCAGCCGAGGAAACTCGACCTTCACACCTTGGCAAGTACATGAAGGCCCCCTTCCTTGCGCCTAGCGCAAGGAAGGGGGCCTTCACGGACCGCCCCGAAAGCGCCGCCCGTGATCACTCCACGAGAAAGGTGGCGGATCCGGGAACCGAAGACGACCTTTCGACGACTTGTGGGGCTGAATCATGTGGCCCGGCGAGCGGAGAAAGATGCACTGGTACGAGGACGACGACCTGTGGGTCGGCTTCGCGGACGTGATGTTCCCGCCCAGCCGTGCCGAGGAGGCCGACCGCCTGACGGCCACGTCACCGCTGCTCGAAGTCGCCGACGGCGCGAAGGTGCTCGATCTGGCGTGCGGCCCGGCGATCCACGTCGTGCCGCTGGCGAAGAGGGGCGCCGACGTGACCGGCGTCGACCTCAGCCCGGCGATGCTCGAACGCGCCCGCGAAGCCTGCGAAAACGCGGGAGTCGTCGCGAAGCTGATCCAGGCCGACATGCTCGAATACACCGAACCCGCCGCATACGACCTCATCATCAACATGTACACGTCGTTCGGCTACTTCACCGAGCCCGGCGACAACCTCACGGTGCTGCGAAACGCCTACGCCAGTCTCGCGCCCGGCGGCAGGCTGCTGGTCGACGTACTCGGCAAGGAGGTGCTGGCCGGCTGGGTCGGCCGTCCGAAGGCGGTCGACGTCGACGGCGGGACGGTGTTCATGCGCGACACCATTCTCGACGACTGGACGCGGCTCAGGACCGACTGGACCCTGGTCCGCGACGGCGAGGCGAAGCAGGCGTCGATCCTGTCCTTCTTGTACAGCGCCGCGGAACTGAAGGGGCTGTTCGAGACGGCGGGCTTCACCGGCGTCGAGTGCTTCGGTGACTTCGACGGCTCGCCGTACGACAACCACGCGCGCCGCCTGATCGTGCGTGGTGAACGTGACGGCTGAACCTCTCCGCCTCTTCGCGGAACCGGACGACGACACCGCGCGTCCGCTCCGGCTCACCGGCCCGGTGATCCTGCTGTCGGCCGCGCTCCTGATCTCGCTGATCGCGGGCATCGCGCTCGGCCCGACCACGGTCGCGCTCACGGATGTCCTGCGCTACCTGGGAAAGGCGATCACCGGCGGCATCATCACCGGCGACGAGGTCACCGGGTACTCGATCGTCTGGCAGGTCCGCACCCCGCGGGTGCTGCTGGCGGCCGTGGTCGGGGCGGGGCTCGCGGTGGTCGGCGTCGCGGTGCAGGCCCTGGTCCGCAACGCCCTCGCCGATCCGTTCGTGCTCGGGATCTCGTCGGGCGCCTCGGTCGGCGCCGCCGCCGTCGTGGTGTTCGGCCTGTTCGCCGGGCTCGGCGTGCTGGCGCTGTCGACGGCCGCCTTCCTCGGCGCCCTCGGCGCGACGGCGATCGTCTATCTCGCCGCCCGCAGCAAATTCGGCCTGACGCCGTTGCGTCTCGTGCTCACCGGGGTCGCGCTCACGTACGCCTTCCAGGCCGTGATGAGCGTGCTCGTCTACCTGTCGCCGAACGGCCAGGCCGCGCAGACCGTGCTGTTCTGGCTGCTCGGCAGCCTCGGCGCGGCGACGTGGGCGTCCCTGCCGCTGGCCGCGCTCGGGGTGGCCGTCGCCGTCGTGGTCCTGCTGCGTTACGGCACCGCGCTCGACGTCCTGTCCATGGGCGACGAGACCGCGATGAGCCTCGGCACCGACGCGGCCGCGTTGCGCCGCTGGCTCTTCCTGCTCACCGCGGTCGTCACCGGTCTGCTGGTGGCGGTCAGCGGGTCGATCGGATTCGTCGGGCTGGTCCTGCCGCATGTGGTGCGGATGATCGCCGGCTCGGGGCATCGCCGGGTGCTGGCGCTCGCGCCGCTGGTGGGCGCGGTCTTCCTGGTGTGGGTCGACCTGCTCGCCCGCACGCTCGTCGCCCCCGAGGAACTGCCGCTCGGCGTGATCACCGCGCTCATCGGCGTTCCGGTGTTCCTCGTCGTGATGCGGCGCCGCGGCTACGCGTTCGGAGGTCGCTGATGCTGTCACTGCGCGAACTCTCCGTCGAGGTGGCCGGGACGGCGCTGATCCGCGAGCTGTGCCTGGACGTCGGCGCGGGCGAGGTCGTCGGCCTTCTCGGCCCCAACGGGAGCGGCAAATCGACGGCGTTGCGCTGTGTCTACCGGGCGCTGTCGCCGTCCGGCGGCGCGGTCCTGCTCGACGGGACCGACCTCACCGAGCAGGGGTTGCGCGACACCGCCCGCCGGATCGCCGCGCTCACCCAGGACAGCCGGGCGGATCTGGACTTCACCGTCGAGGAGGTCGTCGCGCTCGGGCGGTCGCCGCATCAGCGCGGCAATCTCCGGCTGTCGGCCCGCGAACGCGCGCTGTGCCGGGAAGCGTTGCGGCGCATGGACATCACCCATCTCGCCCAGCGCAGTGTGCTGACGCTGTCCGGCGGCGAACGGCAGCGGGTGCTGGTGGCGAGGGCGCTCGTGCAGGAACCGGAGGTGCTGGTGCTCGACGAGCCGACCAATCACCTCGACGTCCGCCACCAGGTGGAACTGCTGAAATTCCTGCGTGACTGCGGGCTCACCGTGCTCGTCGCGCTGCACGACCTCAACCTCGCCGCCGCCGTCTGCCACCGGATCGCGTTGCTGCGCGGCGGATCGCTCGCCGCCTGCGGGACCCCGGCCGAAGTGCTCACCCCCGGAACGGTCCGCGCCGTGTTCGGCGTCGAGGTCACCCAGGTGACCCACCCCGTGACCGGGGCGCTCCAACTGCTCTACGACCTTCCCGCCGATGAAACCGAGGGGATCACACGATGAAGCCGTCCAGGGTGACCGCGCTCTTCGCCGCGGCACTGCTCCTGAGCGCCTGCGGTGCCCAGGTCGAGGCCGGACCGACCGCGCCGGCACAGGCCACGGTGAGCAATTGCGGCGCGCAGGTCGCCTTCCCGGCACCGCAACGTCCCGTCGCCTACGACGTTTCGGGTGCCGAGAAGATGTTCGCGCTCGGGCTCGCCGGCCGGATGCGCGGCTACGTGATGAATTCGCTCGGCGACCCGTCGATCGCCGGTTCGCCGTGGAAGGACGACTACGCCAAGGTCGAGCGGCTCGGCACCTCGCGGGTCACCCGCGAAATCCTGGTCAACGCCAAGGCGGACTGGGTGATCGCGGGCTGGAACTCCGGGTTCAGCGAGGAACGCGGGATCACCCCGAAACTGCTGGAACAGGTCGGCATCCGGAGCTACCTGCACACCGAGACCTGCTGGGAGTACCCCACCGCGAAACAGGAAGTGACGCCACTCGAGGCGCTCTACACCGACCTGCGCAATCTCGGCGACATCTTCGGCGTCCGCCAGCGGGCCGACGAACTGGTCACGGAACTCAAGGGACGCTTCGACAAGGTCCGCGCCGGAGCGCCGAAGACACCGCCCGTCAAGGTGTTCGTCTACGACTCCGGTACCGACCAGCCGTTCACGTCCGGGAAACACGCCGCTCCCAACGACATCATCGACGCCGCGGGCGGGACGAACGTCTTCCGCGACCTGCCGGACGGCTGGGGGAGCGTCGGCTGGGAAGCCGTGGTCAAGACCGAACCTGAGGTGATCGTCGTGGTGGACTACGCCGACCAGCCCGCGCAGGACAAGATCGCGTTCATCAAATCGGCGCCGCAGCTGAAGAACACGCCCGCCGTGCGCGACAACCGGTTCCACATCATCTCTTACGGGGACCTCGTGAGCGGCCCGCGCAACGCGGCGGGCGCCGAGTCGCTGGCCGCGTATCTGCGCTCGATCGGCCGGTGACCGCGATGTCCGCGCTGGTCCACGACCACGTCACCGACGCGATCAAGACGCCCGCGTTGATCCGGCTCGAACCGAACATCGTGCTGATCCGCTTCGAGACCCTGAAGGTCTACGCGGCGCTCGGCGCGGTCCGGTCGCTGCTCGCCGACGGTACCGTCCGAAAAGGACAGACGCTGATCGACAGCTCCAGCGGGATCTACGCGCTCGCGCTGGCGATGGCCTGTCATCGTTACGGCCTGCGCTGTCATATCGTCGCGTCCACCACCGTCGACCTCACCATGCGGTCGCAGCTGGAGATCCTGGGCGCGACGGTGGACCAGATGCCGCCGTCGGACGACCTCCGCCTCGACCAGCGGCGCCGCGTCGCCCGCGTGCACGAACTGCTGGAACGTCATCCGGACATGCACTGGATGCGCCAGTACCACGACCCCGTGCACTACCTTGGCTACGCCGAGGTCGCCGATCTGGTCGCCCGCGCGCTGCCGTCCGGGCCGCTCACCGTCGTCGGCAGTGTGGGCACCGGCGCGTCGACCGGCGGGATCGCGCGGTCGCTGCGCGAACGCGATCCGGACGTCCGCCTGACCGGGGTCCAGCCGTTCGGCAGTGTCACCTTCGGCAGCGAACGGTTCACCGATCCGGACGCGATCATCGCGGGTATCGGTTCCGCCATCCCGTTCGGCAACGTGGATCACGCGCTGTACGACCGGATCCACTGGCTGGACTTCGTGCACGCGATGGCCGCCACCATCGGCCTGATGCGCGAGCACGCCGTGTTCGCCGGGCTTTCCACCGGTGCGGCGTATCTCGTCGCGGGCTGGGAGGCGGCGCGGAATCCGGATCGGACCCATGTCGTGATCGGCGCGGACACCGGACATCGCTACACGACAAGGGTTTTCGCCCGGCATCGGGAAGCCGTCGATCCGTCCGGCCTCGCGCCGCGCGAGATCGCCTCACTGGACGAACTCGCCCTGCCGTGGGCGGCGATGGACTGGAGCCGCCGCCGATTCGGGATACCCGTACAGCCGTTGTACCGGAAGGAGCGGGTGTCGTGACCGTCGTCCTGTTGGAAGCGCTCACCTTCGGCCTGGGCAGGCTCGCCGACGCGGCCGCGGAGGCCGGGCGGAAGCTGGTGCTGTTCACCGGAAATCGCGACATCTACCGCTACGAACTCGGCACGCTCGGGCCGGACCGGGTCGAGGTCGTCGACATCGACACCACCGACATCGCGGCCTGTGAAACCGTGTTGCGCGCCATCCCGGACCTCGCCGGGATCATCAACTCGACCGACACGTGGGCGCTGCCCGGCGCGGAACTCACCGCCCGGCTCGGCCTGCCCGGGCCGGACGCGGCCGCCGTGCGGGTGCTGCGGGACAAGGGCGCGGTGCGCGACCGGTTGTACGAACACGGGCTCACGCGCGGCAGGCCGGTACCGGTCATGGTCGCCGAAGAACTCGGTTTTCCTTTGGTGGTCAAGGATTCTTCGGGAACGTCGTCACGGGGCGTGTGGCTCGTTCGTGACCAGGCCGAACTCGAACGAGCCAGACTGGAGGCGAAGACCACGCCGCTCAAGGGGCATCTGATCGCCGAGCCGTATTTCGCCGGTCCGCTCTACAGCGCGGAAACCGTGACCTGGCAAGGAAGGACCCGACTGCTCGGGATCCTCTCCCGCCAGTTGTCGCCCGAGCCGGTGCGGCGTGAGGAGGCCGCCGCGTTCCCGGTGGCCTTCCCCGCGGCCGAGTACGCGGGCTTGGCGGACTGGATCGGCAGGGTGCTCAAGGTCGCCGGACACGACCAGGGCTTCGCGCACACCGAATTCGTGCTCACCGCCGATGGCCCGGAGGTCGTCGAGATCAACATCCGGATCGGCGGGGCGATGCTCGGCGAGGCGTTGTGCCGGTCGTTGGGCACAAACGTCTATTCCGCGATGATCGCCATGGCGCTGGGCGAGGAACCCGCCTTGCTCACCCAAGAGTTCAGCGGAGGCCCGGGTGTCGGGTTCGTCCTGGCGTACCCGGCCGAGGAAGGCGTGCTGAAGGGCTGGTCGGGGCTCGACAGGCTGCCCGGCCTGCCCGGCTCGCCGGAGTGGTATCCGACGGCGAGCCCCGGCGACGAGATCCGGTATCTCGCGGATCAGCGGTCGTGCACCGGGATCGTCCTCGCCGAAGGGCCGACGGCGGAGCTGGCGCTGCATCGCGCGCTGGCCGCGGCGGGCGGGATCACGCCGGAGATCGATTCTTGAGGGTTCTCTCAGATGGATAGCCCTACCTTCTGTTTTGGAAAGTATGACTATCCATCTGGAGGGAATCGTGGGCGGAACAGTGGGCAGGCGTGCGGTGCTCGGTGGCGCGGTGGCGGCCGGCGTCACGATGCTGGCGGCGAACACGGCCACGGCGGGGGAAGACCGGCGGCGGTTCGCGGGCAAGGTCGTCCTCGTCACGGGGGCGACGTCGGGGATCGGCCGTGCGGCGGCCATCGCCTTCGCCGCGGCCGGCGCGAAGGTCGGTTTCTGCGGCAGGCGGGAACAGCTCGGCCGTGAGGTCGAGCGGGAGATCCGGCGCGCGGGCGGGGAAGCGACCTACCTCCGGGCGGACGTCCGGGTCCCCGAACAGGTTCAGTCCTTTGTGGACGGCGTCGTCCGGCGGTACGGCAGGCTCGACATCGCGTTCAACAACGCCGGGATCCACCTCGGCAAGCCGCTGCACGAGATCTCCCTCGACGAGTGGGAGGACGTGCAGCGCACCAACACGCGCGGCGTGTTCCTCTCGATCAAGCACGAGGTGCCGCATCTGCTGAAGGCCGGCGGCGGGGTGATCGTCTGCACCGCGTCGGCGCAGGCCGACCAGACCAGACCGGGACACGCCGCCTACACCGCGAGCAAACGCGCCGTGCAAGGCCTGGTGCGCGCGGCCGCGCTGGACTACGGCGCTAAAGGAATCCGGGTGTTCTCGATCGATCCGGGAACGGTCGACACCCGGTTGGTGCGGCCGCCGGGTATCCCGGACGACCTGTGGGCGGAGTTCAAAAAGGCTTGGGGGCCGTTGAACGTCCACGGCTTGCGCAGGATGGGGGAACCCGCGGAGATCGCTGCGGCCGTCCTCGCTTTGGCGTCACCGGATTTCGCCTACCTGACCGGGACTTCCGTGCTCGTCGACGGCGGCCTGAACACCGGGCGGCCGATGGCCATGCCGCCCGGGTTCACCCCGCCCGCCTGACGTCATTCGGGGGGCCCGGCCGTCGCAAAGACCCGACACGACGATGGCTGTCCACAAGGGACCGAAGTGTGATCTTTGGTGCCCGATTTGACTACTTTGCGTATTTTGTGCGGGGGGGGGCGTGAGTGGCAATGAGGCTTATTGAGAGGTAAGGCGAACGTGTCGGGTCTTGAAGCCGTCGGAGCGGCCCGGGCGTCATAAGGCCTGACGCGGTCAACTCTGTCCACAAGGGACTGGAGTTCGGCATCGGTGCCCGATTTGACTGCTTTGCGTATTCAGGCGGCGGGGTCGTGAGTGATTAAGAGCGTTAGAACGACCATTACCACTCACGACCCCCGCGCAAAACGCCCAACCGGACACGCGGAGAGGCCTCAGGGTCCTTTATGGACAGTTGGCGTCGTGATCGAAAACAGCCTGTGGCAGGCCTTATCACTCACGACCCCTCAATAGAACCCGAATCGCCACCCACGACCCCGACACGGTTGCCCTGCCCGCAAGTGAACCGTCCTCGCCGCAAACGAGTCGGGGAAGTGGGCGCGTCCTCAGCCGCAGCCGCCCATGATCCGGGCCAGTTCCCCGGGTCGCAGCGGCGGCTCCGGCAGCGGATTCGCGACCTGCGCCCGCATTCCGTCGAACAGCAGCGCGAGATGGCGGCGCCAGACCTCCGGCCGGACGACCGCGGTCGCCTCCACGGTACGCGCGATCCCCCAGGTCACGAAGGCCATGTCCTCCAGGGTGAAGTCCGCGCGCAGGTCGCCGCTCTCCTTCGCGCGTTCGACGATCCGGGTCATGAGTTCGTAGCCGCGTTCGAGGTCTTCGGTCTGCGGCGGACGTGCCGAGGCGAGTTCGTTGTAGCCGCGATCCGCGGCCTGCAATTCGCAGACCCGTTCGACGAAGGAGGTCAAGCCGAGCCAGGCGTCGTCGAGGGAAAGCGCGTGTTCGGCCAGCTTCGCGACGGTCTCGGTCCGGTCGGCGAACACGGCGTTCACCAGATCCGCGCGCTGGGGGAAGTGGTTGTAGAGCGTGCCGATGCTGACGCCCGCGGTCTTGGCGATCTCTTCGAGCGCGACGTCGAGGCCGCGTTCCGCGTAGAGCCCCCTGGCGGCCTCGACCAGCAGGTCGCGGTTGCGCTGGGCGTCCTTCCGCAGGGGTTTGGTCATGACGCCATCGTAGTCAAGTTGAAGGTGTCCTCAAGTTAAGGGTATAAGTTGAGGAGACCCTCAACTTAAGTCTCGGGAGGACATATGACCAGGACACTCGCGATCTTCGGCGCCGGACCGGTGCTGGGGCTTTCGCTCGCGCGTCGCTTCGGCCGCGAGGGCTTCCGTATCGCCCTTGTCTCGCGCACCACCGAAAACCTCGACGCGCTCGTCGCCGAACTCGACGGCGATGGCATCGAAGCGAGCGGGTTCGTCGCCGACGTCTACGAACCGGCGCAGATCGCGGCCGCCGTCGCCGCCATCGGCCGGATCGACGCGGTGGCGTTCAACCCCGGCGGCGGGACCATGGGGGAAGGCATCGTGCCGGTGCTCGACGTGGATCCGGAGAACCTCCGGCTCATCCTGGACCGCTTCCTGGTGTCCGCGGTGGCGCTCGTGCGGGCCGTACTGCCGGATATGACCGAACGCGGCGACGGCGCGATCCTGTTCACCGCCGGGCAATCCGGCCTGCATCCGGCGCCCTTCCTCGGCAACGTCGGGATGGCGCAGGCCGGGCTGCGGAACTATTTCCACAACCTGAACGCCGTGCTCGCGGAGAAGGGGGTCTACGCCGGGGCCGTCAACGTCGGCGCGCTGATCGAGGGCAGCGTGCCGCATCGGGCGCTCACCGCGAACCCCTTGGACTTCGAGCCCGAGGTGGTCCACCCGGACGTCTTCGCCGACGCCTTCTGGAAGCTCTACGCGACGCGTGAAACGCCGGAAGCGCTGGTCGGGTCCTTCGGGAGGTGACCGTCGTCGCGCCCGGCACCGAAGACCGTGTGTCACGGCGGCTTCCGATACCGGGCCCCGACCACGGCGGCTGAGCTACTTCTCGACGGCGTAGGCCTCGATCTCGACCTTCATCTTCGGGTCGAGCAACGCCGACACCTCGACCATGGTGGCCGCGGGCAGCACGTCGGCGAAGGCTTCGCGGTGCGCCCGCGCCACCAGATCGGCGTCCTTGATGTCGGTCACGTAGGTGACCGTGCGCACCACGGCGGACAGGCTGGAACCGGCCTCGCGCAGCGCGGTCTCGATGAGCGAAAGCACGGCCGCGGCTTGCTCGTAGGCGTCACCCGAGCGTTCCGGCTCACGCGCCGTCGTCCCGGAAACGTGGATGTGCTCGCCGACGCGCACCGCCCGGCTGTAGCCGAAGACCGGCTCGTAGTCCCCGCCGGAAGAGATGTTCACCCGTTCAGTCATGACCGAACAAAAGCACAAGGCGGCCCCGCACCGAAACACAAATACGGGGCCGCCTGTCCTTACTTCTCTTCCTCGTCCTCCGGCGGCTCCTCCTTGGCGGCAGGCGGGATGGCCTTCGTCAGCTCGACGATGGTCTTCCCGGCCATGCCCGACGCGCCGTAGGTCGGGTCACTGAGGATTTTGAGCCCCTTCTCGAGCTTGTCGAGCGCGTCCGCCGCTTTGGGGAACCTCGTTTTCAGGTCGCCGATCGGGAAGCTGGTCCAGTAGTCGTACCGTTTCAAGATCTTGTCGGCGTCGGGATGCCCATCCAACTCCTTCGCCAGCTTCTCGCGCACCACCCTGGGGGGTATGTCGCCGAGCTTCTCCGGTTTGGGCTTCGGAGCGTCGGGCGTCGCGTCCGGCGTGGTGTCGCCCGGCTTCGGGGGCGGGCCTTCGATCGGCTTCTTGCCGCCGGGCATCGGGGTACCACCAGCGGGTTTGGGCTTGGGCAGGGTGACCTTGCCGCCGCCGAGCGTCAGCTTGACGACGTCGTCGGCCGCGCCGCGCGTCTTCGCCAGGATCTTGAGCATCTCGGCGAGCTTCTTGGCGACGTCGGCGATCTGCTTGGCGATCTTGGCGATCGCCACCCCGACCGTGGTCATGATGGAGGTGATCGCCGCGATGATCGAACCGCCGAAGGTGACCGGCGCCAGTGCCACCGCCACGATCGCGGCCTTGAGGATGCCTGCCAGCGTCATGGCGATGATGTCGCGGACGATGCCGCGGACCGCGCCGATGACGGCACCGGCGATCCCCATCTGCTTGCCGGCGAATTCGATGTACCCGGCGAGCGCGTCGATCTGGGCGGCGACGCCCTCCATGTCGGCGCGGAAGGTGTCGGCGGCCTCGCCTTCCCACTTCTCCATGAACTTGTTGGTGGCGGCGCCGTGGTCCTTCGCCCAGTCCCGCACTTCGGCGGCCTCTTTATAGATCGCCGTCTTGGCCGCCTCGATGCCCTTCGGGTCGCCCAGCAGGAAGTCCAGCGGCCAGCGGAAGATGACGATGTGCTCGATCAGCCAGCCGATCCCGGCGGTGAGCAGCGACCCGATCGGATCGGCGACCATGCCGAGGATCTCGATCGCCATCCCCGCCGAGGCCAGCCCGATGCTGAGGCTGTCCCCTTCGTCGACGGCCTTCTTCAGCGAGAACGCGGAATCGAAGAAGCCCGCGCCCGTGGTGTCGCCGCTGCCCGCGAGGAAGTTGTTCTTCTCGTCCTTGAAGTCGTCGGCCTTGGTGCCGCTGTTGTTCCCGAAGTCGTTCCGGTGGTACTCGTCGCTCACTTGACCTTCACCTCGTCGATACCCTTACCGGCCTCGGTGATCAGCCTCTCCGCCTCCTGCTCGTTGGTGGCGTACATCTTCGCCGCCTCGCGCACCCTGTCCGCGAACTCCTGCACGTTCTCGGAGTACTTGTTCAGGTGGTCCCGCGCCTTCCCGCAGTGCATGCTCGCGCCGGCGCCGTAGATCTGGCCGCCGAAGATGCCGAAGATGCCGGGGTCGGCCACGCAGCTGCCCACCATGTCGGCGCTCTTCCGCAGCGCGTCCTCGAGTCCGCCGAGGTGACCGGCGAATTCGTTCATGAGTTCCGTTTTGACACCGAATCCGTTCACCACGGGCTCATTTCATCGTCGTCGGGGCTGGCGGGCCGCCGGGTTCGCGGCGCCGGGGGGTTCGGCGGCCGCACGGGACGGCCGGGCTGCGGTGGCATCGGCGGGCCTGTCTGCGGCGGCGGCGGGCGGAACCCGGCCTGCGGACGCGGAGGCTCGGTGTGCGCTTCCGGAGCCCACTTGTCCTGGTGCGGGTCGTCCGGCGCGCTTTCCTCGTCCTCCACCTTCGGGAGGAAGGTGCGGACCAGCTGCGCGGCTTCGTCTTCGCCGTTGATCTCGGTGTAGGACTCCGTGACCTTCTCGACGGTCCTGCGCTGGGCTTGGCGCACCGTCTGCATGACCAGGGAGGAGAGCCGGGCCGGTCCCAGCGCGGTGGCCCGGTTGCCGAACTCGATCGCGCTCAGCGATCCGTTGGCCTCGACCGTCACCGTCACCGAACCGTCGGGAGAACTCACCGTGGAGGCCGATGCGGTGAACGCGGCCGTCAGGGCATTGGCTTTTTCCTCGAGTTTCTTGGCCTCTCGCTCCAAAAGGAGTGCGAAGTCCTCACCTGCGTCGAAATTGGGTTGCATGCGTCGCCTTGGCCTGGTTGGGATGGGATCACGATCGAGAGGTCGACGAGGCGGAACACCCCCGGCTTCCAGCACGGAGGTTGGACCGGCCGTCCTGGTTCCGCAGTGGACCGGTAGGGCACAAGCTGATTCGCCCGTATCGTTACCACCGGGCGCGTGGCCGGACAACCCCGGTGATCGGAAACTGCCCGAAAGGTCCTCGGGAGTGGCAGATCGGGGCAGGACGATGATCGTGCGGAAAGCCGACCGAGACGACGTCATGGCCATCTGCCGCTTCGGCGAGGAACATGTCCGAGCCCACTACGCGCCGTTGATCGGCGAAGAAGCCGCTGCCAGACAGGTGCGGATGTGCTGGAACGACACGGACATCGCCGGCGCCGTGGCCCGCGGTTCGGTCGTGGTCGCCGACGAAGGCGGGCACCTCGCCGGTGTCGGGCAGCGCGGCCGCGACGGTGACGAGTACGTGATCCGCAAGCTGTACGTGCATCCCCGGCATCGCGGCGGCGGGCTGGGGGCGAGGCTGCTCGGTGTCCTCATCGGACAGTTGCCCGCGGACGCCGAGCGGGTGTACGCCGAGCACTTCGGGGCGAACGAACGCGCGGGAGCCTTCTGCGAGCGCGAAGGTTTCACGGTGGAGCGCATCGAACGCGGCGTGGTGCGGCGCGTGCGGGATCTCCGCTAGCGGAGGTTGCGGGCGAGGGGCCCGTCGAGCCAGCGATCGACCTGGCGCTGACCACGCAGGCGGACGACGACGAGGTCCGGATACCGGTTCTCGGCGATGATCTTGTGCACGCGGGCCCGGATGATCGGGTGGTAGCGCCAGGCGAGCTTGACGATGTGGTCGCGATCGGTGAAGAACGTGCGCAGCGGGCCTTCGACGTTGCCACCGGCGATCTTCGAGCCGCGCCCCACCCGGCGTTTGAGCGTCCGGACGACCGTGCGTGCCACCGTCATCGCACGCGGATGATCGAGCCAGACCAGGACGTCCAGCCGCTCGGTCATCCGCTCCCGGACCTCCTCGCCCTGCCATTCGATGGCCCACTCGTCGCCGCTGATGAATTCCAGGACGTCGGCCTGCCAGGTCTCCCGCACCGTCCAACCCGGCGCGTGGAAGAAGGACTCGAACTCCACGAACGGAAGCCCCATGCGTTCACACAGGGTTCGCGCCAGCGTCGACTTGCCGGCTCCCGCGGGGCCCGCCACCGCGACCCGCCGGATCCGGTGTGCGGGAAGCGCGTCGGCGGGCCCGATGATCTCCATGGGAAGAGCTTATTGTCCCCGGCTTTCGGCCGCCTTCTTCAGGTCCTTCAACCAGATTTCGAGGCCCTGCCCGAGCATCGCGGTGGAGCCGGGCACGTCCTTGTCGACCTGCGGGCCGGTGTGGCTCTCCTCGGTGCGGACGATGACGCCGCCGGGGACCTTGACGAAATTCCAGACGTGGACGCCGTCGATGTGCATGCCGCCGGGACCGTCGAGCGGGCCGGTCCAGCGGATGCACTTGCCGGGCTGGAGTTGCCGGACGGTGGAAACGATGGTCACGTCACCGGGCGGGTAGGGCATGCCGGGCGGGACGGGAATGGTCCACTGGAAGCGGGAATGCTCGCGCAGCGGGCCATGGTCCAGACGTTTCATGGTGACGGGGATCGCGGGGTTCTGCCAGGACGGCCAGGCCTCCACGTCGGTCTGCAGGTTCCAAATGGTGCGCAGCGGCGCCTTGACGAAGGTCTCGGTCCGGTAGTGCACCTTGGCGGACCGGTCGATGCCTTTGCCTTGGCAGGTAAGTGAAGTCGGCTTGGGGTGGTGGGCGGGAGTCGCTTGGGCGGGCGCCGTGGGGCCGAGGACGCCGGCGAGGGCCAGCGGGACCGTGAGCAGGGCGGCGCGTGTGATCCGGCGGCGTGCGGTGTGGAACATGACTCTCCTTGGTTAGCGCTTGTCGCGATAGTTAGAACCTATAGCGATACGCTGTGGGCGTCAAGGGTGAGAGTGAGAGGTTCTAACGGAGGGGTGGTCAAACGTGTCGTGGTGCCGGCGCTGTCGGACAGGCTGCTCCCGTCGACACCGATTGTTCATAAAGGACTCCGAGGCCTCTCCGCGTGTCCGGTTTGGTCGCTCTGACGCTCTTTATCACTCACGACCCCGGCGCCTGAGTACGCAAAGTATTCAAACCGGGCGTCGATGCCGGAACTTCAGTCCCTTGTGGACAGAGCGGGCCACGTCAGACCCTTATGACGACCGGGCCGTGCCGATGGCTTTCGATACCGACACGTTTGCCTTACCTCTCAATAACGGAGGCGTGGTCAACGGCCCGCGATACGTGCCGACAAGGTGTCACAGAGCGCGCGTACCGCCGCCGGATCGAGGTGGGCCACCGCCGGCAAACCGTGGTACCACTCCGTCGTCTTCAGTATCTCGGTGACCAGCCGTTGCACGAAGGTGCTGAGCGCCGTCGATCGGTCGGCGACGGTGCTCAGCACGGAGATCACTTCTCCGAGAGCCCGGTTGCGGCTTTCGTGGTAGGCGATCCGGCGCGCGGTGGTTTCCGCCGCGACGGCCATTTCGATGGCGTGGTCCCGGTTCGCCGTCGCCGCGATCGCGGCTCCCACCCTGGCGAGGGCTTCGGCGGACGTGCTCGGGTCTTCGATGCTCTTCGCGAGTTGTTCCGCCCGCTCGTACCGTCCGTTCGAGAGGAGCCGGTCCACGACCGAGACCAGCGCCTGTCCGCGGAAATGCGGGTGACCGAAAGTGTGCGCCAGGGCTTCGGCGTCGTCTGTGTCGTTCATCGTCGCCTTCGCGCGAACGACCGAGACCAGTGCCCGGGATCGGACGTAGTCGTCGGCACCGTCGATGGTGTCGAGGGTGGCGGCCACGAGGCGAGCCGCCCGCTCGTGGTCACCGGCCACCGCGGCCGCGGCGGCCACCCAAGCGGTGTCCTCCGCCCGGCGCTGATCGCGGGAACCCGTGCCGACGATCCTTTCGGCCTGATCCAGCAGGCCGGCCGCTCGCGCCGGGGCACCGAGGGCGGCGGCCGCTTCGATGAGCTCGGAAAGGGGCCAGGTGTAGGAAAGGTCGCAGGCGAACCCCTCGGCTTCGGTCACGAGCTCGACGGCGATGTCCCGGCAGCCGGCGGCCACCGCGGCCCGCGCGACCTTCGCGAGGCTGCGGACTCGATCACCGGAGTGATCGATGCTCTTGGCGAGCTGCCGCGCCCGGTCGTGGTCGCCGACGTGACCGATGGCCTCGACCACGTGGGGGAGCGCGAGGCCGGGAAGCTCACCGGTACTGGCCCAGGCGCCGGCTTCCGTCGCGGTCGCGATCTCGACCGCGCGCTGCGAGTCACCGGATTCGGCCACGGCGCCGGCGAGCCGGCACAGGATCATGCCCCGATGGCTCGGCTCGGGAACGGCGTGCGCGGCGTTCTCCGCCTCGGTGACCAGCTCGCGATACCGGTTCCGGTCCGCGTCGTCCGTCGCGCGCATCAGCTCCAGCAGAGCGGAGGCCTTCGCCGACGGATCGGCGATGGCTCGCGTCGCTGCCTCCGCCTCGCTCGCGAACTCGGTGTAGTGCTGACGGTCGCCGATGGTGGTGGCGATGACCATCAGGTCGGCGAACACGCTCGCGCGGGCGTCGTCATGGACAACGGCGTACGCGGCGTCCTCGGCGGCCGCGACCAGTTCGGCGGCGAGGCGATGGTCGCCGTGCATCGCGGCCGCCAACGCCACGGCGGCCAACGCGGGCCCTCGGTCGATACTGCGTTCACCTGACCGGGCCCGTGTGGCGGCATCGTCGATCAGGAGACCGTAGAGCTCATGGTCACCGAGTGGTGCCAACGCCTGGAGCAACTTGGCTTGGTCGTGTTCGCGGCAGAACGGGTCGTCGGCCTGGATCGCGACCACGGCTTCCCTGCCGATTTCCAGCGCGAGGTCACGTTCGCCCGCGGCCGCGACCTTGGCCGCCACAGTGGACAACGCCCTGACCCGCCCGCCCGGGTTGTCGGTGAGGTCGATGGCGCGGGCAAGCCGGGCCGCTTCGTGGAACTGCCCGAGAACCGCCGCGGCCTCGGCGAGGTCGGCGAAGACGGCGTCGCGTGCCGGAGGATGACCCATGAAGGCCCTGGCGCCTGCCTCGGCGGCGACCACGGTCTTGCGGGCGCGCTCGCCGTCCCCGGCGACGGCGAACGCCATCGCCAGGTACCCCTGCAGAGCGGGCCGGTAGTCGCGGGACGACTCGGCGGCTACCGCGGCCTTCACCCGTCCGACGAGATCGAGGTATCGGTCGGCGGTGACGACGGGTCCGGCCGCCTGCACCATCCGGATGAGGGCGAGCGTCCGGTACATCGACATGTCTTCGACCAGTTCGTTCGCATGGTCGAGTTCGCCCAGCGTGACCCAGATCGCCGGTAGTTCATGGGGAAGGTGCCGGTTACGCCCGAGCCGGACGCTGCGGGCCAGCGCCTGGTTCATCGCGACGGCGAAGCTCGAAGACGGCGGCTGAAGCACCTGCCGGGGAACATCGACCACCGTGGTAGCCGGTGCTTCGGCCGCCAGGACATTGCGGGACAGGACGAACCGGTCGGCATCGTGGCGGGAAGACCGGGTCGGCTCCGGCCATTTGTCGCGGACCAGGGCGTCGGCCGTGTGCGCGAAGATCGTGCCCAGTGGCAGGCCCGCCGGATGGCCGGGGATTCCCCGCTCGATCACGTCGACCAGGTACTTGGTGAAGCAGGTCTGCGGCAGATCCGACGTGGTGCCGGTTTCGTATTGCGCGGTGCGGTAAGCCTTCGTCGCGGCCATGGTGAAGGCGCCGGTGCCCAGCAGGAGCGCGTCGACCATCGCTTGTGGTGCCGCCAGGCTGTGCGGTGGGAGCAGGTGATTGCCCGCGAAACAGCAGTCGAGGATCACGATCTTGGTCTGCGCGTCGCACTCACGCAGTGCCGCGCGCACATCCGCGAACGGGAGCCCGGTCGTCAGGCGGCGCGGGCCACCGGCCGGTGATTCCGGCAACGCCAGGCAAAGCTCGTCGTTGTGCAGCTGGCCATGACCGACGAAGTAGAACACGGCGATGTCCTCGACGCCGTCGTACCACTCCATGAGCCGGTCCGGCAGATCATTGCGTCGGGGCATTCCCCCGACGACCTGCACGCGATCTTCGGGCCAGCCGCACAGCGGGCCGGTCAACAGCCGCGCCATCCGTTCCAGACTGTTGCGCGCCGGTGTCACCACCGGTAGATGGACGTAATCCCAGGCGCCGATCAGAACCGCGCGTGAACGTGAGTAGTCGCGCCAGGGTGAGGCTCTATCGCTCAAGGAACCGCTCCACGATCGGCATCACCTCGTCGACGTTCTTCGCGTCGATCAAGACCTTTCGGTCGTTGACGGTCATCTCGATCCGGACATCCGAACGCCGCGACCGGATGAAGTCGGGAATGATCTTGATCAGGGTCGCCAGTCCGGCGCTACCCGCCACTACCGTCACGACGTCGAGCACGCCGAGTTCCTGGGCCCGCGGTTGCCCGGCCACCAGCGTCGCCTCGATATCGGAATGCCCGCGAAGCCAGGTGTGGAGTGCGGATATCTCCGCCGGATCGGAGGTCGACAGCGTGATTCCGGCTCCGGTCGGTGAGTTCGCGCTTTGCGACATAGGGCCTTCTTTCGGTCGGCCCAAGCATTGTGCCCTGTCCCGCGATTCGTTTTCCGGGCGGGTTTGGCCACGATCGGCCGGAAATGGAGGACGCGCGTACCGTTTACCGCGAGGTGGCGAACCTCAATAAGTCCACATAGGACAATTGGTGCACCTGTTTTCGGGTGATCGTCGCTCGCCGTTCCTCGGCGCTCGGGAAACCGCGGTGAATTCCCGTCGTCGTGGATGTCGAGTACCTGGCACCTTCTCGGAAGGCAGATCGCCGAATTCGCGAAGATCATTTCCGTGCCGTGGCACTCGGCCTCGTCGGCGTGAAGGCGGTCGGCGCGGCCGACCGGCAGGAGGCGCTGAGAGGCCTCCCGGACTTGTGTGCCCTCGGCAGGATTTGAACCTGCGACACCTGCCTCCGGAGGGCAGTGCTCTATCCCCTGAGCTACGAGGGCGTTGCCGCCTGGGCGACGTTGAAAGCTTAGCGCATGTCGCCGCGGCCTCTTCCGAGTGGTGGCCATTAGGCGTTGTGGTGCTCGAGAATGGCGTCCTGGGTGGCGCTGACCTGGCCTTTTCGGGCGATCGCTCGCCGTCTGCCGGGTCGGCCGGAAAGGCGTAGCGTCGGTGTCGCCGACGACCAGGGGAGGACTCGATGATCGAGCCGTTCGAGGTGCGGATTCCCGAATCCGCCATCGCCGACCTGCGCGCCCGTCTGCGCGCCACGCGCTGGCCCGAGCCGGCCACCGTGGACGACTGGGGCCAGGGAGTTCCGCTGGAGTTCGCGCGGGAGCTGTGCCGGTACTGGGCGGAGGACTACGACTTCGGTTTGGCCGGCCGCGTCAACGCCTTCCCGGGCTTCAAGACCACTGTGGACGGTCTCGGGATCCACTTCCTGCACGTTCGCTCGCCGGAGCCGGACGCGACGCCGCTGGTGCTCACGCACGGCTGGCCGGGATCGGTCGTGGAGTTCCTCGACGTGCTCGGGCCGCTGACCGATCCCGCCGCGCACGGGGGTGATCCGGCGGACGCGTTCCACGTCGTGGCGCCGTCACTGCCGGGATTCGGCTGGAGCGATAAACCGGCGTCGACGGGGTGGAACGTCGAGCGCATCGCGAGGGCCTGGGATGAACTGATGGGGCGGCTCGGCTACGAGCGCTATGTCGCGCAGGGCGGTGACTGGGGCGCCGGGGTGACGAACATGCTCGCCAAGCTCGTGCCGGAACGGCTGATCGGTGTCCACGTCAACATGGCGGGCGTCCTGTACGACGAGGCCGTCCTCGGCGAACCGACGGCGGAGGAGAAAGCGGCGATCAGCGATCTCGCGCGGTTCCGCGAGGTCGGGTCCGCGTACGCGCAGCAGCAGGCCACGCGCCCGCAGACGCTCGGTTACGGGCTCACCGACTCGCCCGCGGCGCAGGCGGCGTGGATCGCGGAGAAGTTCTGGGAGTGGACCGACAACGACGGCTCGCCGGAGAGCGCGCTGTCCTGGCGGCAGATGCTCGACGCGATCTCGGTCTACTGGTTCACCGCGACGGCGGTCTCTTCGGCGCGGATCTACTGGGAGAGCAAGGAGCGGGACGTCTCGCCCGTTGAAGTTCCTTCGGGTATCTCGATCTTCCCGCGCGAGATCATCCGGCCGTCCCGGCGCTGGGCGGAGCTGCGCTACACCGATCTTCGCTGGTACGAGGTGCTGCCGGCGGGCGGGCACTTCGCCGCCTTCGAGCAGCCCGACGTCTTCGTCGGCCAGTTGCGGGGGTTCTTCCGGTCGCTCCGGTAGCGGTGCGTGGCGAGTCCAGGTTTCGGGAAGGCCCTCCTGGGGGATGGCTTCCATGTGTGGCTTAAGCCATGGTGAACTTAGGCTCACCTGTATTGCACATATGCGCATGTGACAATATATTCGGCCTGTCGACTTCACGAGAGGCGGAGCAATGGGTCACGGGCACGGGCATGGAACGGCCTCGCCGTCGAGCGCGTCAGGCCGCTACCTCAAGAGCCTGACGATCGCGCTGGTCATCGGCGCCGGCTTCATGGTCATGGAGTTTGTCGTCGGGTTCGCCACCGGTTCGCTCGCGCTGATCTCCGACGCCGCGCACATGTTCACCGATGTCCTCGGCGTCGGCATGGCCCTGGCGGCCATCCTGCTCGCCCGGAGCAGCGGCCCGACGCTGACCCGGACGTTCGGGTTCTACCGCGCCGAAGTGCTCGCGGCCCTGGCCAACGCCATCCTGCTGTTCGGTGTGGCGGGCTACGTCCTGGTCGAGGCCATCGGCCGGATCAGCGACCCGCCGGTCGTGCCCGGCCTGCCCGTCCTGCTGGCCGCCGCCGCGGGCCTCGTCGCGAACATCGTCTCCTTCATGGTCCTGCGCAAGGGCGCCGAGGAGAGCATCAACGTCCGCGGCGCGTACCTCGAAGTCCTCGCCGACCTCATCGGATCCGTCGGTGTGCTGCTGAGCGGCGCGATCACGCTGCTGACCGGCTGGCGTTACGCCGACCCGATCATCGGTGTCGCGATCGGCCTGTTCGTCCTGCCCCGCACCTATGCCCTCGCGCGCCGCGCGCTGCGGATCCTGTTCCAACACGCGCCGAAGGGGGTCGACGTCGCGGGGATCCAGGCCGAACTCGGTGGGCTGAAGGGCGTCGAGGACGTCCACGACCTGCACGTCTGGACGCTGACTTCGGGTATGGAGGTCGCTTCGGCGCACCTCACCATCGCGCCGACCGTCGAGCAGGCCGAGGTGCTGACCGAGGCGCAGAACCTCCTGGCGAACCGCTACTCGATCGAGCACGCGACCCTGCAGATAGAAGTGCCCCAATGCGCGCAACGCTGCCGGGAACTCTCCTGGTGACCCCCTTTCACGCATTTCGTCCTCTGAATGCGGTAGTCGGCAACGCGAACCACCGCATTCAGAGGACGAAATGCGTGAGAGGGAAAGGCGTCAGGCGGGCAAGGGGGCCGCGCCGCGCTCCTGGAGGAGCCCCTTCATCAGGGTGATCTCGGCGCCCTGCGAGACGAGCATGCTCTGGGTCAGCGACTTCACGTCCGCGATCGACGTGTGATCGTGGCCGTACTGCGCCATCTCGGTCCCGCCCTGGTGGTGCCGCAGCATGAGCTGGAGGAAGAAGACGTCCATCTCCTTGCCGGTCAGCGACCGCAGTTTGGCCAGTTCGGCCGAAGTCGCCATTCCGGGCATCGGGGCGCCGTTCGACGGCTTCATGTCGCCGCCACCGTGCCCCCCGTGTCCGGACATCGGCTCGGTCATCCACGTCATGTAGGCGCCGGTCGCCTGCTCGGGCTGGCCCCACAGGCCCAGCCAGCCCTTCATCCGGCCGACCTGGCCGGTCTGCGTGCGCTCGATGTCGAACGCGAGGGTCTTGATCGCCTGATCGGTCGTGTGGTCCCGCGCCCAGCCCGCCATGGTGACGGCCTGGAGGTGGTGCACCGACATGTCCTGCGCGAAGCCGACCTCGATCGAGCCCGCGCCCGGCGTCTTCTGCTCCGGTTCGGAGTCGATCAGCCTGGTCGTCAGCGCGCCGAGGCCGAAGCCGAGGATCAGCATGACGACCAGGGCGGCCCCGATCACCAGCCATCGGCTCTTGGCCGACCGCGAAGTGTCATCGACGTGCTGGAGATCGGGGTCCACTTGGCTCACTACTTGCTCGCGGGCGCCGAGGGCTGGGTGGCGGGCATGGACGGCACGCCGCTCTGGCCGGTGCCGGGCTGGTCCGGCTGCGTGCCCGCGGAGCCCTTGTAGTCCATCGGCTTCGCGTCCGGCCCCGGCGGGGTCGGGTCGAAGTCGCCCGGCTCGATCTGCGCGTCGCAGGTGGCGTCACGCTCGGGGTACGCGCCGAACGGGTTGGTGCGCAGCGCGGCGACGAACTGGTCGATCCGCTCGTCGGAGGCGGAGTCCAGCTTCAACTGGTGGCCCCAGGACTGCACGGAGATCGGCTTGTCCAGGTTCGGGTACGGCGACATCACCATGTACGGCTTGCCCTCGACACGCACCTTCAGCAGGTCCAGTGCCTCGCCGGTGACCTGCTGCGGGTTGTAGGCGATCCAGACCGCGCCGTGCTCGAGACCGTGGACCATGTTCTCGTTGCGGACGGCCCGTTCGTAGACGACGCCGTTGCACGCGGCCCAGGCCTGGTCGTGCGGGCCGCCGAAGGGTGGGATCTTGTCGTACGCGACCCGCTCGGCGGCCGAGACGTGCGCCTGGCCTGGGTACTCGGCGGTCACGACCCCGGGGATGCGCTTCGAGGGATCCGGGTCCTGCTGCGAAGGCGCGAAGGCGGCCGCGGCCTCTTCACGGGTCTTCTGATCACGCTTCGGCGCGGAAGCGACCATGTAATAGGTGACCACCGAGGCCGCCAGGACGACGATCGCGACGACGGCGATGATCGTGCCCCAGGGCGTGCCCTTCTTGGACACGACGGAACTACGGGCGGCCTTCATGGCGTTCTTCGACGACGCGCCCTTTTTTCTGGTTGTCCCGTTAGCCATGGCTCCTGCGTTCTCCAAAGGGGGTGGTCCCTGCGCGGGCCAGTGTAGAGACCGCGCGTCTGATCACCGTGAACAGCCGGAAGATCACCGGCTTGGCTCACACCTTCCGGCGGTCGCTGCGAAGCCCGGACCAGGTCACACCTAGAATTCCGCGAGTGACTCCCGCAGCTCTCGCCGACCTGGTCCGTAACTCCGCCGTGCAGGTTCTCACCGCGCGCGGCCTCGACGATTCCGTGCTGCCGGAGAAGGTGACGATCGAGCGTCCCCGCAACCCCGAGCACGGCGATTACGCGACCAACCTGGCGTTGCAGGTGGCCAAGAAGGCCGGGATGAAGCCCCGCGACTTCGCCGACGCGCTGTCCGCGGCCCTCGCCGCGACCGACGGCATCGACTCGGCCGAGGTCGCCGGGCCGGGCTTCCTCAACCTGCGGCTCGCCGCGGACGCGCAGGGTCAGATCGTCCAGCAGGTGCTCGACGCCGGGGAGACCTACGGTCTCGGTGACGCGCTGGCGGGCGTCAAGATCAACCTCGAGTTCGTCTCGGCGAACCCGACCGGCCCCATCCACCTCGGCGGCACCCGCTGGGCCGCGGTCGGTGACGCGCTGGGCCGCGTGCTGTCCGCGCAGGGTGGCCAGGTCACCCGGGAGTACTACTTCAACGACCACGGCGCGCAGATCGACCGCTTCGTCCGGTCCCTGGTCGCCGCCGCCAAGGGCGAGCCCGCCCCCGAGGACGGCTACGCCGGCGGCTACATCAACGACATCGCCGCCGAGGTCATCCGCCAGGAGCCGAGCGCGCTCTCGCTGCCCGACGACGAGCGGGCCGAGACCTTCCGCCGGGTCGGCATCGAGCTGATGTTCACCGAGATCAAGCAGAGCCTGCACGATTTCGGCACCGACTTCGACGTCTACTTCCACGAGAACTCGCTGCACGAGTCCGGCGCCGTGGCGTCCTCGGTCCAGCAGCTGAAGGACTCCGGGAACCTGTTCTTCGAGGACGGCGCCTGGTGGCTCAAGTCCAAGGAGCACGGCGACGACAAGGACCGCGTCGTCATCAAGAAGGACGGCAACCCGGCCTACATCGCCGGTGACCTCGCCTACTTCCAGGACAAGCGCAAACGCGGCTTCGACCTCTGCATCTACATGCTCGGCGCGGACCACCACGGCTACATCGCCCGCCTGAAGGCCGCCGCGGCCGCCTTCGGTGACGACCCGGCCGTGGTCGAGGTGCTGATCGGTCAGATGGTCAACCTGGTCTCCGAGGGCAAACCCGTCCGGATGAGCAAACGCGCCGGCACCGTGATCACGATGGAGGACCTCGTCGGCACCGTCGGCGTCGACGCGGCCCGCTACGAGCTGATCCGCTATTCGGTCGATTCCACTTTGGACATCGACCTCGATCTGCTTCGCAAGCACTCCAACGACAACCCGGTCTACTACGTCCAGTACGCCCACGCGCGGCTGGCCTCGTTGCAGCGCAACGCTTCCGACCTCGGCTTGAAAACCGATGGCGAAGTGGACTTCGGCCTGCTTACGCTGCCGGCCGAGGGCGATCTGATCCGCACGATCGGCGAATTCCCGACCGTCCTCCGCCGGGCCGCACTGCTGCGCGAACCGCACCGCGTCGCCCGGTACCTCGAAGAACTCGCCGGCGCGTACCACAAGTTCTACACCGTGGGCCGTGTTCTTCCCCAGGGCGACGAGGAGGCGACCCCCCTCACGTTCGCCCGGCTCGCGCTGTGCCAGGCCGCCCGCCAGGTGCTGGCGAACGGCCTCAACGTGCTCGGTGTCTCTGCTCCGGAGCGGATGTGATGGGAGGCGGCGCCGAGGTGTCCCCCAGAACCCGACCGAGCAGGACGGCCGCGCTCGGCCCGAAGGGCTCGCCAACGTGGAGGCAGGGCGTCCTCCAAGCACAACGCGTCCTTTCCGACCTACCTGACGCCCTGGCTACGCGTTCGCGATCGCGCGGCCTTGATCGAGCGGAGTAACAAATGGCTCACCCCGCGGGCCCCCGCCACGCCGACGTCTACCCCCACGCCGACGCCTCCGGTTTCCCGCCGTCGAGTCCGGAAGAACTCGACAGGCTGTATCCGAAAGTCTGGCCCCGCAACACTTTCCGCGGCGGTGACGGCGTCGTCCGCATCGCCGGGGTCGACGTCCGCGAACTCGCCGAGAAATACGGCACGCCGCTGTTCGTCGTCGACGAGGCCGACTTCAAGTCCCGCTGCGCCGACTACGCCGAGGCGTTCGACGACCCGGCGCTCGTGCACTACGCGTCCAAGGCGTTCCTGTCCATCGAGATCGCCCGCTGGGTGGCCGAGCAGGGGCTGAGCCTGGACGTGTGCAGTGGCGGCGAGCTCGCCGTCGCGCAGCGCGCGGACTTCCCGGCGGAGCGGATCACCTTCCACGGCAACAACAAGTCGCTGCCCGAGCTGGAAGCCGCCGTCGAAGCGGGTGTCGGCACGGTCGTGGTCGACTCCTACTACGAGGTCGCGCGGCTGGCCGACGTCGCCGCCCGGCACGACATCGTGCAGGACGTCCTCATCCGGGTGACCGTCGGCGTCGAGGCGCACACCCACGAGTTCATCGCGACCGCGCACGAGGATCAGAAGTTCGGTTTCTCGCTGGCTTCCGGTGACGCGGCCGAGGCCGTGCGCCGCGTGCTCAACGCGCCGTCCCTCAAGCTGATCGGCCTGCACAGCCACATCGGTTCGCAGATCTTCGACGCCGACGGGTTCGAGGTCGCCGCCCGCCGCGTGGTCGGCCTGCTGGCCGAACTCGCCAAGGAGCACGGCACCGACCTGCTCGACCAGCTGTCGATCGTCGACCTCGGCGGTGGTTTCGGTATCGCCTACACCGACAAGGACAACCCGCCGCCGCCCGCGCAGATGATCACGCAGATCCGCGAGATCGTCCGCAAGGAATGCGAGTACGCGGGCCTTCCGGTGCCGAAGATCGCCGGCGAGCCTGGCCGCGCCATCGCCGGTCCCGGCACGATCACGCTGTACGAGGTCGGCACCATCAAGGACGTCTCGCTCGGTGACAAGGCCTCCCGTCGCTACGTCAGCGTCGACGGCGGGATGAGCGACAACATCCGCACCGCGCTCTACGACGCGGTGTACGACTGCCGTCTCGTTTCCCGGACCTCCGACGACGACGGGGACGGCCAGGTCGCCGCCGCGCTGTCCCGGGTCGTGGGAAAACACTGTGAGTCCGGCGACATCGTCGTCCGTGACTGCTGGCTCCCGGACACCCTTGCTCCCGGCGACCTGCTCGCCGTGGCGGCCACCGGGGCGTACTGCTACTCGATGGCCAGCGGGTACAACCGGCAGCCGCGGCCCGCGGTGGTGGCCGTGCGCAACGGCAGCGCCCGCGTGCTGCTGCGGCGGGAGACGACGGACGACATGCTGCGCCTGGAGGTCTAGCAAGTGTCTACTGTGGACGAACGCGTGATCAGGGTCGCCCTGCTGGGCTGCGGGACGGTCGGCGGCGAGGTGGTCCGGCTGCTCACCGAGCAGGCCGGGGAACTCGCGGCCAGGGCGGGCGCCAGGGTGGAACTGGCGGGCATCGCGGTGCGGCGCCCCGACAAGCACCCCGAGCTGCCGCCGGAACTGGTCACCTCCGACGTGACGAAGCTCGTCACCTCCCCGGACGTCGACGTCGTCGTCGAGCTGGTCGGTGGCGTCGAGCCGGTGCGGGAGTGGCTGCTCGACGCGCTCAAGGCCGGGAAATCCGTTGTCACGGCGAACAAGGCGCTGCTCGCCGAGCATTCGGCGGAGCTGTTCGAGGCCGCCGACGCGGCAGGCGTCGACCTGTACTTCGAGGCGGCCGTGGCCGGGGCGATCCCGTTGCTGCGCCCGCTGCGCGAATCGCTGGCCGGTGACCGCATCACCCGGGTGATGGGCATCGTCAACGGCACCACCAACTACATCCTCTCCGCGATGGACTCCACCGGCGCCGGGTACGCGGAAACGCTGGAAGAGGCCAGCAGGCTCGGTTACGCGGAGGCCGACCCGACCGCCGACGTCGACGGTTACGACGCGGCGTCCAAGGCCGCGATCCTCGCCTCGCTCGCGTTCCACACCCGGGTGACCGCGTCCGACGTGCACCGCGAAGGCATCGCCGACGTCACCGCGTCGGATCTCGCCGCGGCGAACGTCCTGGGCCGCACGGTGAAACTGCTCGCCATCTGCGAGCGCGTCACCGCCGACGACGGCACCGAATCCGTTTCGGCGCGCGTGCATCCGGTGATGATCCCGCGCAACCACCAGCTGGCCGGGGTCGGCGGCGCGTACAACGCCGTCTACGTCGAGGCGGACGCCGCCGGTGAGCTCATGTTCTACGGTCAGGGCGCCGGTGGCGCGCCGACCGCGAGTGCCGTGCTCGGCGACCTCGTCGCGGTGGCTCGAAACCGGGTCGTCGGCGGCCGTGGCCCGCGCGAATCCGCGCACGCCGCGCTCCCGGTCAGGCCGATGGGCCAGACGCCGACGCGGTACCACGTCAGTCTCGACGTGGCCGATCGAGCGGGCGTCCTCGCCCAGGTGGCCCAGGCGTTCGCCGGGCACGGTGTCAGCATCGCCGCCGTGCGGCAGCGCGACGCGAACGACACGGCCAGCCTGGTCGTGGTCACCCACCTGGCGCCGGACGCGGCACTGCGGTCCACTGTGGACGACATTGCCGAACTCGATGTGGTGAACCAGGTCGTCAGTGTGATGCGGGTGGAAGGCGAAGACCAGTGATTTCCCAACCGTGGCCGGGGATCATCCAGGCTTATCCGGACCGGATCCCGGTCCCCTCCGGCGCGAAGGTGATCACGCTCGGCGAAGGCAACACGCCGCTGCTGCCCGCCTCGCACCTCTCGGAACTGACCGGCTGCGAGGTCTACCTCAAGGTCGAAGGCGCGAACCCGACCGGGTCGTTCAAGGACCGCGGGATGACCGTGGCCATCACGCACGCGCTCGCCAGCGGGCTCCAGGCCGTCATCTGCGCCTCCACCGGCAACACCTCCGCGTCGGCCGCGGCCTACGCCGCCCGCGCCGGGCTCACCTGCGCGGTGCTCGTCCCGCAGGGCAAGATCGCGATGGGCAAACTCGCCCAGGCCGTCCTGCACGGCGCGCGGATCCTGCAGGTGGACGGCAACTTCGACGACTGCCTCGAACTGGCGCAGAAGACCGCCATCGACTATCCGGTGACCTTGGTCAACTCGGTGAACCCGGTGCGCATCGCCGGCCAGAAGTCGGCCGCGTTCGAGATCTGCGACGTCCTCGGCCGGGCGCCGGACATCCACTGCCTGCCCGTGGGCAACGCGGGCAACATCACCGCCTACTGGGCCGGGTATTCCGAGTACGCGGGCGACGGTGTGGTGAAGAACACCCCGCGGATGTTCGGGTTCCAGGCGGCCGGTGCCGCGCCTCTCGTGCACGGCGAGCCGGTGGCCGATCCGGACACCATCGCGACCGCGATCCGCATCGGCAGCCCCGCGTCCTGGGACGGCGCGATGAAGGCGAAGAACGCGTCCGCGGGCCTGTTCGAGGCGATCACCGACGAGAAGATCCTCGAGGCGTACCGGCTGCTCGCCCGCAAGGAAGGCGTGTTCGTCGAGCCCGCTTCGGCGACCAGCGTCGCGGGCCTGCTCGCCACGGCCGCCGACGGGCGCCTGCCGAAGGGCTCGACCGTTGTGTGCACCGTCACCGGACACGGTTTGAAGGACCCGGCCACGGCGTTGGAGGGCAACGTCGAGGTCGAGCCGCTCGCCGTCGACCCGACCGCCGTCGCCGCCGCGCTGGACCTGCGATGACGCTGATCGAGGTCAAGGTCCCGGCGTCGTCGGCGAACCTCGGCCCGGGATTCGACACCCTCGGCCTCGCGCTGGCGTTGTACGACCGGGTCGAATTCCGGATCACCGACGCGGGGCTCAAGATCGAGGTCATCGACGTCGGCGCGGGCGGTCTCGGCGACGTCCCGACCGACGAGTCGCACCTGGTCGTCCGCGCTTTCCGGCGCGGTTGCGAGCACCTCGGCCTCCGGCCGCCCGGCCTGCACCTTCGCTGCTTCAACGCCATCCCGCACGCTCGCGGCCTCGGGTCGTCCGCGTCCGCCGTCGTGACCGGTGTCGCGGCGGCGTACGCGCTGGCTGAGAAGGCCCTGGACGACGACGCGCTGCAGCTGGCCGCGGAGTTCGAGGGACACGCCGACAACGCCGCGGCGAGCCTGCTGGGCGGCTTCGTGGTGGCCTGGAACGAGGGCGAGCGGTTCCGCGCCGAACGGCTCCAGCCGCATCACGACATCCGGCCCGTGGTCGCCGTCCCGGCGCTGCGGTCCTCGACCGACGCCACCCGCGGGCTGCTTCCGGCCCAGGTCCCGCACGCCGACGCGGCGTTCACGGCCGGCCGCGCGGCGCTCGCGGTCCACGCGCTCACCTCGCGCCCGGACCTGTTGCTCTCCGCGACCGAAGATCGGCTCCATCAGCACTACCGGGCGCCCGCGTACCCGGCGAGCAGCGAACTGGTGCGCGCGCTGAGGGCCGAAGGGGTGGCCGCGGCCATCTCCGGAGCCGGTCCGACCGTGCTCGCGCTGACCACCGGGGGAATACTCCCGGCCGACGTCGACGTTACGTCTTTCGACGTCACCGAGCTGCCGATCGATCCGGGCGGCGTTCAGGTTGCGGCTCAGTAAAGCCTCGGTCACATGCCGGAGCCCCGCCCCGCCACGCGGGGGGTGGTTGTTGCACCGGGCCGTGGTGCGGTCTACCCTCGGGGGCGTTCGATCACCGTGCGTTTCCGCACCCGGTGCCGGTCCAGGTGACCAGTGTCATCCTTGGCCCGCATCCTTCGTTGATCCGCCAGTTCCGCAGAGCGTCCGGCAACTAGCACAGCCTGGCAAGCGGGGGCTGGCAGATTGACACAGGCGGGTTCACCGGTTCCGGCGGTGCCGAATTCCGCTTCCTCCGTTTGGAGGACGCAAATCCCTGTGCTGGAGGCCTTCTAGCTGTGTTCAACACGGCCGAGGAGCTGATCGCCCGTATCGGGGGCCAATTACGCCGTTTCGCAATCGGACGCGAGCGGCGGTCCGCTGATCCACCTGGAGGCGTGGATCGGTCAGGAAGGACATTTGTGAGCAACACCGATCTTTTGAGCGACGTCGAAGGTGGCGCCGCCGAGTCGAACGGCGCCGTGGCTCCCAAGCGCACGGTCGGCGGATTGACCGGCAAGACCGTCGCCGAACTGCGCTCGATCGCTGGGGACCTTGGCATCGGCGAAACCACTGGTATGCGCAAGGGCGATCTGATCGCGGCCATCCGCGAGCGCCAGGGCAAGACCAAGCGCAAGACCCCCGCCGCGGCGAGCGAAACGCTTCCGCTCGAGGGGATCGATGCACCGCGTAAGGCCCCCAAGGCCGAAACGCCCAAGACGGAGGCCCCGAAGCAGGAGGCCCCGAAGGCCGAAGCCGCGCCGGCCGAGGCTCCTCGCGCCGAGAAGGCCGAGAAGACCGAAAAGGTCTCGGAGAACGGCTCCGCGCCGGCCGCCGAGCGGCCCGCGCAGCAGGAGAACACCCCGCAGGACGGCCAGCCGCAGCAGGAAGAGGGCGGCCGCAACCGTCGTCGCCGCGGCTCCAACCGTGCCGCGGGTTCGCCCGAGCAGGGCGGTCAGCAGCGTGAGCGCGGTGACCAGCGTGACCGTGGTGAACAGCGTGACCGTGGTGAGCGCGGCGAGCGTGGTGACCGTGGCGAGCGTGGTGACCGGGGTGACCGCAACGAAGGCGGCAACCGTCAGGGCAACCGCGACGGCCGTGGCCAGGACAACCGCCAGCGCAACCAGCAGGGCGGCGGCCAGGACAACAGCCAGCGTCAGGGCCAGGGCCCGCAGGGCGACGACGACGAGGAAGGCGGCCGTCGCGGCCGTCGCTTCCGCGACCGTCGCCGCCGTGGTTCCGGCGGTGGCCGTGAACAGGGCGGTTCGCCCGACACCGAGATCCGCGAGGACGACGTCCTGCTGCCCGTCGCGGGCATCCTGGACGTGCTCGACAACTACGCGTTCGTGCGTACCTCGGGTTACCTCGCCGGGCCGAACGACGTGTACGTCTCGCTTTCGCTGGTCCGCAAGTACGGCCTGCGCCGCGGTGACGCCATCACCGGTGCCGTGCGCCAGCCGCGTGACGGCGAGCAGCAGCGGCAGAAGTTCAACCCGCTGGTGCGCGTCGACTCGATCAACGGCCTGGAGCCGGACGAGTCCAAGCGCCGTCCCGAGTTCACCAAGCTGACGCCGCTGTACCCGAACGAGCGGCTGCGCCTCGAAACCGAGCCGCACAAGCTCACGACCCGCGTCATCGACCTGGTGATGCCGGTCGGCAAGGGGCAGCGTGCCCTGATCGTGTCGCCGCCGAAGGCCGGCAAGACGACGATCATGCAGGACATCGCGAACGCGATCTCGACGAACAACCCCGAGTGCCACCTGATGGTCGTGCTCGTGGACGAGCGTCCGGAAGAGGTCACCGACATGCAGCGGTCGGTGAAGGGTGAGGTCATCGCCTCGACCTTCGACCGCCCGCCGTCCGACCACACCTCGGTCGCCGAGCTGGCCATCGAGCGGGCGAAGCGCCTGGTCGAGATGGGCCACGACGTCGTCGTGCTGCTCGACTCGATCACCCGTCTGGGCCGTGCCTACAACCTGGCGGCCCCGGCGTCCGGCCGGATCCTCTCCGGTGGTGTCGACTCGACGGCGCTGTTCCCGCCGAAGCGGTTCCTCGGCGCGGCGCGCAACATCGAGAACGGCGGTTCGCTGACGATCTTCGCCACGACGATGGTCGAAACCGGGTCCACCGGTGACACGGTCATCTTCGAAGAGTTCAAGGGCACCGCGAACGCGGACCTCAAGCTCGACCGGAAGATCGCCGAGCGGCGCGTTTTCCCCGCGGTAGACATCAACCCGTCCGGTACCCGCAAGGAAGACCTGCTGCTTTCGCCGGACGAACTCGCGGTCACCCACAAGCTGCACCGGGTGCTGCACGCGCTGGACTCGCAGCAGGCCATCGACCTGCTGATCTCGCGACTGCGCAAGACGAAGACCAACATCGAGTTCCTCATGCAGGTCTCGAAGACGGCCCTCGGCTCGAACGACGACGACTGAGTTTCGTTCTGTAAGTACATGAAGGCCCCCTTGCTTGCGCCAGGCGCAAGCAAGGGGGCCTTCATGTACTTGGGCGACGGCTGGGCCGACGACGTTGCGAAAGCCACTTTCGCAACGTGGAAGGTTGCGAAAGTGGCTTTCGCAACCCCCTGACTGGATCCGGTCGCTCGCATCCCGTTTCGCACGACCCGGCCTGGAGGAAGCTGTGGGTTCGGTGCCGGGGCGCATCGTCGTGTACGGGGTCACCGGTTCGGGTAAGTCGACGCTGGCGCGAAGCCTGGCCGAGCGGACCGGGCTGCCGTGCCATTCGGTCGACGACGATCTGGCCTGGCAGCCGGGCTGGGTACCCGTCCCCGACGACGAGCAACGCCGCCGGATCAGCGCGCTGGTCGCAGGGGAGCACTGGATCATCGACGGGATGTTCGCCAAATGGCGCGACATCGCGTTGCCCGCGCCGAACTGATCGTCGCGCTGGACTATCCGCGCTGGGTTTCGCTGGGCCGCCTGGTGCGCCGGACCGTGGTGCGGTGCGTCACCCGTCGCCGGATCTGCAACGGCAACGTCGAGACGCTGCGGGGCATGGTCTCCGGCGATTCGATCATTTACTGGCACTTCCGCTCGTTCGCACGCAAGCGGCGCACGATCCGCGCTTGGGTCACGGATCCCACGGTGCCGGTCGTGCACCTGACCTCGCCGCGCGCGACGAAGCGCTGGCTTGCGTCGGCCGAAGTTCCGTGAAGGCCTCCTTGAGGGACCCAGAGTCCCTCAAGGAGGCCTTCACGGACCACGCGACCCGAGGGCTCAGCGGTGCGGAACCGCCGCAGGAGTCCAACCGCGGTAGTTGTTGAAGTAGTGCACGCTCGACGCGTGGCCGATCTTGCCGCCGATGCTGGAGGCGTAGATCCCACCGGAGCCGTCGGCGATGCCGACGTGGCCCCACTGGCTGATGTTCCAGTAGACGAAGGAGCCCTTCGGCGGCGTCCCGGTCGTGTGCTTCGGGCTCGCGCCGTTCCAGTGCGCGTTGGCCGAGGCCCAGACGCCGGTGGTCCCGTACGCGTTCTCGACGGCCTTCTCGCAGAGGCCCTGGTACGCGGTGGAGCCCATGCGGTTCTTGAACCACTGGACGGCGCCGGCGGGCGTGCCGTCGCCGGCGCCCTGGATGGCCAGGTCACCGTCGGACAGGGTGGTGAACGTCCCCGCGGCCGGGTTGACGTCGGCGGCGGTGATGGTGGCGACCGCTTCGGGGGCGGCCGGAGCGGCCCCCGCGACCGGAGCCATGGCGAGTGCCGCGATGGCCAGCGCGGCGACGGAGGCCGGCTTCGCCACCTTGGCGAGGATGGTGCGCATGATCAGTACCTCCTGTTGAGGAATCACCAACAGGAGGAGCTTCGCGTGATCAAGTACAAATTTCGTACAACCGGACGCCGATGGTCGATGACTCAACGTGGCGGAATATGCCGAGGGTGGGGTGCGTTGACGCCACTGCCAGCACATCTGGCAAAATCATCCGCTGAAGTCCGGCACCGGTTCACCCCGCACGGGGACCCGGGGCCAACGAGAGAGGACACCATGAAAAGCGGTATTCACCCCGAGTACGTCGTCACGCACGTGAACTGTGACTGTGGCAACGAATTCACCACGCGCAGCACCAAGACCTCCGGCAACCTCCACGTCGAGATCTGCTCGAACTGCCACCCGTTCTACACCGGCAAGCAGAAGCTCATGGACACCGGCGGCCGCGTCGCGCGCTTCGAGGCTCGCTACGGCAAGCGCAAGAAGGCCGAAGACGCCAAGTAGCTTGAACGACGGCGCCTACCCGCATGTCCGGGTAGGCGCCGTTTTTCATGGTTTTTGTCCGGGTCGTTGAGAGGTGGAGTGTGGATTCGAGTTCGCTGAAGGGTCTGCTCGAAGAGCACGCCCAGCTGGAAGAGCAGCTGGCCGACCCGTCCGTGCACGCCGACCAGGCGCGCGCTCGCAAGCTCGGCCGCCGGTACGCGGAGCTGAGCCCCGTCGTCAAGACGGTCCGTGAGCTCGACACCGCCCGTGACGACCTTGAGACGGCGAAGGAACTGTCTTCGGAGGACTCGACCTTCGCGGCCGAGGCCGAAGAGATCTCCGCGAAGATTCCCGTACTCGAGGCCAAGCTCACCGAACTGCTCCTGCCGCGCGACCCGTACGACGGCTCCGATGTGGTCATGGAGATCAAGTCGGGTGAAGGCGGCGAGGAGTCGGCGCTGTTCGCCGGCGACCTGCTGCGCATGTACCTGCGCTACGCCGAGCGTCACGGCTGGAAGGCCGAGGTACTCGACTCTGTCGACTCGGACCTCGGTGGCTTCAAGGACGTCACCGTGTCCATCAAGAGCCGTTCCGCCGACGCCGACGGCGTCTGGGCGCGGCTGAAGTTCGAGGGCGGGGTGCACCGCGTGCAGCGCGTGCCCGCCACCGAATCGCAGGGCCGCATCCACACCTCCGCGTCCGGCGTGCTCATCTACCCCGAACCCGAGGACGTCGAGGTCGAGATCGACCCGAACGACCTGCGGATCGACGTCTACCGCTCGTCCGGCCCCGGCGGCCAGAGCGTGAACACGACCGACTCGGCGGTGCGGATCACCCACCTCCCCACCGGTGTGGTCGTCTCGTGCCAGAACGAGAAGTCGCAGATCCAGAACCGCGCCCGCGCTCTGCAGGTGCTGCAGGCCCGCCTCCAGGCGATCGCCGAGGAGGAGGCCGCCGCGAAGGCGTCGGACGCGCGCCGCTCGCAGGTCCGCACCGTCGACCGCTCCGAACGGGTCCGCACCTACAACTTCGCCGAGAACCGCATCGCCGACCACCGGGTGAACTACAAGGCGTACAACCTGGACCAGGTCCTCGACGGCGACCTCGACGGCGTGCTGGACGCGCTCATCACCGCGGACCGCGAAGAGCGGCTGGCCGCCCACGCGGGCTGAGGCCGGCTAACCGGGCTCGGTGTAGAACGGATCGTCCTCCAGTGCGGTATGGACCGCCCGGACGGACATGTTCACGTGGGAGAGGTGGGCGTTCACCTCGTTCGTGACCCGGCTGAGTGCCTCTTCCTCGGTTTCTCCGGCTACGGCCGGGAAAGCCGACAACAGTACCGCCTCGCAAGGACCCGCGGCCGTGGTGATCCGGACCAGTGACGCCGAAAGGTCCGCCGCGGGACGGCCGCACATGTCCACGGCCAGCCGCAAGTCATCGGTGGGGACGTAGAGATGTACCCGCGAAATCACATCGGTTTCGGCGCGCGGCGAGAAATCGTGCCTGGTGACGTGCGCGGGCTCACGTGGATCGGTGCCGCCGACGGACGCCATCAGCGAATGGAGAGTGAATCCGTCCGCTCGGGTGTCGTAGGCGTCATAGCTTCCATATTGCCCGGTCTCCGGCGTGCCGTGAATTTCGAAGGATAGCGCGTTCAGTCCGAAGTGGAAAAGCGCGGGTACCGCGGCTCGATGCAGTGTTTCGGCGGGATCTTCGCCGTCGGCCGGAGGTGTGCGATAGCCGACTGAGACCAGATACCCCGTCCAGCCGCTCTCGGGATCCGCCCGGCAGATCTCCAGCTCGGTGGCGTCGAACTCGCCGATGAGGCGCTCGCCCAGCGCGGCGGCCGCGGCGAGATCCTCGGTCTCGATATTCGCGGATATCCGCGTGACGACAGTAGTTTCCCGGAGATCCATGACTATTTCGTGAGCCCTTCGGCGAGTGCGGGATTCGCTCAGCTTACGCGGACCGCGCGTCGTAGGGAACTTCGCGAATGGCAGACACTTCGGCCAGTGGAATCGCTGCAGACGCTCACGGGCCGACCTCGGCCGATGCCGGGGCTCGGGACCCCTCACAACCAGGAGCGTGGCGTCGGTCCATCGTCGAACCGGCCTGCGTTGAGCAATCTCTGCAACTGCTCCTCAGGGCAGCTTGACCTGTAGGTTCCACCCAGGACGCGGCTAGCGTCCGCTTCGGCTCCGCCGATAAGTCTAATCGGATCACCAAGACTTCTCATGCCGCCATATTCGCCGAACAGGTCACCCTGCTCCGTCGCAACCGGTAGTAGATGTCGGGTCCTGATTTTGATCAGTGGAGTATCTGTATGGACAGGGATGCGTCGAGCCTCCTGTCATTCGATATTCGGGATTCTCAACGAGGTGACCACCCCTTCGGTAAGTCAATGGCGAGGCCGGTCCTGTCTTCACGGATGCGTAGGAGAAGCGGACGAAGTCTTCCGAAGGCCTGTCGACCTCGCGGGCGCCGAGCCGGGCACAGGATGCGCCAGCCGTCACCGCTGTCGCTATGCCGATCGGGCGAGGAACAAGGAATCGGACGAGCAGCACGCCCAGCGCCGCGGAAAACACGCCGAAGGGCAGCCCGATCTCCCGATACCTCACCCGGGCCACCATGAAATATACGTCACAGTGATCGACTCGGCACCCTCTGTATGCGAAGACTACGCCTGGTCGAGGAACTTTTCGATCACGCCGAGCCATTCGTCGCGGGCCTCGGTGCCGATACCGTGCCCGGCCTCGATCTCGACCAGTTCGGCGCCGGGGATCCCGGCCGCGAGTTCGCGGGAGTGGGCGGGCGGCGCGAGTCCGTCGAGGGTCGTGGCGACGACGAGGGTGGGGACCGAGATCCCGGCCAGTTCGGCGCGGGTCGACGTTCGCCACCAGGCCCACGTGTTCGGGACTGCCCTCCGGGATGAACCCGGCGAGTCCCTCGATGGCGGCTTCGAGCTCCGAGGGCGTCAGCGCGTTCAGATGCTTCTCGCCGGTGGCGGCGAAAGTGAGGAATTTCGCCAGCAGCTTCCGGTCGCCGCCCAGCAGTTCGCGCCAGATGTCGACGGCCAGCAGCAGCCGGTTGTCCGGTTTCGTGAATCCGGCGGTCAGGATGAGCCCGGTGACCCGATCGGGGTGCCGGGTCGCGGCGCGGACGGCGACGCCGGTGCCGAGCGAGTAGCCGAGGATCGCGAAGCGTTCGAGGCCGGCGTCGACGGCGATGGAGACCAGTTCGTCCGCGACGGCGTCGAGGTCCAGCGGCTCGGTGCTGCGCGGCGTGGCCCCGGAGCCGGGGTAGTCGGGGCCGACGACGGTGTGGGTGCGGGCGAGATCGTCGAGGATGCTCCCGAAGTTGCCTTCGACGCTGCCGCCACCGCCGTGGGCGAGCAGCAGGCCGGGGCCGGAACCGCGGACGACGTGCGCGAAATGATTCGTCATGCCGGCGACGTTAGGTACTGACATCGATGTGAAGGTCAAACTCGGATGACGGGGGTCACATGCTGATCGGCGAGCTGTCCCGGCGGACCGGTGTGAGCCAGCGGCTGCTGCGTTACTACGAGGAACAGGGGCTGCTGGTCTCGCGGCGCGACTCCAATTGCTATCGCAGCTTCGACGAGGACGCGGTCACCACGGTGCGGCAGATCCGCGCGCTTCTCGCGGCCGGGCTGAGCACGCAGGTCATCGCGAAGGTGCTGCCGTGCGCGAACGGCGAACTGCCGGAACTCGACCTCTGCCCCACGGTCGTCACGGAGATCCGGCGCGAACTGGCCGAAATGGACGACCGCATCGACACCCTCCGGCAGCGGCGCGGGACACTGGCCGGATATCTCACCGCCGACGCGTAGGAGAATTGTGGAAGCCCTGGCCAGATTCGGGTTCGAACTGGGTGTGCTCAAGCGGATCCGGCGGGCCGGATGGTGGCAGGCGGGCGTCCGCGATCCGGAATCGGTCGCCGAGCACACCGCCAGGGTCGCGCAGCTGGCCGGTCTGCTCGCGGCCGAGGGCGGTGCCGACCCGGCGAAGGCGGCGTACCTCGCGCTCTGGCACGACACGCAGGAGACGCGGACCGGCGACCTTCCGCACACGATCAAGGGTTTCGTCGAGAAGCCGGACCCGAGGGCGATCACCGCGGCGCAGACCTCGTCGCTTCCCGACGCGGCGCGTGACTCGGTGCGCGACGCCGTCGACGAATACGAGTCCGCCGAGAGCCCGGAGGCGCTCTACGCGCGCGACGCGGACAAGCTGGAGATGTTGCTTCAGGCCGTCGAATACCGCGATGTCGGTGTACGGAACGTGGACGAGTGGATCGCTTCGGCGACGAAGAGCCTGCAGACCGACCTAGCGCGCCGTGTGGCCGAAGCGGCACTGACGTTGTCGTCGCTCTCGTGGCGGGTGAGGTGAAAGGAATCGATACCCTGGGCCCGCGTGTATCGACCCCGGCACGCGTGCCTCGTGTGTCAGGCTTGACTCTGTGAAGGAACACCAGTGAACCGGCAGCCGTTGCGCCTCGCCATCATGGAAGCGACCCGCATCCTCACCGAGGCCGGTGTGGCGTCACCGCGTTCGGACGCGGAACTGATCGCCTCCCATGTCCTCGGCGTCGAACGCGGCCGCCTGCCGATGGTGCCGCTGGTGGACCCGCCCGTCATCGACGCGATCGGCCAGCTCGTGAACCAGCGGGCCAAACGGATCCCGCTGCAGTACCTCACCGGCTGGGCCGCGCTCGGCGACATCACGGTCAACGTCGGCGCCGGGGTGTTCGTCCCGCGGCCGGAGACCGAGCTGCTCCTGGAATGGGGCCTCAAACTGCTGCACGGGCGCGAGTATCCGGTGGTGGTCGACCTCTGCACGGGATCGGGCGCGCTGGCGCTGGCCGTGCAGCACGCGCGGCCGGACGCCGTCGTCTACGCGGTCGACATCGACGCGCAGGCGCTCGCGTGGGCCCGGCACAACGCGGACGTCCATGCCGACGCGGGGGACACGCCCATCCGCCTGTACTCCGGCGACGTCGCGGACAGCACGATGTTCGCCGAACTCGACGGGCTCGTCGACCTGGTCCTGTGCAACCCGCCGTACGTTCCCGACGGCACCCCTGTGCCGACGGAGGTCGCGGAGCACGACCCGCCGCGGGCGGTGTTCGCGGAGGAGAGCGGGCTGGCGGTGATCCGGCACGCGATCGCCGCGGCCGCGCGTCTGCTGCGGCCCACCGGCGGGATGGCGATCGAGCACGACGACACGCACGGTTCCGCCGTCCCGGCGCTCGTGCGGGCGCGCCGGGTGCTCACCGACGTCCAAGGGCACCTCGATCTCGCCGGGCGGCCGCGGTTCGTCACCGCCCTGCGGGTCTCCTGACTCTTCCTCCCGCGTTTCGTCCTCTGAATGCGGTACTTGCACGCGCAACTACCGCATTCAGAGGACGAAACGCGGAGGGGCGTTGGGCCGATAGTTAGCGGGACTCACGACTTCCGGCGGTGCCCAGGGCAAAGCCCACCTCCTAACGTCGATCACGGCCGCCTCATCGGCGGTCCGACTGGGAGGTGTACCCCGATGCGATCGTCTCTCCGACGAGCCCCACTCAGAACACTCGCCGTCCTCGCCACCGTCGCGCTACTGCCAGGTCTGGTGGCCCAGCCCGCGTCCGCCGCGGTGCCGGTGAAAGGCTGGCCCGCCCCGATCGACGGGTCGACCTGGGAGAACCAGGACCACATGACGTGGGACGACTACCGCAAGCCGCCCGGCACCAACTGGGCCGATCCCGCGCTGAAGCCGACAAAGCGGACGTTCAAGGGCGCCGTGGTGCTCGCGGACTACCCGGACCAGGAGTTCGCTGTCACGCAGCCGGCGCGTTCGACGGTGTTCGGCAACCCCGGGCCCGCCGCCAGCGACATCCCTCGCGCGAACGTCGCGAAGTTCTACCAGGACTTCCTCAACAAACCGCAGGCGCTGAACCAGGGCCACACCATCAACGAGTACTGGATGGAGGACTCCGGCGGCAGGATGGGCGTCGAACTGACCGCGTTCGGGCCGTACCGGCTGCCCGGCAAGTCCTTCGAATACGGCATGGAGTTCCAGCCCGACGCCTGCCCGCCGGGCGCGAACTGCAAGCGTGACCTGCGCGCGGACGCGGGCGCCGCCTGGCGGGCGGACGTCGGTGACGTCTCCAAGCAGTTCGACTTCATCTTCTATCTTTCCGCCGGTCAGGACGAGAGCGCGACCTGGCAGGAATTCGGCGTGATGAAGTTCGGTGAGCCGGGGAACGTGCCCGACGAATTCGGCCCCGGTGTCGCGGGAATGCCGAACGCCGCGCCCACCCGGTACGTTCCGTGGACGTCGTGGAAATCGGCGGCGAGTATCTGGCCGAACGCGGTCACCGGGTCCTCGACCCAGGCCGAAAGCTCGGGCCAGGCGGTATACGCGCACGAATTGAGTCACATTCTCGGTATCGGCGACAATTACAACAACCCGTTCGGCACGCCGCTGTCCAGGACCTACACCGGACCGTGGGAGATGATGTCGCGCGGCAGCTTCAACGGCCCCGGCGGACCGCACACGCGCTGGCAGATCCCGGCGACACAGGGCGGCTCGATGGGTTCGCACCACATGCTGCGCACCAAGATGAAGCTCGACATCATCGACCCCGAAGACGTCCTCAAACTCGACCGGAACCAGCTCGCCAAGACCGGGCCGGTTTCGGCAAGGGTCACGGCGCGTTCGGTCCTTCCTGGACAGGGCGCCTACAGCGGGATCAACATCGCGCTGACCGGCGGGGACCTTTCGCCGAAATGCGATCGGTCCAAGGATCCGTTCTGCGACGGCGGCGGATACCACAATTACACCGTCGAGGTCGTCGACCGGATGGGCAGCGATTCGTTCGCTCCCGATTCCGGGGTCATCATCGCGAAGACGAAGAACCAGGACAACGCGCCGTTCGAATGGATCGTCGACGCGAATCCGGCCGACATCGGCATGACCGACTACAAGAAGCCGGACGGCACCGCGGTGCCGATCACGATCGGCGACTACCGCCAGCTCAACGACGCGGCGTTCAAGGCGGGCACCGGCTCCGCGAGCAAGTACGAGTACACCGACGAGGCGAACAGGCTGAAGTTCCTCGTCTCGGACGTCGAGCGCGACCGCAAGGGCGTGCTGTCCTACGTCGTCACGGTGGCTTCGCTCGACGGCGCGGGCTCGCGGGCCAGGGGTGTTTCGCTGTGGCCGTCGGTTCCGGCGTTCGCCAAGCAGGGCCTCGCGAGCTGCTCGTTCCCGGTGCTCAACACCGGTGACGCGCGGGGCGCGGCGGCGCCGTACAACACCGACACCTACCGCCTGAGCGCGTCCACCACCGCGAAGGGCTGGGAGGTGCGGCTGCCGAACGAGCTGTCCACCGTTCCGTTCGGCGGGCGGTCTTCGGCGACGGCGCACGCCAAACGGGCCGCGGGCGGTGACCACGTCGCGCACATCAAGCTGACCGCGACGTCGATCGCGGATCCGGCGAAGACGGCGACGTCGTTCTGTACGGCTTTCGCCTTCTGACAGGTGCTCCGGATGCTATGAACGGGCCGTTCCTGGCGAATTTCGCAAGGAACGGCCCGTTCATGGCGCGGGGTGCGTGATCAGATGGACGACACGCGTGATCAGACGGACGACGTGCGTGATCAGATGGCCGACACGCGTGATCAGATGGACGACACGCGTGATCAGATGGACGACACGCGGCGGAGCCGGCCGGGACGGGGCACCTTGGCGAGCCCCAGAACGGCACAGGGCTACCCTCAAGGGCCATGAGCGCGGTGTACGACTGCAGCAAGCATGAATCCCGGGCCGACGGGCTCGCGGCGGCGGCGAGCGCCGTGCGTTCCAGCCGTCTCGTCGTCCTCCCGACGGACACGGTCTACGGCATCGGCGCGGACGCCTTCGACGGCGGCGCCGTCCAGTCCCTGCTCCGGGCCAAGAACCGCGGCCCGGACATGCCGGTCGGCGTGCTGGTCGGCTCCTGGTCCACTGTGGACGGACTCGTGCTCGGCACGCCGCCGCAGGCCCGCGCGCTCATCGAGGCCTTCTGGCCCGGTGACCTTTCGATCATTCTTCCGCACGCCCCGAGCCTGCAGTGGGATCTGGGCCAGTCACGCGGAACGGTGATGCTGCGGATGCCGCTGCATCCGGTCGCGCTGGAACTGCTGCGTGACGTCGGCCCGATGGCGGTCTCCAGCGCGAACGTGTCCGGGCGTCCGCCCGCCACCACCGCGCAGGAAGCGGTCGATCAGCTCGGTGACAGCGTCGCGGTCTACCTCGACGGCGGCTCGTCCGGAGAGCCCGTTCCGTCCACGATGGTCGATCTCACCGGCGACGACCCGGTCATCCTGCGGGAGGGCGCGGTCAGCCGGGCCGCCGTCGCGGAAGTACTGGGCGTGCCCGCGGAGTCACTCGCCTAGGACCGTGTCCGGGCGTATCCCCCCAGCGCGGTAGCGTGTTCGAGTGACTTGGACCTCGGCGGCGTAACGCATCATGCCTCCTACGCAAGGCCTCCCGATCCGGGAGTACCTCCTCGTCGCCCTCACCGCGGCGGCCGTGACCTTCCTGCTCACCGGCGTCGTGCGCCGGGTCGCGATCCGGATCGGCGCGATCGCCAACCCGCGGGCCCGCGACGTCCACGTCACCCCGATCCCGCGGATGGGTGGCATCGGGATCTTCCTCGGCGTCGCCGCCGCGATGGGGCTCGCGCACCAGCTGCCCGCGCTGAGCCGCGGGTTCGACTTCTCCTTCGATTCGCTGGGCGTCCTGCTCGCCGCGGGGGTGATCTCCCTGATCGGCGCCCTCGACGACCGGTTCGAGCTGGACGCCTGGACGAAACTGGCCGGCCAGGTCATGTGCGCCGGGATCCTGGTGATCTTCGGTGTGCAGTGGGTGTCGTTCTGGGTGCCGTGGGGCGGCGGTGGCGAGTCCTTCGGCCAGGTGCTGGTGCTGGACAAGAACCAGGGCGCGCTGCTGACCGTCGTGCTGGTGGTCGTCATGGTCAACGCGATGAACTTCGTCGACGGCCTCGACGGGCTCGCCGGCGGCCTCGGCTTCATCGCCGCCGCCGCGACGTGCTCCTTCTCCCTCGGCCTGCTCGACTCCTCGGGTGGCGACGTCGGCGCGTACCCGCCCGCCCTCATCGCCGCCACGCTCGCCGGGGCCTGTCTCGGCTTCCTGCCGTACAACTTCCAGCCCGCGAAGATCTTCATGGGCGACTCGGGTTCGATGATGATCGGCCTCATGCTGGCGGGGGCGACGACGTCCGCGTCGGGCCGCGTGCCGTACCCGCAGTTCAGCGGCAAGGACGCGCTCGCGCTGCTCTCGCCGCTCGTCGTGGTCGCCGCGGTGCTGTTCGTGCCCATGCTCGACCTGATCATGGCGGTCATCCGCCGCACCCGTCGCGGCGAGAGCCCGTTCGCCGCGGACAAGATGCATCTGCACCACCGCCTGCTGGAGATCGGCCATTCCCAGCGCCGCGCGGTGCTGCTCATCTACTTGTGGGCCGGCCTGCTCGCGTTCGGCGCCGTTTCGGTCACGCTGTTCGACAGCGCCGCGGTCTTCTGGATCGTCGGCTTCGGGTTCCTGCTGGCGACCCTGGTGTCGATCGTGCCGCGGCTGCGATCGCGGAACCGGACCGTCTGAACGCCCGTATCGGCGCGGGCCTACACTGGCTGGCTGAGACGACCAGGGAGTTTTCTGTGAGCGAGACCGAGAAGACCGTCGAGGCGGAGGAGAACCCCCACGCCAAGGTGGTCCTGCAGGCGGCCAACGCGATGACGAGGGCTTCCCTGATCGCGACACCGCCGGTCGTGCTGGCCTGCGTCGCGCTGTTCACCATCCTCAATGGACTCCCGGGCCTGTACGGCTCGGTGATCGGCGGCGTCCTCGCCATCCTGTCGTCCCTCGCGACCCTGGGCATGATGCGCTTCAGCGCGGGCATGGACCCGATGTTCGTGATGGTGATCGCTCTCGGTGGTTACGTCCTCAAGATCCTCGTGCTGTTCGGGGCGCTGACCCTGCTGCGCGGATGGTCCGACCTGCACCCGATGTCGCTGGGGATCACGATGATCGCGGCCATTCTCGTGTCCGCCGCCGCGGAGTTCGCCGCCTTCCGCAAGACCAAGATCCCGACGATCATCCCCGCTTCCCGCTGACCCCGGGACCGAGGTCCTGACCTGGGGCGGGACCTAGGTCCTCGGCCGATCGGGGGCAATGTAGTACGCCTGTACGGCCTGTCGGATCCTGCTGATATGGTCCGCGTATGGGCGGCGGCCTCGGCTGCCGGCTCCTGATGACGAACCCCGAACAGCAGTGTGGCGGCGGCGTTGAATCGTCCCCTCTTACCCGCTGGTAGGCGTCTGTCTCCCGGGAGCGCTGCATCGAGAATCCTCGTGTGCGGAACGTGAAACCGTGTTCAGCACATCGTGGGGTGGCCGCCTCCGACGGCCCGATACGTGTCGGGTACGTTAAGTCCAGATCGTGACGATTCCCCCGGCGGAGTGAACGCCGGCCGGGAGAACCGGAAGGAGCCCAGTGGGCGCGCTGGTACTAGCCGAGGGTGCGGAGTTCACGCCGCCTGGCGTCAAAGACTTCAACCTACCGCCGTTGTTCGGCTCCGGCTATTGGTTGAGCTTCACCAAGCCGATGTTGCTGGTGGTCATCTCCCTGATCATCATCGTCACCTACTTCATGGTGACGTCGCGCCGGTTGAAGGTCGTCCCGGGCAAGGGACAGTTCATGGCCGAGTCGATTTACAACTTCGGCCGCAACAACATCGCGCGGGAACAGATCGGCTCCGCCGACTTCAAGCCGTTCATTCCGCTGGTCCTGGGTCTGTTCAGCTTCGTGCTGGTGAACAACCTCTTCGGGATCATCCCGTTCTTCCAGTTCCCGACCATGGCGCGAATCGGTTTCCCGGTCGCTCTCGCGTTCCTCGTCGTTTACCCGGTGTACCACTACGTCGGGTTCAAACGCCACGGCTTCAAGGGTTACCTGAAGAAGGAACTGGCGCCGGCGGGTATTCCCGGATTCGTTCTGCCGCTGTACTCCACCATCGAGTTCGCGCAGAAGTTCTTCATCGCACCGGCCACGCTGGCCATCCGAGTCTTCGCGGCGATGTTCGCCGGGCACCTCATCATCATGGTCTTCACGCTCGGCGGGAGTTTCCTGCTGACCGAGGGCGAAGGCATCGTGAAGGTCGCGTCGCCGGTGGCGTTCCTCTTCGCCATCGCGATGACGTTCCTGGAGGCCTTCATCCAGATCCTGCAGGCGTACATCTTCGCACTGCTGTCCGCAGGGTACATCGGCGCCGCGCTGGCGTCGGAGCACTGAGAAACACCAAAAGCCCCCGATCCGCGTGAGTCGCGCGGACCGAGTTTGAAGGGAAACGCACGTGAGCAACATCGTTCTTGCGCAGGCTGCCGAGGCCGCTTCCAACATCAACCCGGGTCTCGCCGCCATCGGCTACGGCCTCGGCGCGATCGGCCCCGGTATCGGTGTGGGTCTGATCTTCGCCGCGGTCATCAACGGCACCGCCCGTCAGCCGGAGGCCCAGGGCAAGCTGCAGGGCATCGCCTTCTCGACCTTCGTGCTGACCGAGGTGCTCGCGCTGATCGGTATCGTCATCTACTTCCTCGCCTCCGGCGCCTGAGTTCTTTCGACTCATCTCGCTTTAAGGAGACGTTGTGCTGAAGACCGAATTGGTGTTGGCGGCTGAAGCGCCCAACCCGATCCTGCCGCACATTCCCGAGCTCATCCTCGGGTTCGTCGCCTTCCTTCTGCTGCTGTTCGTTCTGAAGAAGTACGTCGTCCCTCGTTTCGAGGCGGCCTACGAGGAGCGCACCAAGCTGATCGAGGGTGGCATCGAGCGGGCCGAGAAGGCGCAGGCCGAAGCCGAAGAGAACCTTGCGCAGTACAAGGCGCAGCTGGCGGAAGCCCGTTCCGAGGCCGCGAAGATCCGCGACGACGCGCGGCTCGAAGCCGAGCAGATCAAGGCGGAGCTGCGGGCCGAGGCGGAGTCCGAGTCCCAGCGCATCGTCGCCCAGGGCCAGGCTCAGCTGCAGGCCCAGAAGGCGCAGATCATCGCCGAGCTGCGCGCCGAACTCGGCCGTAACTCCGTCGAGCTGGCCAGCCGCATCGTCGGCGAATCGCTCGCGGACGACGCGCGCCGTCACGGCACCGTGGACCGGTTCCTGGCCGAATTGGAGACCACCGGTGCCAACGGTGCCGGTCTCGGAGCGGGAAAGTAGACCAGAATGACGCTGCATGCTGCGAGCCGTGAAGCGCTCGACCTCGCCGAGAATCGTCTCGGCGAGGTGTTGGCCGAAGCAGGCACGGACCCGACTGTGTCTTCCTCGGTCGGCGACGAGCTGCTTTCGGTCGTCGCCCTGCTGGACCGGGAGATCGGCCTGCGCCGGGCCGTCGCCGACGGTTCGGCCACGCCCGAAGCCCGGATCGGCCTCGCTCGCGGGATTCTCGCGGGCAAGGTTTCCGAGCCGGCCCTGCAGGTGCTCGACTCCGTGGCGGGCAGCCGCTGGTCGAGCCCGCGCGAACTGACCGACGGGCTCGAGGCCCTCGGCCGCTCGGCGCTGCTCACCAGTGCGGAGAAGTCCGGGAACATCGACGCTGTCGAAGACCAGCTGTTCCGGGTCACTCGTATCGTTGCGGGTGCGCCGGAGCTCGAACAGGCCCTTGCCGACCTGGCCGCTCCCGTCGAGGCGAAGCGGACCCTCGTCCGCACCCTGTTCGCCGACAAGGTGGACGTGGTCACCAAGACCCTCGTCGAGCAGGTCGTCCTGCGCGCCAAGGGCCGCGGGGTCGCCAACGCCCTCGAGCGGCTGGTCCAGCTGGCCGCGGAACGCCGTCAGCGCTCGGTCGCCCAGGTGACCAGCGCGAGCGCGCTGTCCGACGAGCAGCAGGCTCGGCTGAGCGAGAAGCTCAACGCCCTGTACGGGCGGCAGCTCGCGCTGCATGTCGAGGTCGACCCGTCACTGGGCGGCGGACTCGTGGTCCGCGTCGGCGACGAGGTCATCGACGGCAGCACCGCGGGGCGCATCGATGCCCTGCGTCGCCGGTTGGCCGGCTGACCCACAACAACGACTTTGCACACTGGCACGAACGAAGCGAGAGCGGGATTGAAATGGCGGAGCTGACGATCTCCTCGGATGAGATCCGTAGCGCGATCGAGAACTACGTCTCGAGTTACGCCCCGGACGTGAGCCGGGAAGAAGTCGGCGTCGTCATCGACGCCGGTGACGGTATCGCCCACATCGAGGGTCTTCCCTCGGCGATGGCCAACGAACTGCTCGAGTTCCCCGGCGGGGTCCTCGGCGTGGCGCTGAACCTGGACGCGCGCTCCATCGGTGCCGCGATCCTCGGTGACTTCGAGACCGTCGTCGAAGGCCAGGAAGTCAAGCGGACCGGTCAGGTCCTCTCGGTTCCGGTCGGCGAGGGCTACCTCGGCCGGGTCGTGAACCCGCTGGGCGCCCCGATCGACGGCCTCGGCGAGATCGAGACCACCGACCGCCGCCCGCTGGAGGTCAAGGCCGCTTCGGTGGTCGAGCGCCAGCCGGTGTCGGAGCCGCTGCAGACCGGTATCACCGCGATCGACGCGATGACCCCGATCGGCCGTGGCCAGCGTCAGCTGATCATCGGTGACCGCAAGACCGGTAAGACGGCCGTCGCGGTGGACACGATCATCAACCAGAAGGCCAACTGGGAGACCGGCGACCCGAAGAAGCAGGTTCGCTGCATCTACGTCGCGGTCGGCCAGAAGGGCTCCACGATCGCCGCGGTCAAGAAGTCCCTCGAGGACGCCGGCGCGATGGAGTACACCACCATCGTCGCGGCCCCCGCGTCGGACTCCGCCGGCTTCAAGTGGATCGCGCCGTACACCGGTTCGGCCATCGGCCAGCACTGGATGTACGAGGGCAAGCACGTCCTCATCGTGTTCGACGACCTGACCAAGCAGGCCGACGCGTACCGCGCGATCTCGCTGCTGCTGCGTCGCCCGCCGGGCCGTGAAGCCTTCCCCGGCGACGTCTTCTACTTGCACTCCCGTCTCCTCGAGCGGTGCGCGAAGCTCTCGGACGAGCTGGGCGCCGGTTCGCTGACCGGTCTCCCGATCATCGAGACCAAGGCGAACGACGTGTCGGCCTACATCCCGACCAACGTCATCTCGATCACCGACGGTCAGTGCTTCTTCCAGTCGGACCTGTTCAACGCCGGTCAGCGCCCGGCCATCGACGTGGGTATCTCGGTTTCCCGCGTGGGTGGTGCCGCGCAGGTCAAGGCGATGAAGTCGGTTTCGGGTTCGCTTCGTATCGACCTGTCGCAGTACCGCGAGCTGGAGGCCTTCGCGGCCTTCGCCTCGGACCTCGACGACGCGTCGAAGGCGCAGCTCGAGCGCGGTGTCCGCCTGTACGAGGTGCTCAAGCAGGCCCAGTACTCGCCGATCCCGGTCGAGGAGCAGGTCGTCACGGTGTACCTCGGCACGAACGGTCACTTCGACTCGGTCCCGACCGAGGACGTGCGCCGCTTCCGTGACGAGTTCATCGACTCCGCGCGTCGCAAGCACGGGGAGCTCCTCAAGGACATCCGCGAGTCGGGCAAGTTCTCCGACGAGACCGCTTCCGGGCTGGTCGACGCGGTGAACGAGTTCAAGAAGGAGTTCACCACCGCCGAGGGCAAGAGCCTCGTCGAGGTCTCCGACGCGATGGACGCCGAGAAGGTCGGGCAGGAGACCGTCAAGGTCAACAAGCCCGCCCCGAAGAAGTGAGCTGATAGCTCATGGCCGCACAACTCCGAGAACTCCGGTCGCGTATCAAGGCGACCAAGTCCATCGGCAAGATCACCAAGGCGATGGAGCTCATCGCCACCGCGCGCATCACCAAGGCGCGGGCGAAGGTCGCGGCGTCGAGGCCCTACTCGGACGAGATCACGAACGTGCTCTCGGCCCTGGCGGGCGCCTCGGCCAACCTCGACCACCCGTTGCTGGTCGAGCGCCCCAACCCGAAGCGCGCGGCGATCCTCGTGATCACCAGCGACAAGGGCCAGTGCGGTGGGTACAACTCCAACGTGCTGAAGGCGACCGAGGAGCTCGTCACGCTGCTGCGTGAGCAGGGCAAGGAGCCGGTGCTGTACGTGACCGGCGCCAAGGGCCTGAGCTACTACCGGTTCCGCGGCCGCGAGGTGACCGAAGGCTGGACGGGCTTCTCCGACCAGCCCGGTTACGTCAACGCCTCGACCGCCGGTGAACTCATCGTCGAGTCGTTCCTGAACGGCGCCGACGACGAGGCCGGCAACGCCGACGGCGTCCTTGGTGTCGACGAGATCCACGTCGTCTACACCGAGTTCGTCTCGATGCTCACCCAGCGTCCGACCGCCAAGCGCGTCGCGCCGCTCGAGGTCGAGTACACCGAGGACGGCGAGGAGAAGCCCGAAGGCCTGCTCCCGAGCTACGAGTTCGAGCCCAGCGCCGAAAAGCTGCTCTCCGCGTTGCTGCCGAAGTACATCAACACGCGGATCTTCGCGGCGATGCTCGAGTCGGCCGCGTCCGAACTCGCGGCCCGCCGCACCGCGATGAAGGCGGCGTCGGACAACGCGAACGAGCTGGTGAACACGCTGACGCGGGAGGCGAACCAGGCCCGCCAGGCGCAGATCACCCAGGAGATCTCCGAAATCGTCGGTGGCGCGAACGCGCTGACCGCAGCAGGAAGTGATGACTGATGACCAGTACTGAAACCCCGCGTGCCAAGGGGCGCATCGTCTCGGTGACCGGCCCGGTCGTCGACGTCGAATTCCCGCGCGGTTCCGTTCCCGACCAGTTCAACGCGCTCAAGGTCGAAATCGAGTTCGAGCAGCTGCGCAAGACGGTGACCCTCGAGGTCGCCAGCCACCTCGGTGACAACCTCGTCCGCACCATCTCGCTCCAGCCGCAGGACGGCCTGGTGCGTGGTGCCGAGGTCACCGACACCGGCGGCCCCATCACGGTCCCGGTCGGCGACAAGGTCAAGGGCCACGTCTACAACGCGCTCGGCGAGTGCCTGGACGAGCCCGGCTACGGCGACGACCTCGAGCGCTGGGGCATCCACCGCAACCCGCCTTCCTTCGACCAGCTCGAAGGCAAGACGAAGATGCTGGAGACCGGCCTCAAGGTCGTCGACCTGCTGACCCCGTACGTCGAGGGTGGCAAGATCGGCCTGTTCGGCGGTGCCGGCGTCGGCAAGACGGTGCTCATCAAGGAGATGATCACCCGTGTCGCCCGGAACTTCGGTGGTACCTCGGTGTTCGCCGGTGTCGGCGAGCGCACCCGTGAGGGCAACGACCTCTTCCTGGAGATGTCCGAGGACGGCGTCATCAACGACACCGCCCTCGTCTTCGGTCAGATGGACGAGCCGCCGGGCACCCGTATGCGGGTCGCGCTGTCCGCGCTGACCATGGCGGAGTACTTCCGCGATGTGCAGAACCAGGACGTGCTGCTCTTCATCGACAACATCTTCCGGTTCACCCAGGCCGGTTCCGAGGTGTCGACCCTGCTGGGCCGGATGCCTTCGGCCGTGGGTTACCAGCCGACGCTGGCCGACGAGATGGGTCAGCTCCAGGAGCGGATCACCTCGACCCGTGGTCGTTCGATCACCTCGATGCAGGCGATCTACGTCCCCGCGGACGACTACACCGACCCGGCCCCGGCCACGACGTTCGCCCACCTGGACGCCACCACGGAGCTTTCGCGTGGCGTGTTCCAGAAGGGCATCTTCCCGGCGGTGGACCCGCTGGCGTCGACGTCGACGATCCTCGACCCGGCCATCGTCGGTGAGGACCACTACCGCGTGGCCTCCGAGGTCATCCGGATCCTGCAGAAGTACAAGGAGCTGCAGGACATCATCGCGATCCTCGGTATGGACGAGCTCTCGGAAGAGGACAAGCTCACCGTTCAGCGCGCGCGCCGCATCGAGCGGTTCCTGTCGCAGAACATGCTGGTCGCCGAGGCGTTCACGCAGATCCCGGGCTCGACCGTGCCGCTGTCGGAGACCATCGAGTCCTTCGACCGCATCACCAAGGGCGACTTCGACCACTACCCGGAGCAGGCGTTCCTGGGTATCGGTGGCCTCGAAGACCTCGAGAAGAAGTACAAGGAAATCACCAAGAAGTGATGTTCCGATGAGCGGCGGGATCAGTGTCTACTGTGGACGCTGGTCCCGTCGTTCGCATACCGGGATCGTTGACTATTACACTCGGTGCCAGCACCTGAAGTGAAGGGAAGCTACGTGGCTGAGATTTCTGTCGAGCTGGTAGCCGTCGAGCGCCGTCTCTGGTCCGGTACCGCCACGTTCGTGGTGGCGCAGACCACCGAGGGCGAGATCGGCGTCATGGCCGGTCACGAGCCTGTACTCGGTCAGCTCGTCGAGGGTGGCGTCGTCAAGGTGACGACCACGGACGGCGAGACCGTGACCGCCGCGGTGCACGGCGGCTTCCTGTCGGTCACCGCGACCGGCGTGAGCATCCTCGCGGAGAGCGCTGAGCTTTCGCACGAGATCGACGTCGATGCGGCCAAGAAGGCGCTGACCGGCGAAGACGAGCAAGAGCGGGCTAGGGCGACCGCCCAGCTCCGCGCGGCCGGTCAGTCAGTCTGACCGGGCGAAGGACAGGGGCCGGGCCGTGGAAATCGCCGTGGGTGTTCTCGGGGCCCTGACCATCCTGGCCGTCGTCGTGGCCTGGTATTCGTTGCGGTGGGTCCGGATGCGCCGCGGTGGTGGCGTGAGTGTCGCCCTGCGGTGGCGTCCGGACGAGGCGCGGTCCAGCTGGCATCTGGGGCTGGGCCGCTACGAGGGCGACGAGTTCGTCTGGTTCCGGGTGTGGAGCCTGCGGACCGGCCCGGACCGGGTCTTCCAGCGGGCGAGTATGGAGATCGCGGACCGGCGCGATCCCTCCGGCACGGAGGCGTACGCCGTCCCCGAAGGCTCGATCGTCCTGCGATGTGAGTCCGCCACGCAGGAGGCGATCGAGATCGCGATGGGTCCCGGTGCCCTCACCGGCTTCCTCTCCTGGCTGGAGTCGGCCCCGCCGGGCCGCCGCCTCCCACGCGCTTCCTGAGTTACGCCTTCGATCACGCGAGTCGCGCCTTCAATCACGCGAGTTCGCCGTTCCGGCACGCCGTATGCTCACGCCGTGACCATCGTCGACATCCCCGGTTCGAAGTCGATCACCGCCCGAGGCCTGTTCCTCGCGGCCGCCGCCCACGGGACGACCGTGCTGGGCAGGCCGCTGCGTTCGGATGACTCCGAGGGCTTCGCCGAAGGTCTCCTCAAGCTCGGCTACCAGGTCTCCCGCACTGACGGGGAGTGGACGATCGACGGCAGGCCCGAGGGTCCCGCCGTCGACAGCGCCGACGTCTTCTGCCGCGACGGCGCCACCACCGCGCGTTTCCTGCCCGCGCTGGCCGCCGCCGGGCACGGCACCTTCCGCTTCGACGCCTCCGAGCAGATGCGCGCCCGGCCGCTGGGGCCGCTGACCGACGCGTTGCAGGAGCTGGGGGTCGACTTGGCCTTCGAAGGCACGCCGGGGCACCATCCGCTGCTCGTGCGGGCCGACGGGATCAAGGGCGGGGAGCTGACGCTGGACGCGGGGCTGTCCTCGCAGTTCCTGACCGCGCTCCTGCTGGTCGGGCCGCTGACGTCCGAGGGGCTGCGGATCACCGTGACGGACCTCGTTTCGGTGCCCTACGTCGAGATCACCATCGCGATGATGCGGCGCTTCGGCGTCGAGGTCGTCCGGGACGGCGACACGTTCGTCGTGCCGCCCACGCCGTACCGGGCATGCCGCTACGAGATCGAGCCCGACGCTTCGACGTCCAGCTACTTCTTCGCGGCGGCCGCGCTGACCGGCAACTCGGTGACCGTGCCGGGCTTGGGTGACGGTGCCCTGCAAGGAGATCTGGCCTTCGTCGAGGTCCTGCGACAGATGGGCGCGGACGTCGAGGTGGGGCCGGACGCCGTGACCGTGACCGGAACAGGCGGGCTGCGCGGCGTCACCGTGAACATGCGCGACATCTCCGACACCGTGCCGACGCTCGCGGCCATCGCGCCGTTCGCGGACGGGCCGGTGCGGATCGAGGACGTCTACAACACGCGGATCAAGGAATGCGACCGGCTCGCGGCCTGCGAGGAGAACCTGCGCGCGATGGGCGTTTCGGTCGAGACGGGGCGGGACTGGATCGAGATCCGGCCGGGCGTGCCGACGGGGACCCTGGTGAAGTGCCGGCGGGACCACCGGATCGCGATGGCGTTCAGCGTCACGGGGCTGCGGACGCCGGGGATCACGCTGGACGACCCGGGTTGCGTGAAGAAGACGTTCCCGGGCTTCCATGACGCCCTCGCCTCACTCCGGGCTTCTTGGGGCCTTTGACGCATTTAGTCCTCTGGATGCGGCATTTCTACCGGGCTTCGGACGTGATCCACGTCTATTCTCGGTCCATGACTCAGAGCGAGGACGCGAACCGCTGGAGCCACCTTCCCGAGCCCGTGTCCCTGGAGGACACGATCACGATGAAGGCGATCGACCCGGGCAAGGACGGCACGCCCGAAGTCGACCTCGAGCGCTATTGGGCAGCGCAGGAGCAGGGCCGATTGTGAGCTGAAGGACGCTTTCCCCGCATCCGATGCGGAGAAAGCGTCCTTCATCGCTCTTACGAAAGGAAAGTTCCTTTCAGCTCGCGCCGCCGGGCTGCCACAGGATGTCGCCGTCCGGATTCGCCAGCCGCGACAGGATGAACAGCAGGTCCGAAAGCCGGTTCAGGTACTTGATCGCCAGCTGGTTCGTGGCGGCCTGCTCGGCCTCGAAAAGCGCCCAGCCGGACCGCTCCGCCCGCCGCGCGACCGTGCGGGCCTGATGCAGGAACGCCGCACCCGGGGTGCCGCCCGGGAGAATGAACGACGTCAGCTTCGGCACGCGCTCGTTGAACTCATCGCACCAGCCTTCGAGCCGCTCGATGTACCGCTCGGTGATCCTCAGCGGCTCGTACGGCGGGTTCTCCACGATCGGCGCGCACAGATCCGCGCCGACGTCGAAGAGATCGTTCTGTACCGCACGCAGCACCTGCGTGATCTCCTCGGGAAGACCGCCCATCGCGAGCGCGAGCCCGATGACGGAGTTGGCTTCGTCGACGTCGGCGTACGCACCCAGCCGTGGCGAGGTCTTCGGCACGCGGGAGCCGTCGCCGAGCGCCGTGGTGCCGTTGTCGCCGACCTTCGTGTACACGCGGTTGATGCGAACGACCATGAAGCCGACTCTACCGGCCCGGCGTAAGGCAAATCCGGGCGAGAGGGCATGATTGGCGCCCATGAGCGAGCACTTCGACGTGCACGGCGGAGCTCGGCTGGTCGGCGAGGTCGACGTGGTCGGGGCCAAGAACAGCGTCCTGAAATTGATGGCCGCGGCCCTGCTGGCCGAGGGTACGACGACCATCACGAACTGCCCCCAAATCCTGGACGTCCCGTTGATGGGCGACGTCCTGCGCAGTGTCGGCTGCGACGTCGTCATCGACGGCGACACCGCCAAGATCACCACCCCGGCCGAATTGTCGCACCGGGCCGATTCGGCCGCGATGGGCAAGCTGCGCGCGTCGGTGTGCGTCCTGGGTCCGCTGGTCGGACGGCTCAAGCAGGCCGTCGTCGCGCTGCCGGGCGGCGACGCCATCGGTTCCCGTCCGCTGGACATGCACCAGAACGGCCTGCGCAAACTGGGTGCCACCAGCACCATCGAGCACGGTTGTGTGGTGGCGAAGGCCGACGGGCTGCGCGGCGCGCAGATCTGGCTGGACTTCCCGAGCGTCGGCGCCACCGAGAACATCCTGATGGCCGCCGTGCTCGCCGAGGGCACCACGGTCATCGACAACGCCGCGCGTGAGCCCGAGATCGTCGACATCTGCACGATGCTGATCGAGATGGGCGCGAAGGTCGAAGGCGCCGGCACCTCGACGCTCACCGTCGAGGGCGTCGAGAAGCTGAACCCCACCGAGCACCGCGTGATCGGCGACCGGATCGTCGGCGCGACCTGGGCGTTCGCCGCCGCGATGACCAGGGGCGACCTGACCGTCCGCGGCGTCAACCCGCACTACCTCGACCTGGTCCTCGACAAGCTCCGGCTGGCGGGTGCCGAGGTCGAGACGTTCGACGGCGAGGGTTTCCGCATCGTCCAGAACGAGCGCCCGAAGGCCGTCGACTGGGTGACGCTGCCGTATCCCGGTTTCGCGACCGACCTGCAGCCGTTCGCGGTGGCGCTGTCCGCGGTCTCCGAAGGCACGTCGATGATCACGGAGAACATCTACGAGGCCCGGTTCCGGTTCATCGAAGAGATGATGCGGCTTTCCGGCGACGCGCGTACCGATGGCCACCACGCCGTCGTGCGTGGCGTGGAGAGGCTCTCGAGCGCCCCGGTGTGGGCCGCCGACATCCGCGCCGGTGCGGGGCTGGTGCTGGCCGGCCTCTGCGCGGACGGCGTCACCGAGGTCTGGGACGTCTTCCACATCGACCGCGGTTACCCGCACTTCGTGGAGAACCTGAACCGGCTCGGTGCCAGGATCGAACGCGTGGCGGGCGAACCCGACCGGACCTGACGAAACGCGCGTGAAGGCCCCCTTCCCTCGGCTCAGCCGAGGGAAGGGGGCCTTCACGCGTGATCAGGGTCGGGCGTTGTAGGACGGCCTCCTCGTCTCGTGTTTCCGGAGACGGGATTCAAAGCGGAAAGTCAGCCGCCGAAAGTAGTCACGCGTCCTTGCGCCCGCCGGGTCCCGGCGTACAGCGCGGCACCCGCGGCCAGCGAACCCAGCCCGGTCAGCAGCACGGGTTCGAGCTCGAAACCGGTCTTGGCCAGCGAAGGCGGGCCCGCGACGACGCTGACCGCGCTGTCGGCGCGAGGCGCGACGGCTGCGGCCTGGACCGCTGCCGGAACGACGGCGGGGCGTACGACATCGCCGTGCGGTCCCCCGGGTGGAGGGGTCTCGGCCGGTGGGTTCGTGGCGGGCGGTGTCCGGTCCGGCGCGCAGGCGGTGTGCGCGGGATTGCCGCGCCCGACGCCGTGGTTGCGGTCGCATTCGTAACCCGCGTTGGCGTCCGAGCCGCCGGGCAGTTGTCCGGGCGGGTTCTTGTTGTCGGCCTTGCCGACACAACCGGCGCAGGGCTTTCCGGCGGCTTCGCCACCACCGTTGCCGTTGGCCGAGGGCGAACCGTCCCGGGTGGAGTCGTAGGGCCCGTGCTTGTTGGCACCGTGACCGGAGAAGTCCGCTTTGGACGGAGGCTGCGGTTTGGTGGTGTCCTTGGCATGGCCAGGAGGAGCACCTCCGTTGCCGCGCTCGCCGGCGTCGGCGGGGCCCGCGCCGAGGAGAAGGAGGGAGAAGGCGGCTCCGGCGATAACGCCGTAGGTCTTCTTGGTCATCGAAGCCTCCTAAGGTCGCGCCATTGCGACATTCGGAGTATCGCGTAAACGACCGAAGAGGTTACTCGAGCACCAAAGCCGCGCCGAAGCCGACCAGCGCGGTCCCCGTGACGCCGTCGAGCGCGCGCCGGACCTTGCGGCGTTCCAGCCAGGCCCGCACGCGGTGCACGAAGAACAACAGCGTCAGCAGCCAGACCGCGCCCAGCACCGCGACGGTGTAGGCGAGCAGCAGCGCGTGCCAGGCCGACGTCGTCACGGGGTCGAGGAACTGCGGCAGCACCGACAGGTACAGCACGAGCACCTTCGGGTTGGTGATGTTGGAAAGGAAGCCCTCACGGAAACGGCGGAACCCGCTCGACCGTTGCCGCTTCACCGCTGTGACGCCGGAGTAGTCACCTCGCCACGCACCACGCAACGCCTGGAAACCGAGGAAGACGAGGTACGCGGCGCCGACCCATTTGAGCGTCACGAACACCGGCTGCGACTGCGCGATGACGACGCCGAGGCCGAGCGCGGCGGCGGTGCCCTGGACGGCGTTGGCCACGAAGATCCCGGCCGTGGTGAGGAAACCGCCGCGGGTGCCGCCGGAGAGCGAGTTCTTGAGCATCACCATCGTGTCCGGCCCTGGCGCGAGGACGATCAGGACGACGATGACCAGATAGCTGCTGTACGAACTCCACGTCACGGTCGCCCACGCTAGACGCCGGGCACGGGGTGAGTCTCGCGGATTTCGGTCACAGTCCCGGGGGCCTTCTTGTACTTGGCAAGGTGTGAAGGTCGAGTTCCTTACCTTCAGGGTAGGCAAGGAGGCCTTCACTACCTGACCCACGATCAGCCGCAGGCAAATCCAGTCGGTACCTGAGACGCTCTTGGCCTTGACGCCGAAACGCCACCCGCGCCGACGACTCGGATAGGTCCGTTCGGCCCGGAATTTCACCGACGAACGGACACTGTCGCCCGTCACCCGGACGGGTAGTGTGCCGTGGCATGCATGAGGGGCAGATCGACCTCCTCCCGGGCGAACGGGTCATCTGGGCCGGGCAGCCGGTGCGCAGGCCCCTCTTCAATCCCGGCGACCGGTTCAACGTCCCCGTCGGTCTGGTCTGGCTCGGTGGCGTCACGCTGTTCTTCGCCGCCAACCACGAAACGGCGTTCCACCTGACCGCGTGGGTCGTGCTCACCGCCGCGGGCGTCTTCCATCTCGCCGGCAGGCCGCTGATCCGCTACCTCAGGCTCGCCTCGACCACGTACGCCGTGACGGACGGCCGGGTCATCGCGACCAGTTCGCTCGTCCGCCGCAAGGAGGAGTCCGCGGCGCTGGCCGGACTGGCGGATCCCGTTGTCACGCCTGGGCCCGGCAAGACCGGGACGATCACCTTCGGCAGGCTCGGCGTGCTGGCGTGGGCGTCGGCGAACTTCGGCGCGGGTACCGGGAAGGACCGCGAGCCGCCGGTCATCCTCGTGGGTGTCAGCGACGTGTCGAAAGTGCGGGAGAAACTCGCGAAAGCCGTGGATGAGGCACGAGAGCGCCAGGGTTCCATCGCCGAGGAATGACCCGACTGTGTGCCATTCAGCCACCGAGAATGACTCGACTGTGTGCCATTCAACTGCGCGGCCGATGTTACCGGCCGGTACACTCAGACGGTCGTCCAGCTGTGCCCGACCCGGAGGTGCACCGTGCCCTATCCCACGGACCGTGAACGGGACCGCCCCTGGGTGATGCGGACCTACGCGGGCCACTCGTCCGCGGCGGCGTCCAACGAGCTGTACCGCCGTAACCTCGCGAAGGGGCAGACCGGCCTTTCGGTCGCCTTCGATCTGCCGACGCAGACCGGCTACGACCCGGATCACCAGCTGTCCAAGGGCGAGGTCGGCAAGGTCGGCGTCCCGGTTTCGCATCTCGGTGACATGCGGCGCCTCTTCGACGGCATTCCGCTCGCCGAGGCCAACACGTCGATGACGATCAACGCGCCCGCCATGTGGCTGCTGGCGCTCTACGTCTCCGTCGCGCGCGAGCAGGCCGAAGCCGAAGGCCGTGACGTGGACGAGGTCCTGGCCAAACTCACCGGCACCACGCAGAACGACATCATCAAGGAATACCTCTCCCGCGGCACCTACATCTTCCCGCCGGGCCCGAGTCTCCGCCTGATCACCGACATGATCGCGTGGACGGTGCACCACGTGCCGAAGTGGAACCCGATCAACATCTGCAGCTATCACCTGCAGGAAGCGGGCGCGACGCCGACGCAGGAGGTCGCGTACGCGTTGTGCACCGCCATCGCCGTCCTCGACGCGGTCCGCGACTCCGGACAGGTCGAACAGGCCGACATGGCCAAGGTGGTCGCGCGGATCTCGTTCTTCGTCAACGCCGGCGTGCGGTTCGTCGAAGAGATGTCGAAGATGCGTGCGTTCACCGCGCTCTGGGACGAGATCACCAGGGATCGTTACGGCGTAACGGATCCCAAGGCACGGCGGCTGCGTTACGGCGTGCAGGTCAACTCGCTGGGCCTGACCGAGGCGCAGCCCGAGAACAACGTCCAGCGCATCGTGCTGGAGATGCTCGCGGTCTCGCTTTCCCGTGGCGCCAGGGCTCGCGCGATTCAGCTGCCCGCGTGGAACGAGGCGCTCGGCCTGCCCCGGCCGTGGGACCAGCAATGGGCGCTGCGGATGCAGCAGGTGCTCGCGTTCGAGACCGACTTGCTGGAGTACGAGGACATCTTCGACGGCTCGCACGTCATCCAGGCCAAGGTCGACGAGATCATGGCCGGCGCGCGCGAGGAGATCGCGCGCGTGCAGGATCTCGGCGGCGCGGTCGCGGCCGTCGAGAGCGGCTACATGAAGTCCCAGCTCGTCGCCTCGCTCGCGGAGTACCGGCGCGGGATGGAGAACGGTGAGCGGATCCTGGTGGGGGTCAACAAGTTCGAGACCACCGAGCCGTCCCCGTTGCAGGCCGAGGGCGCCAAGGCGATCGAAACGATCGACCCCGCCGTCGAAAAGCAGGCCGTCACCGCGATCGAGGAATGGCGGACGCAGCGCGACAACGCGGCCGCCGAGTCGGCGCTGGAGAAGCTGAAGTCCATCGCGAAGACATCGGAGAACCTGTTCGAGGCCACGATCAACTGCGCCCGTGCCGGAGTCACCACCGGCGAATGGTCGGGCGCGCTACGCGAGGTGTTCGGCGAATACCGTGCTCCCACCGGGGTTTCCGCGTCGGCGGCCGCGGGCGAGGGCAACGAGGAGATCCGCCGGGTCCGCGAACGGATCAAGGTGACGAACACCGAGATCGGCGAGCGGCTGCGGATCCTGGTCGGAAAACCCGGTCTCGACGGGCACTCGAACGGTGCCGAGCAGGTGGCCGTGCGGGCGCGCGACGTCGGTTTCGAGGTGGTGTACCAGGGCATCCGGCTCACCCCGGAGCAGATCGTCGCGGCCGCCGTCCAGGAGGGCGTGCACGTCGTCGGGCTTTCGGTGCTCTCGGGTTCGCATCTCGAGGTCGTGCCGCAGGTCGTGGACGGTTTGCGGGCCGCGGGCGCGGGGGACATCCCGGTCATCGTCGGCGGCATCATCCCGCCCGACGACGAGAAACTCCTGCTGGAACGGGGGATCGCGAAGGTGTTCACGCCGAAGGACTACGAACTCACCGACATCATGGACGGAATTGTCGGATTGGTGCGGGAGCGCCACGGCCTGAGCACGTAAAGTCACCGTAAATCTCGGTCCCGTAACGGCAGGTGGTTCGCCACCCGCTCACACTGCCCGTGCCAAGGTGCCCACCTACGTTTCGATTAAAACCGATTAATCGAAAAGAGGTGCCGCGATGGTGCACGGCGAATGGTCGAGGCGGGAGTTCTTCCGGCGGTCCGCGGTTCTGGGCGCGGTGACGCTCGGCGGTCCGGTGCTGTTGTCCGCGTGCACGTCGACGTCTACCGGGGACGCGTTGCAGGCGGCCAAGGACGCGAAGAAGATCAAGATCGGTATCGCGAACGAAGCGCCGTACGGCTTCACGGATCAGAGCGGCCGGGTCACCGGCGAGGCGCCCGAGGTCGCCCGCGCCGTCTTCAAGGCCATGGGCATCGACAACGTGGACGCCGAAGCGGTCTCCTTCGACCAGCTGATCCCCGCACTCAACGCCAGGAAGTACGACGTCGTCGCGGCGGGCATGAACATCAAGAAGGAACGGTGTGACGCCGCGGCCTTCTCGATCCCCGACTACTCGGCGCTGACCGCTTTGCTGGTCCCCAAGGGAAACCCGCAGCAGGTGCTGAAGTTCGAGGACATCGCGGCCAAGAAGGTCAAGGTCGCCGTGCTTTCGGCGGCCGTGGAGAAGGGGTACGCCACCGATTCCGGCGTCGCCGAGGACCAGATCGTCACCCTCGATTCGCAGGACAACATGCTCCGCGCGGTCACCGACGGCCGCGTCTACTGCGCCGCGCTCACCGACATCTCCCTCAAGGACGTCCTGGCGAAGAGTCCCGGTGCGGCGGCCGAAGTCACGCCGGGCTTCGATCCGATCAAGGACGGCAAACCGGTCGTGTCCGCCGGTGCCTTCGTCTTCCGCAAGGACGACAACCCGTTGCGCGAGGCGTTCAACGCCGAACTCAAGAAGTTGCAGGACAGCGGCGAATGGACCAGGATCGTGACGCCGTTCGGGTTCTCGGCGGACAACCTGCCGAAACCCGGCGTCGCCACCGAGACACTCTGCGCGGTGTGACGGGCGAACCACATGTCCTCGTCGGTATCGCATATCATCACGTCCGTCCTCAGTGGACTGACCGCGACCGTCACCGCGGCGCTCGGCGGGATCGCGCTCACCGTGGTGCTCTCGCTGGCCGCCGGGCTGGCGCTGAGATCCCCGTCCCGGCCGGTGCGGGGGATTTCCCGGTTCTACGTAGAGATCTTCCGCGGCACCTCGGAAGTCGTCCAGCTGTTCTGGCTCTACTTCGTGCTTCCGGTGCTGGTCGGCCTCCAGCTGGTGCCGATGTTCGCCGGGATCCTGGTGCTGGGCCTCAACCACGGCGCCTATGGCGCGGAGATCGTCCGCGGTGCGGTGAACTCGGTCCCGCGCGCGCAGTTCGAGGGCGCTATCGCGCTCAACCTGAGCCCGGCCCAGCGGATGCGGCGGGTGATCCTCCCGCAGGCGTTCGCGGAAATGCTGCCACCGTTCAACAATCTCTTCATCCAGTTGCTGAAGAGCACCGCCCTGCTGTCGTTCATCGGGGTCCCGGAGATGGCCCGCCAAGGTGAACTGCTGCGGCCGGTGTTCAGTGCCGAGATCGGCTGGATCTACGGTACCGAACTCGTGCTCTACCTCCTGCTCGCGTTGCTGGTCACGAGCGGGATGCGGCTGCTGGAACGGCTCGCCGCGCGGCGCCTCGGCCGGGCCCCGGCCAAGATGACGGCCACCGCGGGAGGTGTGTGATGGACTGGAGCTGGAAATCGGCCTTCGATTCGATTCCCCTTCTGCTGGAAGGGCTTCTCGTCACCGTCGAGATCACCCTGCTCGCCTCGCTGGTCGGATACGTGCTCGGCCTGGTGTTCGCGTTGCTCCACCGCACCGGGATTCCCGTGCTGTCCCAGGCGATCCGGTTGTTCATCGAGTTCGTCCGCAGCACGCCGCTGCTGATCCAGGTGTTCGTTCTCTACTACGTGATCCAGCCGGTGGGCGGCATGACGTTGTCCCCGTTCGCCACCGGTGTCATCGCGCTCGGCGTGCACTACGCGACGTACGCGGCCGAGGTCTACCGTGCCGGGATCGAGGCCGTCCCGAAAGGACAGTGGGAGGCCGCGACCGCGCTGAACCTCCCGCGGTCGCGGGTGTGGACGGCGGTCGTCCTGCCGCAAGCGGTGCCGCGGGTGCTGCCCGCGCTCGGCAACTACACGATCTCGATGTTCAAGGAGACCCCGTTGCTGCTGGCGATCGGCGTCGTCGACGTCCTCGCGAGGGCGAAGGAGGTCGGCGCCGACACGTTCCGCGTCGTCGAGCCGTACACCCTGGCCGGGGTGCTGTTCCTGCTGGTGAGCCTGCCGGCTTCGATTCTGGTGAGAAGGTTGGAGCGACGTGCCGCCCACAGTTGATTCCCCGATGATCCGGTTCTCGCAGGTGGTCAAGTCCTACGGGGACCACGTCGTGCTGCGGGACCTCGATTTCACCGTCGCACCGGGGGAGTTCGTTTCGCTGATCGGGCCGAGCGGGTCCGGGAAGACGACGATCCTGCGGCTGCTGATGACACTGGAGAAGGTCGACGGCGGCACGATCGAGGTGTGCGGCGACTACCTGAGTCATCGGAAACGCGACGAAAAGCTGGTCCCCGCGGACGAGAAGCACCTGCGGGAGGCGCGCAAGCGGATCGGCATGGTGTTCCAGCAGTTCAACCTGTTCCCCAACATGAACGTGCTGCGCAACATCACCGAGGCGCCGATCCATTCGCTCGGCGTCGCCAAGGACGAGGCCGAGGCGCGGGCCGCCGAACTGCTGGAAATGGTGGGGCTCACGGACAAGAAGGACGCGCACCCCACGCAGCTTTCCGGCGGCCAGCAGCAGCGCGTCGCGATCGCCCGCGCGCTCGCGATGCGGCCGGACGTGCTGCTGCTGGACGAGGTGACCTCGGCGCTCGACCCGGAACTGGTCGCCGACGTCCTGCGCGTGCTGCGCGAGATCGCGGCGTCCACCGACATCACGATCCTCTGTGTCACGCACGAAATGCAGTTCGCGCGCGATGTTTCGGATCGGGTGATGATGTTCGACCAGGGGCAGGTGCTGGAGGACGCGACGCCCGAGAAGCTGTTCAACGACCCGGATCACGACCGGACGCGGCGGTTCCTCAAGGCGGTGATCGACCGGGCGTGAGGAGAGCCGCGGCGGAGAGATGTCGGTACCGGTGGTCGTGAGTGGTAAGTGTCGTTAGAACGACACTTATCACTCACGACGACGGTGACCCATCCGGCCCGCCGCTCTCAAAGGCTCGTCAGGATCTCCTTCGTCGAGGTGACCGTGGCGAACCCGCCGCCGTGCAGGTTCGTCGCGGTCGCCTTGGACAGTTCGTCGGCGGTCAGGACGCTGCCGTCCGGCCCGGCGAGGTCGAAGGTGAAGGTGGCGTCGAGCGCGAAAGTCACGTCGTAGCCGAGGTTTCCGCCGACGCGCGCGGTGGTCTCGCAGCAGAAATTCGTCTGGATACCGGCGAGCACGAACGACGTGATGCCGCGGGTCTTCAGCCACCCGTCGAGATCGATGTCGCCGTGGAAGGCCGAGTTGACCTTCTTGCCGAACACCAGATCCGCGCGCACGCCGTCGAGTTCGGGTTTGAAGTGGTTGCCCTCCTGCCCCGGTCGCAGCGACGAGCCGGGTTTCACGGAGTCGTGGTGCACGAGCACGACCGGCAGCCCGCGCTCCTGGTAGGCGTCGACGAGCGCCTTGATGTTGGCCTCCGCGCCGGGGTTGTTGCGCGGACCCCAGACGGGTTTGTCGAAGCCGCGCTGGACGTCGATCACGAGCAGGGCCTTGTTCTCAGTGGTCATGGCTTCGAGCTTCACGCGCATCGTCATCGAAGGGGGAGTGGCAGAAGAAGCGCGATGCGGTACTTTCCTGCCATGCGAACCGTGGGTGTGCTCCTGCTGCCGGGCAGCCGGGCCTTCGACCTGGGCGTGATCGGTGAGGTCTGGGGTGTCGACCGGACCGACAGCGGTATCGGTCCCTTCAAAGTCCGGCTCTGCGCGGCCGGCCGCGGCTCGATCGCCGTCCATCCGTTCGGCCGGATCGAGGCCACGCACGGGTTGAGCGGGCTGGCGGGCTGCGATCTCGTCCTCGTGCCCGGCCGGGTGGATCCGCACGCCGAGGTGCCCGCGGCCGCCGTCGCCGCGCTGCGCAAGGCGCACCGGGCGGGCATCACCGTGGCGTCGCTGTGTTCCGGGGCCTTCACGCTCGCCGCGGCCGGATTGCTCGACGGCCGGTCCGTGACCACGCACTGGCGGCTGCTGGACGACCTCGAAGCCGCCGCTCGCGACGCCGTCGTACAGCGGGACGTGCTGTTCACCGACGAGGGTGACGTCCTGACCTCCGCCGGAGTGGTGGGCGGGCTGGATCTCTGCCTGCATCTGGTGCGCCGCGATCACGGCGCCGAGGTCGCCGCGGCCCTGGCACGGCGGCTGGTGATGCCGCCCGCGAGGGAAGGAGGACAGCGGCAGTACGTCGACAACCCGTTGCCGCCCAAGCCGTCGCGGCCGAGTGTATCGTCCACAATGGACTGGGCGCTGGAGCGGATCGCCGACGACATCGGCGTCGACGACCTCGTCGGGCACGCCGGGCTGAGCGAGCGGACCTTCCACCGCGAGTTCGCGGCCGCCACCGGCGTGACACCGGGCCGGTGGCTCCGCGCGCAGCGGGTGCGGCTCGCGCGGCGGCTGCTGGAGACCACCGAACTCCCGGTCGAGCGGGTCGCGCAGCGATCCGGCCTCGGCACCGCCGCCAACCTGCGACGACGGCTCCGGGCCGACGTCGGTGTCGGGCCCGATTCGTATCGCCGGACGTTCCGGTCGGTTACCGTCGAAGCATGGCCGAGTACGAGCACATCCTCGTGAAACGGGACGGTGACACCGTCACGATCACCATGAACCGCGCCGCGCGGCGCAACTCACTGTCGGCGGACCACCTCGCCGAGCTGCTCGCGGCGTTCCGCGAGGCCGGGGAAACCGACGCCACCGGGATCGTCCTGGCAGGCGCCGGGCCGGTTTTCTCGGCGGGACACGACTTCGGCGACGTCGCCGCGCGCGACCTGATGGGCGTGCGCGAGCTGCTGCGGCTGTGCACGGACCTGATGGGGACGATGCAGTCCGTCCCGCAGGTCGTCGTCGCGCGGGTGCACGGGCTCGCGACCGCGGCGGGCTGCCAGCTGGTGGCCTCGTGCGACCTCGCCGTCGCCGCGGAGTCCGCCGGCTTCGCCCTTCCCGGTGGCAAGGGCGGCTGGTTCTGCCACACGCCCGCGGTGCCGGTGGCGCGCGCGATCGGGCGGAAACGCCTGATGGAACTGGCGCTCACCGGCGACGTCGTCGACGCCGCGACCGCGCTGGACTGGGGCCTGGTGAACCGCGTCGTACCGGACGACTCGCTGGACGAAGCCGTCGCTTCGCTGCTCGGACGGGCGACGCGAGGGAGCCGGGCCAGCAAGGCGATGGGCAAGCAGACCCTCTACGCGCAGCTGGACCGGCCCGAGGCCGACGCCTACGCGCTGGCACTGGAAGTGATGGCTTCGGCTTCGCAGCTGCCCGGGGCGCGTGAGGGGATGGCGGCCTTCCTGGAGAAGCGTTCGCCGGTCTGGCCCGACTGAGTTCAGAGAACGCGCTCGCGCAGGAGCAGCAACGTGTAGGCGGCCAGCGTCTGTGCGTCGGTGATGTCGCCCGAAGCGATCATCTTCTCGAACTCGCCGCGCTCGAACCACGCCGTCCGCATGTCCTGCTCCTCGACCTCGCGCTGGGTTTCACCCTGCGTGAGATCGGTGGCGAGGAACACGTGCCCGCGCTGGCTGGAAAACCCGGGCGCGACATGGGTCTTGCCGAGGTCGGTCATCGAGCTCGCGATGAGCCCGGTCTCCTCCCGTAGCTCGCGGGCGGCGAGTTCGAGCGGCGGGACATCGGCCGGCTCGGGCGCGGTGCCCATCGGGAACTCCCAGCGCCGCATCCCGACCGGATAACGGAACTGCTCGACCAGGTGAAACCCGGCGCCGTCGAACGGGATCACCACGGCGCAGGTCGGTTTGTCGACGACGGCGTAGATCCCCTCGGAACCGTCGAGCCGCCGGACGGTGTCCTCGCGCAGGGTCATCCAGTTGTTCCGGTACACCTCACGGGAGCTGACACGCTGTACGGGGTCCATGCGCACAGTATCGCCGTGCTTGTCCTACCCTCGCGTGGTGCGCCTTGTGATCGCTCGCTGCCAGGTCGACTACGCCGGCCGTCTGACCGCCCATCTGCCGATGGCCACCCGGCTGCTGCTCGTGAAGGCCGACGGCTCGGTGTCCGTGCACTCGGACGACCGCGCCTACAAGCCGCTGAACTGGATGAGCCCGCCGTGCTGGCTGATCGAGGACGGCAAGCTGTGGATCGTCGAGAACAAGCAGGGGGAGAAGCTCGTCATCACGATCGACGAGATCTTCCACGATCACGCCCAGGAACTCGGCGCGGAACCGGGATTGCAGAAGGACGGCGTCGAGGCGCACCTGCAGGAACTGCTCGCCGAGCACATCAAGACTCTCGGCGACGGCTACACCTTGGTGCGGCGCGAGTTCCCGACCGCGATCGGGCCGGTCGACATCATGGCCCGCGACGCCGACGGGGCCAGTGTCGCCGTCGAGATCAAACGGCGCGGCGAGATCGACGGCGTCGAGCAGCTCACGCGGTACCTCGAACTGCTCAATCGCGACCCGCTGCTGGCGCCGGTGCAGGGTGTCTTCGCGGCGCAGATCATCAAACCGCAGGCGCGGGTGCTGGCCGAGGACCGGGGTATCCGGTGCCTCACGCTGGACTACGACGCGCTGCGCGGCATCGAGTCGGACGAGTTCCGCCTCTTCTGAGCAGCTCAAGTACATGAAGGTCGAGTTTCTTCGGCTTCACGCAGCTGGGGAGCCATCACGGGTGAGGGGGACTTTGAGGGACCCTGGGTCCCTCAAGGAGTCCTTCACGGACACCGCGGGCCCTGGCAGTCGCTGCACTGCGGCACGGTGAACAGCCGATATCGAATCGAGTCCATCATTCGGGTATCTGCATTCTTTCCCGCGCCACAGAATGCCCTAAAGGGCGCGAGAAATTAACGAACTCGTGTTCTCCGGCAAAAGAACCAGCTATTTCCGTGCCATTCGGGTGAACGCCGGATTGGCCGGTCTCGCGCTGTGTCACACTCGATTTCCGCGAGGGGTACCGCCGACATACGGCGGTCGCGGGTGCAGGGGTGATGGGCCATGGCTGATTCTCGGAAGAACGTCGATCTCGTGCTGGAAGGCGGCGGCGTCAAAGGCATCGGGCTGCTGGGCGCGGTACTGGAGTTGCACGAAGCCGGTTACGCGTTCCCCCGGATCGCCGGCACGAGCGCGGGTGCGATCGTCGCGACACTGGTCGCGGCGTATCAGAAGGCGGGGAAGGATCTCGGCGGTCTGGAAGCGGTGATGAACGATTTGGACTGCCGCCGTTTCCAGGACCAGTCCCTGCTCGACAAGGTCGCCGGACCGATCGGGGACGGCGCCGATCTGCTCCTGCACGACGGGATGCACTCCGGTGACTATCTCACCGAATGGCTCACCCCGTTGCTGGAAGAGGTCGGCGTGCGCACTTTCGCTGATCTCGCCATCGAGGATCCCGAAGGTACTTTGCTTCCATACCAACGGTATTCGCTCGTGGTTCACGTCAGTGACCTGACCCGCCGCGTACTCGTCCGGTTGCCTTGGGATTATTCCCAGTACGGCCGCGATCCCGGTGCGGAGAAGATCGTCGACGCGGTTCGCGCGTCGATGTCGATCCCGCTCTATTTCCGGCCGGTGCAGTTCGACGTCCACCCCGAGGGCACCGTCACGTGGGTCGACGGCGGCCTGCTGTCGAACTTCCCGATCACCGTCTTCGACCGGACCGACGCGAAGAAGCCGCGGTGGCCGACCTGGGGCGTGAAGCTGTCCGGGGAACCCGCGGGCGGCAAGGACGAACCGGTGAAGAGCGCGTTGCGGATCGCCATCGGTTCGCTCGAAACCCTGCTGTCGGACTGGAATCGTTACCGGTTGCACGAGGAAGGTGTGAACCGGCGGACGGTGTACGTCGACACGACCGGGGTTTCCGCCGTCGACTTCGGGCTCGGCGAAGAGGAGAAGAAGCGCCTCTTCGAAAGCGGGCGCGAGGCCGCACGGAAGTTTCTGGAAAAGATCGTGCCGCAATGAACTCGCCGGCGGTATTCCGGTGGGATGAGGGATAGGAGGATCCCATGCGTTATCGCCCGATCGGCAGTGACCCGGCGGACGGCCGTCTCGGCCGGTTCGTCCCGGACGACTGGCGCCACGTCGAGCGCTATCCGTTGACCGCGCTGGCCACCGAGGACCGGCCCACCCGGTCGCCGGTCGTCATCGGTGTCAACTGGTACAAGGAATTCGACGTACCCGAGAAGGACGAGAAGTCCGGCGAATTCTTCGTCGCGAAAGGCGGCGCGAAATCGCTCACCAGGATCCGCGGCGGGCACTGTGTCTGCCTCGAACCCGGTGAATCGACCGACGGCGACGCCCAGTACGCCTTCTACGACCAGGGCAAGGAAGGCGCCTGCGTCGGCTTCGGCTGGTCGCGCTGCATGACGATGTTCAACGGCGACCTGTACGCCGCGCGGTGGCTGTGGGACCAGTCGAAACTGCGTGACGAATGGGGCGAGACCAACCCCGGTGACAACAACGGCACGTCCGTCCGCGCGGCGGCCGAGGTCCTGCTCGAACTGGGTCACGTCCCGTGGTCGGAGACCTACACCGACGACGACCACGTCGAGCGGGCCGCCTACACGCCCGACGTCAAAAACGGCCTCCATGCCTATCGCTGGGCGACGTCGGTCGACGAGGTGCACGAGGTGCTGGGCAACCCGCGTGCCGACGAACTCGGCGCCGTGCCGTTCCTCAACTCGTGGGGCTCGGGCTACCCGCACCGCACGTACCTGCCGGACGACGTCCTCGCCCGGTTGATCCAGGAGGACGGCGAAGTGGGCCTGCCCACGGACCGGTAGACCCCCGCCGGTCACGGGAAGGGGCCGTTCCGGCGACGGAGCGGCCCTTTTCCGGGAGCATGGCGGACCGCCGGGTATCCCGGTCCCGGATGGCGGCGGCTGCGCTGGGCGGAACTCGCCCGCCCACCGGCGACCCGGTCGTCCCACCCGGGGGCGGTGCCGTTGCTTCCTGCAGTTGTCTTGAAGCCTCCGGCGACCGGACAGGAATTGTCAAGAATTGTCCCGAAACAGACACGTCGGGGCGGTCGCCGCCCACCCGCACTGCCGCTCCTGAATCCATGCAGTATGGTCCGCGATTGACGTGATCCAGGCGTTTCTCGTGGACATTTTCACTATGGAGGTGAGTCGGTTGCACGTGCTGGCCGATGCGAACCTGCGGCTCGACGCAAGTCCGATCGACTACGTCCTGCTCGCCTTCTATTTCGCGCTGGTGCTCGGCATCGGGTACATGGCGCGAAGGTCGGTTTCGAGCAGCCTCGACTTCTTCCTCTCCGGCCGCTCCCTGCCCGCCTGGGTCACCGGTCTCGCCTTCATTTCGGCGAACCTCGGCGCGGTCGAGATCATGGGCATGTCGGCCAACGGCGTGCTCTACGGTCTGCCGACCGTCCACTACTTCTGGATCGGCGCGATCCCGGCGATGCTGTTCCTCGGCATCGTGATGATGCCGTTCTACTACGGCTCGAAGGTCCGCAGTGTCCCGGAGTTCATGCTCCGCCGGTTCGGCAAACCCGCCCACCTGGTCAACGGCATCAGCTTCGCGAGCGCGCAGATCCTCATCGCCGGCGCGAACCTGTTCCTGCTCGCCAGCGTGGTGAACCTCCTGCTCGGCTGGCCGCTGTGGGTGTCGATCATCGTCGCGGCCGCGGTCGTGCTCTCCTACACCGCGCTCGGCGGCCTCTCCGCCGCGATCTACAACGAGGTCCTGCAGTTCTTCGTGATCGTCGCGGCGCTGCTGCCGCTGACCATCGTCGGTCTGGTGAAGGTCGGCGGCTGGCAGGGCCTGGTCGACAAGGTCAGCGCGAGCCCCGGCGGCGACGCGCAGCTGTCCTCCTGGCCGGGTGACAACCTCACCGGCTTCGGCAACAGCTTCCTTTCGGTCCTCGGTCTCGTCTTCGGTCTCGGTTTCGTGCTGTCCTTCGGCTACTGGACGACGAACTTCGTCGAGGTCCAGCGCGCGATGGCGTCGAAGAGCATGTCGGCCGCGCGGCGGACGCCGATCATCGGTGCCTTCCCGAAGATGCTGATCCCGTTCATCGTCATCATCCCCGGCATGATCGCCGCGGTCACCGTTTCCGAGTACGTCCAGGACAAGCAGATCCTGCTCGACGGCGGCGAGGCGCCCAGTGGCGTGACCGCGAACAACGCGATCCTGCTGCTGATGCGCGACCTGCTGCCCAACGGCATGCTCGGGGTGGCGCTCGCCGGTCTGCTCGCCTCGTTCATGGCGGGCATGGCCGCGAACCTGAGCTCGTTCAACACCGTGTTCACCTACGACATCTGGCAGTCGTACGTGAAGAAGAACGAGTCGGACGGCTACTACCTGCGGCTCGGCCGCCTGGTCACCGCGGTCGGGACCGTGCTCGCGATCGGCACCGCGTTCATCGCGTCGAACTCCGGGAACATCCTGACCTATCTGCAGGACCTGTTCTCCTTCTTCAACGCGCCGCTGTTCGCCACCTTCATCCTCGGCATGTTCTGGAAGCGGATGACGCCGACGGCGGGCTGGGTCGGCCTCGTGTCCGGTACCGCCTCCGCGATCACCGTGTGGCTGCTGTCGCAGGCCGGGGTCCTCGGGCTCACCGGGCAGGGCATCAGCTTCGTGGCCGCCGGTACCGCGTTCGTCGTCGACATCGCGGTCAGCGTCGGGGTCTCGCTCGCCACCGCGCCGAAGCCGGAGGCCCAGCTGGTCGGCCTCGTCTACTCCCTCACCCCGAAGGAGTCGCTGAAGCACGACGAGACCGGCGACGACGCGGGCTGGTACCGCAAGCCGGGGCTGCTCGCGGGCATCGTGCTGATCCTGACCATCGTGCTCAACATCGTCTTCTAGGAGGCCGGAGATGGCTGCGTCGCAAGCTCCCAAGAAGGCCGGCGTCTTCGACATCCGGCTGATCATCGCGCTGCTCATCGGCGGCTACGGGCTGGTGCTCACGATCATGGGGCTTTGGTTCACCACCGACGAGGAGCTGGCCAAGGCCGCCGACGTCAACATCAATCTGTGGGCGGGTATCGGCATGCTGGTGTTCGCGGCGCTGTTCATGCTGTGGGCGAAGCTGCGCCCCATCGTGGTGCCGCCGAGCACCGACGGCGAGGGTGGCGAATAGCCGGGTTGTCCGGACACCGGCGAGGAGCTCCGGCTACCGTGCACTTCGTGCTGTTCAACGCTCGACGTCGCCGGATCGCGTCCGTGCTGGCCCTGGTGGCCGCGCTCGGCGCGCTGTCGGCCTGCGGTCAGAACCTCGGCAAGTCCAACTTCGCCCGGACCACCGTCGCCGCCGAAGCCGGTTCCGGCTCGGTGCCCGACGGGGAGATCAACGATCCCGCGGTCACCCCGGCGGTGCTGCGCTCGGTCGACCCGTGCGGGCTGGTGAGCAAGGAGGTGCTGAGCAGCCTCGGCACGCCGGAGGAGCCGACGGCGAACCTCAGCTCGTTCGGCACCTGCCGCACGAAGGCCGTCGACGCCGGAGGCAAGGAACTCACGGTCCGGGTCGAAATCGGTGCGTCCACCTATCTCTCGAGCAACGGCGTCACCGTTTCGGCGGTCGAGGGATTGCCGCAGATCGAGCGGAAGGACAAGGACGGGAAGAGCTGCGACGTCGGCATCATGACCCTGCGCAAGCCCGAGCGCGGGATCAGCTTCTCGGTCACCTACGACGGCGGTGACCCGTGTGCGACAGGCCGTGCGGTGGCCGCGAAGGCCGTGAAGAGCCTGCACGCGTCACCGGCGAAATACCCGGCCGTCGCGGGCACGCTCACCGGTGTCGATCCGTGCACCGCCGCCGACCCCGCCGTCCTCAGCGAGGTGGTGCCGCACGGCGCGACCACGCTGACCACCTTCCACTCCTGCGACTGGACACCGGGCTCCAATCCGCGGATCTCGATCGGCTTCCGCCGCGGCCTTCCGCCGGCGGAACGCGACGGGAACAAGAAGGTCGACATCGACGGCGTCGCCGTCTACCAGAAGGTCGGCACCGGCAGCGACGCCGAGTGCAAGATCGAGTGGCAGCACAAGCCGTGGGCGGACGACGAGGTCGAGATCGTCAGCGTCAACTACAAGAACTACGACGAGAAGAAGGACGAAGCGGCGTCGTGCGGCAAGGCGGCCAAGGTCGCCGGATCGGTGATCTCCAAGCTGCCGAAGCCCTGACGCTGGCGGCATCCGGCCGCGCGAGGTAGGAAGGGGACACCCCACCCGCCGACGTGCCGGAGGCCACCTTGAAGAAGATCATCAACGACCCGAAGACGGTGGTCGCGGAATCCTTGCGCGGACTCGCCGCGGCGCACGCGGACGTCCTGCGTGTGGAGGACGACCCGGCGCTCGTGGTGCGGGTGGACGCGCCCGTGGCGGGCAAGGTCGCGGTGATCTCCGGCGGCGGCTCCGGGCACGAACCGCTGCACGGTGGGTTCGTCGGGCGGGGCATGCTCGCGGCCGCCGTCCCGGGCGCGGTGTTCACCTCGCCGCCGCCGGACGCCGTGGAGGCCGCGGTCAAGGCCACCACCGGGGACGCGGGCGCGTTGCTGATCGTGAAGAACTACACCGGCGACGTCCTCAACTTCGAGACCGCCGCGGAACTCGCCGCCGCCGAAGGGCTGGACGTGCGCAGCGTGGTGATCGACGACGATGTCGCGGTCAAGGACTCCACCTACACCGCCGGCCGTCGCGGGGTCGGCGGCACGGTGCTGCTGGAAAAGATCACCGGTGCCGCCGCCGAACGAGGCGCCCCGCTCGATTCGGTGGAAGCGTTGGCGCGCAAGGTGATCGGCCAGGTCCGGTCGATCGGCGTCGCGCTCACCGCGCCGACCGTGCCCCACGCGGGCGAGCCGAGTTTCGACCTCGCCGACGACGAGATCGAGTTCGGCATCGGCATCCACGGCGAGCCCGGTATCGAGCGGACCGCGGTGGTGACGGCGGACGAACTGGTCGCGCGCATGGTGGAAGCGGTGGTCACGGACCTGCCCTTCGCGGAGGGTGACAAGGTCCTGCTGTTCACGAACTCGATGGGCGGTACCCCGTTGGTCGAGCTGTACCTGGCACACGGGATCGCCGAGCGGCTGCTGGCCGAGCGTGGGATCGTGGTCGAACGGCGCCTGGTGGGGCCGTACATCACCAGCCTCGAGATGCAGGGGATGAGCCTGACGTTGCTGAAACTGGACGACGAGCTGACCGAGTTGTGGGACGCGCCGGTGAACACCCCGGCCCTGAGGTGGGGAGTCTGATGGCCTGCACCGCCGAGACACTCGCCGCCGCCTTGCGGGCGGCGGCCGCGGTGATCGCCGAGCATCGAGCCGAACTGGTCGACCTCGACCGCGCGATCGGCGACGCCGACCACGGCGAGAACATGGACCGCGGATTCGGTGCCATCGTGTCCGCTTTGGACACCGCCACCCCGGAAACCCCCGCCGCGGTCGCGAAGCTCGCCGCCACGACGTTGATCTCGAAGGTCGGTGGCGCGGCGGGCCCGTTGTACGGCACGGCCTTCCTGCGCGCGTCGGTCAAGCTGGGCGACGCGGCCGAAGTGGACGGTCCGCTGCTCGTCGAGGCCCTGCGCGCGGCACTCGAAGGAGTGCAGGCGCGAGGCAAGGCCGTCGGGGGAGACGCGACCATGGTCGACGCCCTGATCCCCGCCGTCTCCGCCGCCGAGGAAGCCTCCGGATCCGGCATCGCGGAGATCCTGTCCGCGGCGGCGGACGCCGCGGACAAGGGCGCCGAGTCCACTGTGGAACTCGTGCCCCGCAAGGGCCGGGCCTCGTACCTCGGCGAGCGGGCCAAGGGGCATATGGACCCCGGCGCCCGTTCGACGGCGTTGCTGCTGCGCGCCTTCGCGGAGGCCGCCAAGTGAGCGTCGGAATCGTGCTCGTCTCCCACAGCGCCAAACTCGCCGAAGGACTCGCGGAACTCGCCGCGCAGATGGCGCCGGACGTCACCATCTCGGCGGCGGGCGGCCTGGCCGACGGCGGGATCGGGACGGACTACGACGAGGTCGTCGCCGCGACACAGCGCGCCGATTCGGGTGCGGGCGTCGTCCTGCTGTACGACCTGGGCAGCGCGCAGATGACCGCGGAACTGGCCGTCGAATCGCTCGCCGATCCGTCGGCCGCGGTCGTCGTGGACGCGCCGCTGGTCGAGGGCGCGATCGCCGCCGCCGTCGCGGCGCAGGGCGGGGCGGACCGCGAGGCCGTCGCCGGAGCGGCCGCGTCGGCGGGCGCGCCGCCGGACCTGACGTTCGACGAAGGCTCGCAGGACGGCGAGAGCAGTGTCGAACTCACGCTGCGGAACGACGTCGGGTTGCACGCGCGGCCCGCCGCCGTACTGGTCCGGAGCATCGCGGGGCTGGACGCGCAGGTCACCGTGCGGCTCGGCGACGAGACCGCGGACGCCAACAGCGTGCTCGCGCTGATGGCGCTCGGTGCCCGTCAGAGTGACCGGATCGAGGTCCGCGCGAAGGGCGCGCAGGCCGAGGAAGCCCTCGCCAAGGTCAAGGATCTCGTCGACCGGAACTTCGGCGAGTGAGCTGAGGTCCGGCTTTCGCAGCAGCCCAAGTACATGAAGGCCCCCTTCATTGCGTCTAGCGCCGTGATGGGGGCCTTCATGTACTTGGCCCTGGCCGCCGGGCGGTAGCAAAGGTCCCTTGATCCCTCGCCTGATGCAAGGAAAGGCTCTTTCCTTGCAAAATTTGCCAGGAAAGGACCTTTCCTTGCATCGGACCCGCGGTGAAGGCTCGCATACGGGGAAAGCGTCCTTCGGCTCTCGTCCGTGAGTGACACTTACTCGATTCGGAGGGTGACAGCCGCTGCTTTCCACGCCCCGGCATGGCACGATCGGAGAAACTACCAGCGAGTAACCTCCGGAGGCCGGTTGTGGCGCGGGAAATCTCGAGTGTGGGAGTCATCGGTCTCGGCACCATGGGTGCCGGGATCGCCGAGGTGCTCGCGCGGAGCGGCGTGTCCGTCGTGGCGGTGGAGATCGACGACGACGGCGTCCACCGCGGCCGGGGTCATCTGGAGCATTCGACCGAACGGGCGGTGACCGGCGGCAAACTCGACGCCGACGGCCGGAGCGCGCTGCTGGACCGGATCCGCTACACCACGTCGCTGACCGAACTGTCCGATGTGGACCTGGTCATCGAGGCGATCCCGGAGAACCTCGAAGCGAAATCCGACGTATTCGCCCAGCTGGACAAGATCACCGGCCCGGACACGATCTTCGTCTCGAACACCTCGTCGCTGTCGATCACCGAGATCGGTGTGCACACCGCGCGGCCGGGCAAGGTCGTCGGGATGCATTTCTTCAACCCGGCGCCGATTCTCAAGCTGGTCGAGATCGTCCGTACCGTCGTCACCGAACCCGAGGTGGTCACCGACGTCGTCGCGTTCGCCGAACGCCTCGGCAAGACCCCGGTGGTGATCGGCGACCGCGCCGGGTTCATCGCCAATGCCCTGCTCTTCGGGTACCTCAACCACGCCGTGCGGATGTACGAGCAGCGCTACGCCACGCGTGAGGACCTCGACGCGGCGATGCGGTTCGGTTGCGGATATCCCATGGGGCCCTTGGCTTTGCTCGACCTCATCGGGCTGGACACCGCGTACGAGATCCTCGACACGATGTACCACCAGTCGCGTAACCGGCTGCACGCGCCGGCACCGCTGCTGAAGCAGATGATCACCGCCGGGCTGCTCGGCCGGAAGACGGGCCGGGGTTTCTACACCTATGACGAACCCGATTCGCCGACGGTGACCGACGCGGTCACGAAGTCCGTTGTGGACACCGTGAACACAGTGGACGCAGTGGTGCCTCGTGAGGTGCGCAAGGTCGGCGTCGTCGGGACCGGGACCATGGCGACGGGCATCGTCGAGGTGTTCGCGAAACGCGGTTACGAGGTCATCCTGCGGGCGCGGAGCGCGGAGAAGGCCGCGGCGTCGGTCGCGAGGGTGAAGAAGTCGCTGGACAAGGCCGTCGTCAAGGGCAGGCTGTCCGAGGAGGACGCCGCCGCCGCGCTCGGCCGGATCTCGCCGGCGGTGGAGTTCGAGGAACTGACCGACGTCGACCTCGTGGTCGAGGCGGTGGCCGAAGACCTGGCCGTCAAACAGGCGGTTTTCGCCGCGCTCGACGACGTCGTGAAGCCGGGCGCGGTCCTGGCCACGACGACGTCGTCCCTGCCGGTCATCGAATGCGCGGCCGCCACTTCGCGGCCTTCGGACGTGGTCGGCGTGCACTTCTTCAATCCGGCGCCGGTGATGAAACTGGTCGAGGTCGTCTCGACCATCGCCACCGCGCCCGACGTGATCGCGACCGTCGACGCCGTCTGCGCGGCCGTGGGCAAGCATCCCGTGCACTGCGGTGACCGGGCCGGGTTCATCGTCAACGCGCTGCTGTTCCCGTACCTGAACGACGCGGTGAAGATGCTCGAAGCGCACTACGCGGAGGCCGACGACATCGACACCGCGATGAAGGTGGGCTGCGGGCTGCCGATGGGCCCGTTCGAACTGCTCGACGTCGTCGGGCTGGACGTCTCGCTGGCGATCCAGCGGACCCTGTTCAACGAGTTCCGCGAAGAGGGCTTCGCGCCCGCTCCGCTGCTGGAACACCTCGTGACCGCCGGGCGGCTCGGCCGGAAGACCGGAAAGGGATTCAAGGACTACTCGGCCCGGTAACTTGGGTGCCATGCCGGTTTCCTCGGGGGTCAGGAAGCGGATCAAGGAACTCCTCGATCCGGACGACGAGATCCACTACGTGTTCCCCGCCGACATCCTGGGCAGTACCAATCCCAGCGTGTTCTTCGCGGTGACCCGCAAGACGATCACGGTCCTCACCACCGGGTACCTGAGCCGGAAGACCCCGAAACGGGTGGTCGCGACGAGCCTGCGGAACCACCGGATCGGACCGGTCGACACGTCGACCGTCCCGTGGTTCAAGTTCAACGGCGTCGACTACGAGATCGACGACGAGTACATCTCGGTCGTCCACGCCGCCGACGCGGAGATCCTGCGGGACGGCGCTGAACCTGAAGATCCGCTGCCGGACCTCTAAGCTCCCGGGAGTGCGTCAGCTCACCTACGACGGGGTGCCCATCCCCGGCCTGAACGACCTGGTCCGGACGGCCATCCGGCTGCATCCCGCGCCCGGAATCCCCGGTCCGGACGAAAGCCACTTCGGCGGCCCGCTGCTCTGGCCGTCGGACGAGCCGTGGCCGGAGTGCCCGGTGACCTGGCCGCCCGACCCGGACGCGTCCGACGACGCGTGGGCGGGCGGGCATCGGCTCGACAAGCCGGTCCCGGTGATGGTCGTCGCGGCGCAGTTCTTCCGCGACGACTTCCCGGAGCTGCCGTTCCCGGAGGGCACCGACGTCCTGCAGATCCTGTTCTGCCCGATGGAGCACGACAGCCCGCATCACCAGGGTCCCGCGGTGCGGCTGGTCTGGCGTGATTCGGGCGAGGTGCGGGACATCACGGACATCAAGGACATCACTGTCCCGCCTCCCGCTCCTGACGGTGCCAAGGCCGCCTACGTGCCGGATCCCTGCGTTTTCGAACCTTGCTCGATCGACGAGTTGCCCCGGCTCTGCGACTTCCCGGCGGAGACCCGCGCCGCGCTCGGCATTCCCGAGGGCGCGGGCGACGACCCGGAGGGCTGGCCGGAGCTGGACCAGTACTCGAAGATCGGCGGCTGGACCGCCTGGGACGCGACCGATCGGCACGAGCTGGGCTGCCGGGAATGCGGCGCCGAACTGCGGCAGACGATCGCGCTGGCCTCGGAGGAGCACGAGGTCGGCTGCGGATGCGAAGTCGCCGAGGGTGAGGCGGCGGGCTGGTCCTTTCACCGCCAGAGGGTGCTGAACGTCTTCACGTGCCCCACCGACGTCACACATCCCTTCAAGGTCCGGATCGCGTAGGCGGTAGCAAAGGTCCCCCGCTCCAGTGCTGGAAGACGAGGTTCGTGTGCACCCGGGCGACCTCGTCGCGGGCGGTCAGTTCGTCGAGGACCAGCCGTTGCAGCTCGGTCGCCGAAGCGGTGGCGACATGCGCGAGGAAGTCGTCCGGGCCGGTCAGGTGGTAGACGGCGCGGACCTCGGGCAAGGCGAGCAGATGCTCGACGAACGAGTCGACCAGCGCCCGCCGGTGCGGGCGGACCTGGACGAACAGGAGCGCTTCGAGCGGTCGGCCGAGTTTGGCGGCGTCCACCTCCGCGCGCTGGCCGGTGATCACGCCGAGCTCGCGCAGCCGGTTGACCCGGTCGAGACAGGTCGAGGGCGCGACGCCGATCTCGGCCGCGAGATCCTTGTTCGAGATCCGGGCGTCGTTCTGAAGAAGCCGCAGAATGTGAAGATCAACCGTGCTCAGTTCGACGGAATCCGACATCGCCGAATGATATCCGAGGATATTGCGCCAGATCCGGAGAAAAACGCACCATCTGGCGTATGACCGCAACGCTGCGCACCCGAGCCGTCCACGCCGGCCGTGACGATCTCACGGACCTCGGCGTCCACGCCGCTCCGCTCGACCTGTCCACGACCTACCCGTCGCGGGACAGCCTCGAAGAAGCGGGCCGCATCGACGAATTCGCCGCCTCGGGCTCGCTGTCCGGGCTCCCGGTCTACGGGCGGCTGAGCAACCCGACCGTCGAACGCTTCGAGAAGGCGCTGGCCGAACTCGAAGGGTTCGACGACGCCGTCGCGTTCGCCACCGGCATGGCCGCGGTGTCGGCCTCACTGCTCGCCGCCGTCGCGCAGGGCAAACGGCACGTCGTCGCCGTCCGCCCGGTCTATGGCTGCACCGATCACATGCTCACGTCCGGTCTGCTCGGCACCGAGGTGACCTGGGCCGATCCGGAAGGCGTCGCGTCGGCGCTGCGGCCCGACACGGGGCTGGTGCTGCTCGAAACACCCGCGAACCCGACCCTGCGCGAGGTCGACATCGCCGAGATCGTGCGCGCCGCGGGCGAGGTCCCGGTGCTGGTGGACAACACTTTCGCGACTCCCGTGCTCCAGCGGCCCGGACGCCACGGCGCCCGGTTCGTCCTGCACAGCGCGACCAAGTTCCTCGGCGGTCATGGCGACGTCATGGGCGGCGTCGTCGCTTGCAACACCGAAGACGCGGGGATGCTGCGCCAGATCCGCTTCGCCACCGGAGGGGTGCTGCACCCGCTCGCCGGATACATGCTGCTTCGCGGCCTTTCGACTCTTCCGCTGCGCGTCAACGCCGCGTCCGCGACGGCCGCCGAACTCGTCGAGCGGCTTCGCGGTCACGCGAACGTGAGCGCCGTGCACTACCCGGCCGTCGGCGGCCCGCTGATCGCGTTCGAGGTCGAGGGTGATCCGCACGCGCTCATCGGCGCGGTCCGGCTGATCACCCCGGCCGTCAGCCTCGGCAGCGTGGACTCGCTCATCCAGCACCCCGCCTCGATCAGCCACCGGATCGTCGCCGAGGACGACCGGCGCGGCGCGGGGGTCACCGACCGGCTCATCCGCATGTCGGTGGGACTGGAGGACGTCGAGGACCTGTGGCACGACCTGGATCAGGCACTCAAGGCGTGCTGAATTCTGCGATCGTCGTCACCGGGATGTCGACAAATCGTCTGGCCTGGTTAACCTGGTCGGGTGAAAGATCTGGTCTCGTCCTGGGTGGAATCTTCGGCTCGTAGCACGCTTTCCCGGCTGCACCAGCAGATCGGTGTCGCCGGGCTGGCCGCCGCGGCGGCCGTGCCCGCGCTGTCGGCCGTCTTCGATCAGCACTCCGCCGCGGTGCGGGACATCCTCGCGGCGGGGGTCGAAGGCTCGGCGGCGGTCGCCGGGGTCGTCCTCCTCGCCGGCTACACGCGAGGGCTGCTCGACGAGGCGAAGACCAAGGGGTGGACGTTCCGTGCTCCGGCCGATCTGTCCGCTTGGACCACCAGCGACTGGATGACCGCGCGGCTGGTCGGCGTGTGTTCGCTGGCCGCCTCGATGGACGACCGGCGGACCCAGCCGGCCGGGAACGGGTAGGGCGGCCGGACGCCCCACCCGCTCCCGGGGAAGGTCAGCGGTACTCCGGCGGAGGGGGCATGTTTCCACCGGGGGGCCGCTGGCCGGGATCCTGGTGCTGGGACGCCGGGCCCTGGCTGGGCGGGAACTGCTGGTGCTGGGCCGGCATGTCCGGTTCCGCGGCGTGGTGCCCGGCGGACACCGGCTGGTGGGCCGTGGTCCGCTCCGTCGGCACGTCACCCGAGCGGCCCGCGTCCTCACGTCCGCGCTGGTAGGCCTCGGCCTGCGCCTTCGCGGCGGGGATCTCCGCCTCGGCCCGGCCGAGCCAGGTCTCCCAGCGCTGCTGCATCGGCTTGATGAGGCCACCGCCGACACCGACGACGGCGATACCGCCGACCGTGGCGAGCACGGTGATCAGCACCGGCAGCGTGACCGCGGTGGCGACCCCGATCTGGTTCAGCGCGGCGATCGCGCCGAGGCCCCAGATGAACACCGAGGCTATGTTGGCGAGCACCTTGCCGTAGGAGACACCACCGAGGGCGTTGCCGACCAGGTCCTTGACCGCCTTGGCGATGGCGCCGGCGATCACCACGATGATGATCGCGACGATGGCGCGCGGCAGCCAGGCGACGATGTCGTTGAGCAGCGCGCTCACCGGGTTCGGGCCGAACACGCCGAACGCGAACTGCAGGGCGATCAGGAGGACCGCGTAGTAGACGATCTTGCTGATGATGTTCGACGCGTCGAACTGGCTGCGCGCGAGCATCTGTTTGAAGCCCCCGCGATCGAGTAGCCGGTTGAACCCGACCTTCTCGAGCACCATGCTCACGGCCTTCGAGAGCGCCTTGGCGATCAGCCAGCCGATGAACAGGATGACCAGGAACGCGAGCAGTTTGGGGACGAAGGTGGCGACCGAACTCCAGGCGCTCGACACGCCCTGACCGAAGTCGACGGCCGCCAGTGCTGATGTGGCCACTGGACTTTCTCCCTTCCCACCACTGGAGCTTCCAGACTGGTGGGAAGAGGGTGCCCGCCATTCGGGCGATCACACGTTAGGCCACCCGAACGGGTGGGGTCAGCTGCAGCAGCCGCCTCCGCAGCAACCGCCTCCGCCCGCGGGAACAGGGGCGGGACCGGAGGCCGACCCGGTCAGTGCGACGGTCGTCAGCAGTTTGACGGTGTCCTGGTGGCCCTCCGGGCACGGCGCGGGCGCACCGGACTCGCTCATCGGCCGCAGCAGTTCGAAGGTTCCGGCGCATTCGCGGCAGCGGTAGGCGTAAGTCGGCATGTCCGGCATTATCCCATCTCCTTCCGGCCGCCGGGATGGCAAGCTGGCACGGTGGAACTGCCTGTCGCGGCGGATGTGCCGCATCTCGGCCAAGTCGTCCCGTCCGTGCTCTCCGCCCTCGGCGCCGACGGGTTCGCGAACTCGCTCAGCCTGCCGGAGGCGTCCAGCGCCTGTGTCCTGCTCATCGACGGTCTCGGCTGGGAACTGCTGGCCGAGCACGCCGCCGACGCGCCCGTGCTCACCCAGCTGGCGAAGTCGCCGCTGCGGGTCGGATTCCCGGCGACGACGGCCGCCGGTCTCGGCGCGATCGGCACCGGGCTGGCGTCGGGCGAGCACGGCCTCGTCGGCTACAGCTTCGAGGTGCCGGGCGCCGGCGTGCTGAATGCGCTGCGCTGGAGCAGCCATGTGGACGGCGGCGACCTCCGCGGCGCGCTGCCGCCGCGCGAGGTGCAGCCGCTGCCGACGACGTTCGAACGCGCGGCGGCCGCCGGGATCACGACGAGCGTGGTGTCTTCGGCGAAGTTCGCCGACACCGCGCTCACCCGCGCGACGCAGTCCGGTGCGCGTTACGTGGGCGTCCACGCGCTCGGTGACCTGGCCGCCTGCGTCCTGCACTGCCTCGAAGCGCGGCCCGCGTTCTGCTGGGGCTACCACAGCGAACTCGACACGCTCGGCCACACCTACGGACCCGGTTCGGCGCCGTGGCGGATGCAGCTGCGGCAGGTCGACCGGCTGGTGGAGTCCATTGTGGACGGATTGTCGCCCGGCGCGCTCCTCGCGGTCGTGGCCGACCACGGCATGGTGGCGGTCGAGGGCGCGCTGGACATCGACGAGACCCCCGCGCTGCTCGGCGGCGTCCGGGCGATCGGGGGCGAGGTCCGGGCACGGCACGTCTACAGCGAACCGGGCGCGGAGGCCGACGTCCTGGCCGCCTGGCGCGAGGTCATCGGTGACCGGGCGTGGACCCTCCCGCGCGACGAGGCCATCGAGGCGGGCTGGTTCGGGCCGGTTTCGGACCGGGTGCGCCCGCGTATCGGCGACGTGGTCGTGGCGTCGAAGGGACGGTTCGGCCTCGTGCGGGAGCTGGCCGAGGCCGTCGAGTCCTCCCTGGTGGGCCAGCACGGCTCGCTGACCCCGGCCGAACAACTCGTCCCGCTGGTCCTCGCGCGCGGCTGACCCCCGCATTTCGTCCTCTGAATGCGGTCCTTGCGCGTGCAACTGCCGCATTCAGAGGACGAAATGCGTCAGGTGGGCTTCCTGGCCGAGAACTTCACGGAGCGCTTGGGCACGTGGTCGACCTGGATGTCGGTGAAACCGGCGTCGGTGAGGCGGGGCCAGAGCGAAACCGGGTCGAGGGCGTTCATCGTGTCGCCGATGTGGAGCAGCCGGAACGGCAGGCTCTCCAGGCTGTCGATCGCGCGAAGGACACCGCCGGGGCGGAGCACACGGAACGCCTCGGCGAAGATCGAGTCCTGCAACGCCGTCGTCGGCACGTGGTGCAGCATCGTGAAACAGACGACCGCCGAGAACTCGCCGTCCTCGAAGGGCAGCGCCGCTCCGTCCCCCTGGACGATCCGCACCCGGCCGTCGAACTTCCGTTTCAGGAGGTCCGCCGACGCCTCGTCGATCTCGACGGCCGTGAGCCGTGGAACGCGCCCGACGAGCGCGCGCGTGGTCGCGCCGAAGCCAGGGCCGATCTCCAATACGGAGTCACCCAGGTCGAAGCCGGCGACGTTGCCCGGCATCTCGTGAGCGACGGCTTTCGCCCACAGCGCGGAACTGCAGAGTTTGCGGTGCACCAGGTTCATCGGCATGAATCCGAAGCTAGCTTGACCGGTAGGCGATAGGCTGCCAAGTCATGTCGCAAATCGGACTCCTGCCGCCGATGTCGACGGCGATGGTGCTCGGCGAGATGGATCTGGCCGCGGGCACCTGGCTTCCGTGGCACGAGCATGACGGCCACCAGCTCGCGTGGGCGGCCCGGGGGATTTTGAGCGTGAACATCGGCGACCGGTACTGGGTGCTGCCGCCGACACGGGCGCTCTGGATCCCGGCGGGCGTCGTCCACCGGACCGGCGCCACCGCGCAAACCGTGTTGCGGGGGATCTACGCCGCCCACGACCGTTGCCCGGTGCACTGGCCCGAACCGACGCTCGTCGCCGTCCGTCCGCTGCTGCGGGAACTGCTCGAGCATCTCGGCGCCGCCGACCTCGGCGACGACGCGCGCCGCCGGGCCGAGGCCGTCGCCTTCGACCTGCTCGAACCGGTGGCCGTCGTGCCGATCACCGTGCCGATGCCGTCGGACGGACGTGCGCTGACCGTCGCGCGGGCGGTGATCGCCGATCCGGCGGATCGCCGCGGCCTCGCGGACCTCGCACACGACGCGGGCGCGAGCGAACGCACCCTCGCCCGCCTGTTCCTCACCGAGTGCCGCACGACGTTCGGCGCGTGGCGGGTGCAGGCCCGGCTGCGGGCTTCCTTGCCGCTACTGGCCGAGGGCATGCCGCTGACCGCGGTCTCCCGCCGGATCGGTTACTCCTCGCCGAGCGCGTTCGTCGCCGCCTTCCGCCGCTCGGTCGGTGTGACGCCGGGCGCCTACTTCGGTGGCTAGCCGCGTGTTACGCCTTCCGTCACGCGAGTTCCGTCTTCCGTCACGCGAGTTCCCGTCGTCCGTCACGCGAGTCGCGGCGCCCAACACGCGAGATCGGATGGCCGACGCGCGTGATCGGACGACCCATACCCGCGCCCGGTTCCACCACGTGCCGCCCCTCCGGTCGTGATGGCCACCGGATCACGCATGACGGCCGCCCGATCACACGTGATGGCCAACGGATCACACGTGATGGCCACCGGATCACATGTGATGGCCAACGGATCACACGTGTCGGCCACCGGATCACACGTGTTTGGAGGCGGAACTCGCGTGTTTGGAGGCGAAACTCGCGTGATTGGAGGCGCAACTCGCGTGATCGAAGGCGTAACTCGCGTGATCGGAGGCGCAACTCGCGTGTTCGACAGGCGGGACCGAACACCGAGCGAGCGGCATCACCCGGCATCCGGCCATATACCGTTTCGGGCGTGCCACGACGTAACCGGCCCGAACGCGGTGGACGCCCAGACCTCGGCGCGTCGACCGGCTGGGCGCGCTCCGAATCCGCCGCCGACGGCGACTGGCTGGTGCGCACCGTGCCCGGCGCGCAGGCCACCAAGGATTACCGCTGCCCAGGCTGCGACCACGAGATCCGGCAGGGCACCCCGCATGTGGTCGCCTGGCCCGCCGACGACACCGGCGGGGTCGCCGACCGCCGTCATTGGCACAAGGCGTGCTGGAGCGCGCGATCCCGGCGCCGTCCCGGGCGCTGGTGACTCAGCGCCGCATGTGCAGTGACGGCGCTCCTTCGAATTCCTCCTCCGTGTGGATCTTGAAACCGAGCCGCTCCGCGACCCGGACCGACGGCACGTTGGACACCATGATGTTGGCGATCACCGGGACCTCGGGGATCTCCCGCTCGGCCCATTCGACGACGGCGGCCGCCATCTCCGTCGCGTAACCCTTGCCCCAGGCGAACGGCCAGAAGCGGTACGCGAGGTTCAGCACGCGCTCGCCGTTCCATTCGTGATAGCGGACGCCGCCGAAGCCGACGATCACCTCGGGATCGGCCGAAGCGGACACCGTGAGATAGCCGAACCCGTGCTCGGCCCATTGCTTCATCCAGGCGTCGTACAGTTCCCGCGCGCCCTCGACGGTATGCGGTACGACGTTGAACTTGTTCGTCTCCGGATCGGCCTGCAGCGCGACGATGTTCTCGCGGTCCGCCTCGCGCAGCCTCCGCAGCAGCAGCCTCTCCGTCTTGATCTCTGTCAGCACGGATCCGACGGTAGCCCCAGGGTGCGACAGAATTACGTCATGAAGGATCTCCCGCTGGTACTGCTGCACGCCTTCCCCGTCGACGCTCGCATGTGGGACGCGGTCCGCGCGCCGCTCTCGGAACGCCTGCGGCTGATCACGCCCGACCAGCGCGGCCTCGGCCGCAGCCCGCTGCCGGAAACGGACCGGGAACCGGATCTGGACGACGCCGCCCGCGACGTCGTGGCGCTGCTCGATCGGCTCGGTCTCGACAAGGTCGTCCTCGGTGGCTGCTCGATGGGCGGCTACCTGACGATGGCGGTGCTGCGCCTGGCACCGGAACGAGTGGGCGGCCTCGTGTTCATCGACACGAAGGCGACGGCCGACGCCCCCGAAGCCGTGCGGACCCGGCATGACGTCGCGGCCAGGGTGGACGCGGAAGGCACCGGCTGGATGCCCGAAGCCCTCACGCCCGGCTTGCTCGCCGAAAAGGCCCGTCCGGAAGTGGCCGGACGACTTCGCGAACTGATCACGTCGCAGCCGCCGTCCGGCGTGGCGTGGGCGGCACGCGCGATGGCGGCGCGGCCCGATTCACTCGAAACGCTGCGTTCGGCGGACGTGCCGGCGTTGGTCGTGGTCGGCGAAGAGGACGGCCTCACTCCGCTGGAGGAGGCGAACACCCTGGTGGAAACGCTGCCGGACGCGACCTTGGTCGTGCTGCCGGACGCCGGGCATCTGACGCCGCTGGAGGATCCTGCCGGAATCGTCGAAGCGATCTTGGGCTGGTACCCGGTGTGAGAAACGTTTCCCTCGCCCCTTCCAAGGTATAGCGGACCCCGGGGCTTGCGGCAAGCCCCCATTCCCGGTCCACAATTCCCGCCTTCACGTTTTTGCCGAAGGGGGATTTCCATGCGTGTACTCCTGTCCACCATCGGGACGAGGGGTGAGGTGCAGCCGCTGGTGGCCTTGGCGGTGCGGTTGCGGGAACTCGGCCAGGGGGTCCGGCTTTGCGCACCGCCCGATTTCCGTGACTGGGCCGAAGGGCTCGGGATCCCTTTCGCGTCGCTGGGGCCGGAGCTCCGGTCGGCCGCGAAGCCGGATTCGGCCATGACCAAGGCGATGGCCACACCCGAGGGGCGCCGGAAAATGGCCGAGGCCATGGTCGTCGACCAGTTCGAGACGATGCCGGAAATGGCCGACGGCTGCGACGCCGTCGTCGCGGGAATGGCCTTGAACATTGCCGCCCATTCGGTGGCCGAGCGAAAAGGGATTCCCTATTTCTTCACCGCCTACTGCCCGCTAACGCTGCCATCACTGCACCATCGTCCGCCCGTTTTCCCGGGCTGGGCGCCGAAGAATCCTGATGCCGCCATCCCCGTCTTGTGGGCCGATGACGCCCAACGGTGGAACGAACAATGGGGCGGCGTGCTCGACGCGCGACGGAAACTGCTCGGCCTGCCACCGGTCGACGACGTCCGCGGGCATGTCTTCACCGAAAGCCCGTGGCTCGCCGCCGATCCGGTGCTGGCGCCGTGGCGCGGGCCGTCGGCGCTCGACGTGCACCAGACCGGCGCCTGGATCCTGCCGGACCACAGTCCGTTGTCCCCGGAGCTGGAGGCGTTCCTCGACGACGGGGAACCGCCGGTCTACTTCGGATTCGGGAGCAGCCGCGCCCCGGAGGAGATCGCGAAGGCGATGGTCGAGTCGGCGAGGGAGCACGGGCGGCGGGCGATCGTGTTCCGCGGCTGGACCGAGCTGGCGCTGATCGACGACGACCCCGACTGCATCGCCATCGAAGACGTCAACCAGCAGGCGCTCTTCCCGCGGGTCGCGGCGGTCGTGCACCACGGCGGCGCCGGTACGACGACGGCGGCGACGCGGGCCGGGGTGCCGCAGGTGCTCGTTCCGCAGATGTTCGACCAGCCCTACTTCGCGCGGCGTGTCAGGGAACTCGGGGTGGGGACGTCGATCGTCGGGGAGCCCTCCGCTGAAGCGCTGACGCTCGCTCTGGGCGAGGTGCTCCGCCCCGATGTCGCCTCGCGGGCGCGTCAGGTCGGCGGTGAGGTGCGGACGGACGGCGTGGACGTGGCGGCGAAACTCCTGCTGGACGCCGTCTAGCGGGAGAAGTAGCGCTCCAGGGCGGCTTCGGCCTCAGGGAGCCGCTCCGGGAACCGCCGCGCGATCACGAAGCGCCAAGGGACCTCGAACAACCGCCGCAACGCGATGAACGGCTCCAGCGCCGCGGGCGCCACATCGGCCGGGTACGCGGCCAAAGTCGCGTGCCCGGCCTCCGCGAAGAGCACGCCGAGGTCCCAGCCGAGCGGCCCGCGCCACGTGTCCTCGAAGTCGAGCCAGCACGGCCCGGCCGCTGTGGCGACGACGTTCCCCCGATGGGCGTCACCGTGCAGCGGACGCGGCTCGTCATCCGGCAAGGCCGCCGCCACCCGCTCGAGTTCTTCGTACAACCGGGGTGCCATGCCGCCCATGAGCGCACCGTGCCGGTCGAGCAACGTCCGGAGCTCACGGACGGGCCCGAGTTCGGGCAGTTCACCGGGGTAGTCCGCGAGCGCGGCGTGCACCCGGGCGAGCGAAAGCGCTACCTCGCGCGGCGGCAGCGTGTGCCCTGGCTCGTGCGGCGTGTAGTGCCAGAGAGTGACCGGGAGGCCGTGGGCGAAATGCGGGCCTGCCGGGGGATCCGTGGTGGGTGAGACGACGAGCACACCACGTTCCGTGAGGTACCTCGACAGCTCGACGTCACGCCTGAGCCAGTCTTCGGGCAAGGACCGCGCGAAGCGGGTCGTGCCGGGCACCCGCGCCACCACCGGACCCAGTCTCACCAGCACGTTCGACTTGAAATGCAGGACCTCGGGACTGCCGGTCGGCAGGCCGAACCGGTCACCGACGGCGACCGCCGCCGCCACTCCCGCACGCGTGTGTTCGTCGGTCACGGCCCGATCTTGCCAGCCGGTGCGCGCGACTGTCGGTAGTGAGGGCTACGATCCCCACTAGCCGCCGGAGTGGGTCGGAGAACCCGCCCGGCGACCGCAAATTGACCACCACAAGGTTTGAGTGTTGGAGGCAGGAGTGACGGCCGTAGCCCCCAAGCCGATCGCCACGCGCCCGTACCCCGCGCGCGAGTCGGTTAAGGGTTCGTACCTGCTGCGGTTGTTCCGCACGACGGACCACAAGCAAATCGGCATCATGTACCTGGTCACGTCGTTCGCCTTCTTCATGGTGGGCGGCGCGATGGCGATGCTGATCCGCTCCGAGCTGGCGCGTCCCGGGCAGCAGTTCCTTTCGCAGGAGCAGTACAACCAGCTGTTCACCATGCACGGCACGATCATGCTGCTGCTGTACGCGACGCCGATCCTCTTCGGTTTCGCGAACTTCATCCTGCCGCTGCAGATCGGTTCGCCCGACGTCGCCTTCCCGCGGCTGAACGCGTTCTCGTACTGGCTGTACCTCTTCGGCGGCCTGATCGTGATGTCCGGCTTCCTGACCCCGGGCGGCGCCGCCGACTTCGGCTGGTTCGCCTACACCCCGCTGTCGGACGCCATCCACTCGCCCGGCGTGGGTGCCGACCTGTGGATCTCCGGTCTGGTCGTCTCCGGTCTCGGCACCATTCTCGGTGGCGTCAACATGATCACCACGGTGATCTGCCTGCGCGCCCCCGGTATGACGATGTACCGGATGCCGATCTTCACCTGGAACATCCTGGTCACCAGCATCCTGATCCTGCTGGCGTTCCCGATCCTGACCGCGGCGCTGATGGGCCTGCTGGCGGACCGGCATCTCGGGGCGCACGTTTTCGACCCCGCGAACGGCGGCGTGATCCTCTGGCAGCACCTGTTCTGGTTCTTCGGCCATCCAGAGGTCTATATCGTCGCGCTACCGTTCTTCGGGATCGTGTCGGAGATCTTCCCGGTCTTCAGCCGGAAGCCGATCTTCGGTTACAAGGGCCTGGTCTGGGCGACGCTGGCGATCGCCGCGCTGTCGGTGGCCGTGTGGGCGCACCACATGTACGCGACCGGCGCCGTGCTGCTGCCGTTCTTCTCCTTCATGACCTTCCTGATCGCGGTCCCGACCGGCGTGAAGTTCTTCAACTGGATCGGCACGATGTGGAAGGGCCAGCTGTCCTTCGAGACGCCGATGATCTTCTCGATGGGCTTCATCGTCACGTTCCTCTTCGGCGGTCTGACCGGCATCATGCTGGCCGCGCCGGCGATCGACTTCCACGTGTCCGACAGCTACTTCGTCGTCGCGCACTTCCACTACGTGCTCTACGGCACGATCGTGTTCGCCACGTTCGCCGGGATCTACTTCTGGTTCCCGAAGATCACCGGCCGCATGATGGACGAGAAGCTCGGCAAGTGGCACTTCTGGACCACGTTCATCGGCTTCCACGCCACGTTCCTGGTGCAGCACTGGCTCGGCGCCGAAGGCATGCCGCGCCGGTACGCGGACTACCTGCAGTCCGACGGCTTCACCACGCTGAACACGATCTCCACGATCGGCGCGTACATCCTCGGTGCCTCGACGCTGCCGTTCATCTGGAACGTCTTCAAGAGCTACCGGTACGGCGAGATCGTCACGGTGGACGACCCGTGGGGCTACGGCAACTCGCTCGAATGGGCGACGTCCTGCCCGCCGCCGCGGCACAACTTCACCGAGCTGCCGCGGATCCGGTCCGAGCGGCCGGCGTTCGAGCTGCACTATCCGCATATGGTCGAGCGCATCCACAAGGAGGGTGAGATCGGCTTCTTCGGGAAGCAGAAGGTCAACTCCCACCGGGCGCCGTCCCAGGTGCTCACCGAGGCGGCCATGCCGGGTGATCACTCCAAGGACAACTCCAGCGAGAAGTGACCCGATAAGCGGAATCGGCGCGTGCCTTGCCTCACACAGGGGCAAGGCACGCGCCATTTTTTTGCTTTGATTCGACACAGCCGCGTTCGGCTGAAGGAGACTGACTTTCGTGACGCAGACACCAGTTCTCATCACCACCACCGGTCCCGACAAGCCGGGTGTGTCCTCGGTGCTGTTCGCCGTGCTGTCGCGCCACGACGTCGACATCCTCGACGTCGAGCAGGTCGTCATCCGCGGCCAGCTGGTGCTCGGCGTGCTCGCCGGCGTGTACCGCGACCCCGAGGGGTTGCAGGAGTACGTCGAGCAGGCGATGGCGTCGGTCGGGATGCAGGTCGACGTGAAGATCGGCTCGGCCATCGGCGCCGACCCGTTCGCCATCGGCCAGAAGGACTCGACACATGTCCTGCTGATGCTCGGCCGCCCGGTGACCGCGCGGGCGTTCTCCGACGTCGCGCGCCGTCTCGCCGCGCTGGACGTCAACATCGACTCGATCCGCAGTGTCGCCGACTATCCGGTCACCGGGCTGGAGCTGTACGCCTCGCTCGCCCAGGACACTCTGGAGGCCGACGCCGCGCTGCGCACCGCGCTGGCGGACGCCGCCGTCGAGGCCGGGATCGACATCTCGGTCGAGCGGGCCGGGCTCGCGCGCCGCGCCAAGCGCCTGGTCGTCTTCGACGTCGACTCCACGCTCATCCAGGGCGAGGTCATCGAGATGCTCGGCGCACACGCCGGCGTCGAACCGCAGGTCCGCGAGATCACCGAAGCCGCGATGCGCGGCGAGCTGAACTTCGGCGAGTCGCTGGAGCGCCGGGTCGCGCTGCTGGAGGGGCTCCCGGAGACGGTGCTGGACGAGGTCGCCGCGGCCATCGAGCTCACCCCGGGTGCGCGCACGACCATCCGCACGCTGAAGCGGATGGGCTTCCGCTGCGGGGTCGTTTCGGGTGGTTTCACCAAGATCATCCAGTCCCTTGTGGACGATCTCGGCCTCGACTTCGCCGCCGCGAACGAGCTCGAAGTGGTCGACGGCAAGCTGACCGGCCGGGTGGTCGGGGACATCGTCGACCGCGCGGGCAAGGCGACGGCGCTGCGCCGGTTCGCCGAGGAGTACGAGATCTCGCTGGCGCAGTGCGTCGCCGTCGGTGACGGGGCGAACGACATCGACATGCTCTCGGTCGCCGGGATGGGGGTCGCTTTCAACGCGAAGCCCGCGCTGCGCGAGGTCGCCGACACCGCGCTTTCCCACCCGTATCTCGACGCCGTGCTGTTCCTGCTCGGGGTCACCAGGTCCGAGATCGAGGCGGCCGACGCGGCCGACGGTCTCGAGTTTTCCCGGCCATGAGCGTGCTGGAGCCGCTGGCCGCGCGTTACGCGTACTGGCTGGGACTGCCTGCCGAAGACACGGAAGACACCTCCGACGAGGATCCCGCCGAAGTCCGAGCGATGCCGGTGATCCTGCGGATGGAACGCGCCGAACCGCCGTCGCGGACCGCGTTGCTGGAGGCCGCCGCGGCGGCCGCGGTCGCGGTCTGCCTCGACGAACGTGCCGAGCCCGAGGGCGAATGGCACGAGCCGCTCAAGGCGTGGGTCGACGGCCGGATCCGCAAGGTCGCCCGGCGGGCGCGCGGCGCGCACTGGCGGGCGGTCCAGGAACTGCCGGGGATCACGGTCGAGGTCGACGGCGCCGAGGCGCGGGCCTTGCTTCCCTGCCGCGTCGTCGAGACGCCGAAGGAGGTCTCGCGGTTGCAGATCTCCGGGAGCGAACTCCCGGCCGACGAGCCGGGGCCCGCGCCGGACGGTGTCCCGCGGCTGCTGCTGAACCCCGAGGTCTCGATGACCGTGGGCAAGGGCGCCGCCCAGGTCGGGCACGCGACGATGATCCTCGCTTCGCTGCTGGACGACGCCGAGCGGGCGGTCTGGGCCGAGGCCGGGTTCCGGTGCTCGGTGCGGACTCCCCCGGTCGCCACCTGGAAGGCGCTTTGCCCGGTCGAGGATCCCGAAGGTTCGTGGCGCCGTGACGGCGTCGTCGCGGTCCGGGACGCCGGGTTCACCGAAGTCGATCCCGGAACAGTCACGGTCATAGCCCAAAGGGCTTAACCTCCTATACTCCCCGCATGGGTGACCGGCTGATCGCCGGGCGCTATCGCTTGGAGGAGCGGATCGGCGCCGGGGGCATGGGTGTGGTCTGGCGTGCCACGGATCTGGATCTCGGCCGGGTCGTCGCCCTCAAACGCTCGCAGGCCGGGGACAGCGGCCAGATCCGGCGCGAGGCGCGGATCGGCGCGGGTCTGCATCACCCGAACGTGGTGACCGTTTTCGATGCCGTCATCGACGGTGACGACCGGTGGCTCGTCATGGAGTATCTGCCTTCGCGCAGCCTCGCCGACGTCATCGACGCCGACGGGCCGCTGCCACCCGGCAGGGTGGCCAAGATCGGTGTCCAGCTCGCCGCGGCGCTCGCGGCGATGCACGAGAAGGGCATGGTCCACCGCGACCTCAAACCGGGCAACGTCCTGGTGGCCGACGACGGTACGGCCAAACTCACCGACCTCGGCATCGCGCAGTGGGCGGAGGTGACCCGCACCGGTGGCGGCCTCGACGCCGGGACTCCCGGCTATGTCGCGCCGGAGATGGCCGAAGGGCGGCAGGCGGGTGCCGCGGCGGACGTGTTCTCGCTGGGCGCGACACTGTTCGCCGCCGTCGAGGGCACGTCGGTGTGGGGAGACGCGAGCGTCGGGCCGTTCGTCCAGCTCCGGCGGGCGACGTCGTACACGCTGGAACCGATCCGCCGGGCGGGACCGCTGGCGCCCGCGCTGATGGAACTGCTGCGGCGCAAACCCGCCGGGCGGCCGGACGCCGTCCGCGCCGCCGAACTGCTGTCCGAGGTCGCGGACGTCGTCGTTCCCGCGCGGCCGCGACGTTTCCGGGTGACCAAGCGCGCCATCGCGATCGCGGCGGTCGCGGCCGTCCTGATGCTGACCGGGGCCCTGCTCTACGCCGCGAAGGAACCCGCGTCGATCGCGGCGGGCCCGCCGTCCGAACCGGTCGGTGACCGGCGGACGGCGGACCCTTGCGCGCTCGTGGACCCGTCCGTGCTGAACCATCTCGGCACCCCTGAACTGGACGACGCCACCGGCAACTTCAACGCCTGCGGCGTCCTCCTGCGGCTGAGCGCCGACAAGGAGGACATCGTCGACATCCGGCTCGAACTGACGACGCCGACGTCACCGTTGCTGGACAAACCGAGGCCAGGGCAGCTGGTCGTGCGTGAGATCCCGAGCGACTCCGAAGACAAGTGCGCACGGGGTATCCCGCTGCCGGACGGCAACCAGGTGTGGGTGCACGCCCGGCACATCAAGAACTGGCACGCGCATCTGTGCGATTACGTCGATCCGGTGGCCACGCACGCGGTGAGCGTGCTGAACCGGGAACCGGTCGAACGGCGTCCCGCTCCCTTCCCCGCCGGTTCGCTCGGGACCCTCGACGCCTGCGCGCTGGGCGGGGAGCTGCCGCAGGCGATCGTCGGCGGCCCGGCCGCGCCGGATCCGGTGTTCGGCAACTGGGAGTGCTACTGGGATTATCGCGAGACCCAGGTGACGATCCGGTTCGAGCGAGAGCCGGTGCCGTTCGACGATCTCGACGACAGGCGGGTCGTTCTCGGATCGCGGGAAGCCTTCATCGAGGTCTCGGCCGAGTGGGAGGCTTGCCAGGCCGAGATCCCGCACCGGACCTTCGGCGGCAACGGGCGTGCCATGATCGAGACGGTGGAGATCTACGTCGGGGACAAGGTCAAGCAGCCGCAGGAGATGTGCCCGGCCGCGGAACGGCTGGCCGGCGAGATCGCCCCCAGGCTGCCGCCGCTCTGAAAGGGAGGCGGTGACACCTGCGTGAAACCGCCCCCTCGCCGTGGTGAGAGAAAGACCAGGCCGCGTCCCGCCGACGTCGATGACGGACGCGGGTTCGCGTACGGACACTGAAAGGGAAAACCGTGTCTTTGGAAGTCCAGCGCGACGGTGAGCACCGCTTCATCGGCCGCAACGAACGCGGTGCCGAGGTCGTGATCGGCCGCAAGGGCGCCGAGGGCGCCTTCTCACCCGCCGAACTGCTGCAGATCGCGGCGGCGGGCTGCTCGGCCGTCACCGCCGAGAACCTCATCACGCGCCGGATCGGGGAGGACTCGAAGTTCCGGGTCGGCGTGACCGCGGACCAGCGCGAAGGCGCTTCGGAGCTCGACGCCGTCCACGTGGCTTTCGACGTCGACGTGTCCTCACTCGCTCCTGAGGAGCGCGAGGCGCTCGCGGGAGCGGTGGACCGCGCCATCGAGCGGCTGTGCACGGTGAGCCGGACGTTGAAGAAGGGCATCCCGGTCACGGAGAGCTTCCCGGTCGAGTAGGTCTTCCGGATGCTATGAAAGGTCCTTTCCTTGCAAATTTTGCAAGGAAAGGACCTTTCATAGCGCTTGGCTCAGTGTTTGGCGGGGTGACCTTCGGCGCTCCAGACCACGTACGCCTCGTCGGCGTCGGTGGTCATGGCCTCGATGAACTTCTCGTTGTCGAAGCCGGGCAGCGTCTGCAACCGCTCGATCAGCGCGTCGGCGGCCGGGTCACCGCTGGGGATCGCCGTGCCCTTCCCGTCGGCACCGGCGAGCATGAAGAAGACGTCTTCCTTCCACGGGCCTTCAGGGATCACTCTGACCACCACCGCGGACAGCTCGGACCACGTGACGGCTTCCTCGCTGCCGTCCGCGAGCTGGCGCCGCACTCCGGTGTCATCGACGCTGACGGTCCGGGATTGTGCGTTGGGCGACTCGTGGGACAACCGGTTCTCCCTGTCTTCGGCGTTCCGTTAACGGTACTCGGCCGTGTTCCAGGCCACTCAGGCCGGGGCGGCGGCGTCGAGGCGGCGCAGCGCGTCGCGGGCGACCTTCGGATCCATGGTCGGCCAGAACGGCGGCAGCGAGGCACGCAGGAATCCGCCGTACCGGGCGGTGGCCAGCCGCGAATCCAGGATCGCCACGACGCCGCGATCGCTGACCGAACGGTGCAGCCGTCCGGTGCCCTGTGCGAGCAGCAGCGCCGCGTGCGTGGCCGCGACGGTGAGGAAACCGTTCCCGCCCCTGGCTTCCACGGCGCGTTGCCGGGCCGAGGAGACCGGGTCGTCCGGGCGGGGGAACGGGATCCTGTCGACCACCACGAGCTGGAGCGACGGGCCGGGCACGTCGACGCCCTGCCAGAGCGAAAGCGTGCCGAACAGGCAGGTGCGCGCGTCCTCGGAGAACTTCTGCACCAGCAGGCCGGTGGCGTCGTCACCCTGGCAGAGGATCGGCAGGTCGAGCCGCTCCCGCATCTCCTCGGTGGCCTGCTTCGCCGCGCGCATCGAGGAGAACAGGCCGAGTGTGCGCCCGCCCGCGGCCTCGATCAGCTCGGCCAGCTCGTCCATGGTCGAGGGCTGCAGCCCGTCCCGGCCCGGCGGCGGCAGATGCTTGGCCAGATAGAGGATGCCGTTGCGTTTGTGGTCGAACGGGGAGCCGACGTCGAGGCCGGTCCACTTCGGGCCTTCGCTGTCGTTACTGCCGTCGCTATCGGCCGGGACCGCCTTGTCCGTCGCCGCGCCAGGCGCCTTCTCCACCCTCGCGCCGCCGGGCGGGAGACCCCACTGCCGGGCCATGGTGTCGAACGTGCCGCCCAGGGTCAGCGTCGCCGAGGTGAGGACGGTCGTGTGCTGGTTGAAGACCCGCTCGCGCAGCAGACCGGCGACACCGAGCGGGGCGACCTTCAACGCGGGCGGACGCGGGTTCGTGGAGAAGCGGTCCCCGGTCAGCCAGACGACGTCGCGCTGATGCGCCTTGTCGTCGTCGAAGGCCTCGAGCAGCCGGACCGCGGTGTCGTGGACCTCTTCGAGCAGCGACCGCGCCAGCTTGCGGGCCGTGGCCTCGTCGACGTCCTCCTTGCGGTCCTTGCCGAGCGCGGTGAGGCAGCGATGCGCGGCGTCACGGACCGCGGGGATCGCGCCGGTGAGGGCCTGCGGCAGAGAGTCCATCCGGCCCGACGGCAGGTCGTCGAGGATCAGGGCCAGCCCGTCGCTCGCCTCCAGCAACTGGTCGGCCACCTCGTCGTCGACCAGTTTCCCGCAGCGGCGGGCGGCGGCGGAGACCATGCCGCTGGTCAGCTCGCCGGTCGCCACGGACGTCACGCGGTCCACGAGGTCGTGCGCCTCGTCGATGATCACCAGGTCGTGCTCGGGGAGCACCTGGTAACCCTGCAACGCGTCGATCGCCAGCAGCGCGTGGTTGGTGACCACGACGTCGGCCTTGCCCGCCTCGGCGCGGGACCGCTCGGCGAAGCAGTCCGTGCCGATGGGGCACCGTGAAGCGCCCAGACACTCCTTGGCGGTGACGGACACCTGGCGCCACGCCTGATCCGACACGCCGGGGACCAGCTCGTCGCGGTCGCCGGTTTCGGTGTCGGAAGACCATTCCCGCAGCCGCGTGACCTCCTTGCCGAGCCGGGAGACGGCGAACGGGTCGAACAGCTGCTGGTCTTCCGGCTCGTCCGGGGCGCCGGAATCGAGCCGGTGAAGGCAGAGGTAGTTACGGCGGCCCTTGAGGATCGCGAAGGTGGGCTCGCGGCCGAGGGGCTTCTTCAGTGCCTTCGCCAGCCGGGGGAGGTCCCGGTCGACGAGCTGACGCTGCAGCGCGATGGTGGCCGTGGAGACCACGACCGTGGCCTCCTTCTCGACCGCGTGGCGGATCGCGGGAACGAGGTAGGCCAACGACTTCCCGGTGCCCGTGCCCGCCTGGACGGCCAGGTGCTCGCCGGTGCGGATGGCGCGGCCGACGGCGTCCGCCATCTGCACCTGGCCCTCGCGCTCGGCACCGCCCACGGACTCGACCGCGTGGGTCAGGAGTTCGAGGACACCGGGGAAGTCAGCACGGGAGGGCACGGGACAAGACGATAGCCGGGGGCACCGTCAAGATCGTCCGCCCCGTGCAATGAAGGGGCCTTTCATAGCAAAATTTGCTATGAAAGGCCCCTTCATTGCAGCTCATGGAGCTACGAGTGGACCGGTCACGACTCCTCGCGGAAGCGCGAAACCAACGCCCAGGTGGCCGGAAGCAACGCCGCCGCGACGGCGATCTTCAGCGCGTCGCCGATCAGGAACGGCACGACACCCTTCGCGAGCGCGGTCGACAGGCCCATGCCGGTCGACGCCATCAGCCACGGCACGCCGATCGAGTAGATGGCGAGGTTGCCCAGCACCATCGTCCCCGCCATGCGCAGGGGCGTGCGGTCACCGCCGCGGCCGGCGAGCGCGCCGACCAGCGCGCCCGCGAGCACGAAACCGACGATGTAGCCGGCGCTGGGGCCGAACAGACCCGAAGAACCGTTCTGGAACCAGCCGAAGCCGGCAGCGCCGACGGCGAGGTACAGCACCATCGACAGCGCGCCGCGCTTCCAGCCGAGCGCGGCGCCGACCAGCAGGGCGGCGAACGTCTGGCCGGTCATCGGCACCGGGGAGCCGGGCACCGGGATCAGGATCTGCGCGGCCGCACCGGTCAGGGCGGCACCACCGGCGACCAGGACCGCGTCACGGACCAGTGCGCCGGGAACGAGGTCGGCGAGGACCGGACGGGGGCCGGCCACGGACAGCGAAGACACTCAGACCTCCTATGAGTACACGAATGTGAACCGAGGTTAACGTCAGAAGACGGGGCGTGGACCGAATGTCGGCCACCTCACGATCCACTCGACCGGGTGGCGTGACCCTGCACGGGCGTGGCGGTTGGTGGAGGCTGCCGGACATGAGGAAACCCGTTTCGAGGCTGTTGTCGGTGACGATGCTGACCGGGGCGCTGGTGACGGGAGGTCCGGCGGTCGCGTCGGCCGGTCCCGCGCCCGCGACGGCGTCCGCGTCGGTCGGTTCGCTCGACGTGGAGATCGGCGACGAGCACGTCGTCACCGGCGAGCTCGCGCCGTGCGACGTCGACGGTCACTTGACCGCGAAGACCCAGGGCGGCGTCACCGGTGACTTCGCCCGTTTCGGCGGGGGCGAGTCGCGCTGCGGCCGGAACGGTGACGTGGCCATCGGCGAGGCGGCCGGGCGGCGATTCGAGACCACCCTGCTCAAACGCTTCGGCGGGCCCGTGATCAAGGTCCGCACGTACATGGCGAAATGCAGCACCACCAAGGACGGCAGCCTCGGCTACATCGAGTTCGGCGACGTCACCGGGTTCACGCTGCCGGAGACCATCCCGCAGAACTACCGGCTGACCATCGCGGGCGGCAAGGGCGGGACGGCACTGGCGTTGCTCACGGTCAACGAGACCGTCACGCCGACACCGCCCGACGGGAGCCTCGTGACGCACATGCTGCACATCAAGCTGTTCCCGCAGGGCGGCGGACCGGCGAAGGGCGACATCTACCTCGGGACCGCGCGCTGCGACCCGTACGGCAAGAAAAAGCCCTGATCCTGTTCCGCGAAATGCGTCAGGTGCGCGAGACATACTTCGCGGCCGCGGCGACGAACTCACTCGCGCGGGTCGCGAGGTCCGCCAGCGAACCACCGGAGGTGAGCGCGTCACCGAGCAGCGGCGTGGCGGCCGCGACGGCGATCGAGCCCGACTTGAGGTACTTCGCGACGTCGGCGAGATGGACGCCGCCCGTCGGGACGAGCGGGATGTCCGGCATCGGCGCCCGGACCGCCCGCAGGTAGGCGATCCCGCCGACGGCCGCGATCGGGAAGACCTTCACCGCCGCCGCGCCGAGCCGCCACGCCTGGTCGATCTCGGTCGGCGTCAGCGCGCCGCAGACCACCGGCAGCCCGCGTTCGTGCGCGCGCTCCATGACCAGCGGGTTCACCGTCGGCGTGACCAGGAACGTCGCGCCCGCGTCGGCCGAGATGTCCACATCGGACACCTCGCGCACGCTCCCGGCGCCGACGTGCGCGTCGTCGCCGAGCTTCTTGCGGATGGTCGAGATGGCGTCCGTGGCGCCCGGCGTGGTCAACGCCGCTTCGAGCACTCGTACGCCCGCCGCGTGCAGCACCGTGGCGGCGTCGGCGAACCGGCTCGCGTCCGCGGCCCGCAGGATCGCGACGAGCCGGTTTTCGATCAGGGTGTCCTGGAGGTCGTGCTGGATCATGCGGTCGGGACCGGCGCCTTCCCGGTGTAGGTCACACCCGCCTCGTCGAAATCCTTGAGCGCGGCGTCGACCGTCGGCTGCGAGCCGCCGACCGTGAGGTCCAGCAGCACCCGGACCTTGAAGCCCGCCTTCGCCGCGTCGAGCGCCGTCGCACGGACGCAGAAGTCGGTCGCGATGCCGACGACGTCGACCTCGGTGACGTCGTGCTCCTTCAGCCACGCGTCGAGCGTCTTGCCGTCGCGCGCGTTGCCTTCGAAGCCGGAGTACGCGGCGGTGTACTCGCCCTTGGAGAAGACCTCGCGGATCGGGACCACGTCGAGCGCGGGGTGGAACGACGCCCCGGAAGTGCCCGCGACGCAGTGACGCGGCCAGCTGTCCTTGAAGTCCGGCGTCTCGCTGAAGTGATCGCCCGGGTCGATGTGGTAGTCACGGGTGGCGACGACGTGCGTGTAGCCGCCTTCCACGGCCCGTTCGGAGATCGCTTCGGCGGCGGCGGCGCCACCGGGCAGGCCGAGCGACCCGCCTTCGCAGAAGTCGTTCTGCACATCGACCACGATCAAGGCGGTCCCCATGTGTTGCTCCTGAGTTCTCTTCAGACGAATACGGTCGGGATTGCGGGCTCCCCGTGCGAGAGCTTGAGGCCTTCCCACGGAAGGGTCACCAGCGCACGCCGAAGCCGCTGGCGCGCGTCGTCCAGCGTGGGCAGATCATCCACCGTCCGGCCGTCCCGGACCAGCGGAATCTGCAATTCGTGGTCGTTCGGTTCCCGTTCCGGTACCGCTGAGTCGGCGGTCCAGATCACCTCTTCGACGGCGGTGCCGGTCTCCCGGTGCCGCCGCAGCACGGATTTCCTGCCGCCGCGCGATTCCTTGTGCGCGCTGCGCTTGGCGACCGGCCTGCCGTCGACCTCGACGAGTTTGTAGACCATCCCGGCGGTCGGCGCGCCGGAACCGGTGACGACCGAGGTCCCGACGCCGTACGCGTCGACGGGTTCCGCCCGCAACGCCGCGATGGCGTGCTCGTCGAGGTCTCCCGACACCACGATGCGGGTGTCCTTGGCGCCGAGGGCGTCCAGTTGCTCGCGGGCCTTGCGCGCCAGCGGGCCCACGTCGCCGGAGTCGATGCGGATCGCGCCGAGTTCGGTCCCGGCCACCCGGACGGCCGTCTCGATGCCCTTGGTGATGTCGTAGGTGTCCACCAGGAGGGTGGTGTCGGTGCCCATCTTGTCCACTTGCGCGCGGAACGCCGCCTCTTCGCTGTCGTGCAGCAACATGAACGCGTGCGCGACGGTGCCCCGCGTCGGGATGCCGTAGCGGCGGCCGGCTTCGAGGTTGGAGGTCGTGGCGAACCCGGCGAGGTACGCGGCCCGCGCGGCGGAGACGGCGGCGTACTCGTGCGTGCGGCGGCCGCCCATCTCGATGATCGGCCTGCCGTGCGCGGCGCCCGACATCCGCGCCGCGGCGGACGCGATCGCGCTGTCGTGGTTGAGGATCGAGAGAATCAGCGTCTCCAGCACGACGGCCTCGCCGAAGGAGCCGGTGACGGTCAGGATCGGGGAGCCGGGGAAGTAGAGCTCGCCCTCGGCGTAACCGTCGATGCTCCCCGAGAAGGAGTAGTCCGCGAGCCACGAAAGGGTGGCGTCGTCGACGACGGCCGTCGCTTCCAGCTGGCTCAGCTCGGCGTCGGTGAACCGGAAGTCCGCGATCGCGTCGAGGACCCGCCCGGTGCCCGCGACGACGCCGTAGCGGCGGCCGTCGGGCAGACGACGTGCGAAGACCTCGAAGACGCACGGCCGGTCCGCCGTCCCGTCGGACAGGGCGCTGGCCAGCATGGTCAGCTCGTAGTGGTCGGTGAGCAGCGCGGTGCTGGCGCCAGTGGCCGCCTCGGGGAAACCCATGGCACCAGCCTATTCACCCACATGGCCGGACCTGCCAGCCCATACCGGAACCGGCCCGTGACACCATGGAGTGCATGTCCACGCCTGTCGCATCCGAGCAGACGCAGGTTGATCCACAGGGAGTAGAGGTCGTCTCTGAGGACAAACCCTGGCGGACGGTCGTCTGGAACGATCCGGTGAACCTCATGTCGTATGTGACGTACGTGTTCCAGAAGCTGTTCGGCTACAGCCGGGACCACGCGACGAAGCTGATGCTCGACGTACACCAGAAGGGCAAGGCGATCGTGTCCTCCGGTTCCAAGGAGAAGGTGGAGGCCGACGTCGCGAAACTCCACGCCGCCGGTCTCTGGGCGACGATGGAGCAGCCTTCATGAACGGATGGCGCCGCAAGGGCGACACCATCGTCGCGGGATTCGAGCAGCAGGAGGCCGCGGTCCTGCGCGGCCTGGTCAGCCAGCTGGAGGACATGCTCACCGCGCGCGCCGAGGAGGCGCCTCAGGACGAGCTGGCGGAGCTGACCGGGATCCGGATGGGCCCGACCGAATCGCCGGACGACCCGGTGCTTTCGCGGTTGCTGCCGGACTTCCACAAGCTGGACCCGGACAACCCGACCCGCGAGGACATCGACTCGGCCGCCGCGATGCGGTCGATCCACGAGCCCGAGCTGCTGGACAAGAAGGTCGGCGTCGCGAAGATCGTGCTGGACACCCTGCCGCGTGACGGCGGGAACGTGCGGCTGACCTTCGAGCAGGCCGACGCGTGGCTCGGCGCGCTCAACGACGTCCGGCTGGCGCTGGGCACCGCGCTCGACGTCACCGAGGACATGCCCGACGAGCTGCCCGAAGACGATCCCCGCGCGCCGCATCTCGGCGTCTACCACTGGCTGACCTGGGTGCAGGAGACCCTCATCCAGTCGCTGACGTCATGATCACCGACGTCCCCGGGGTACTGGTCGGGCACCACGAGCGGGTCGGCGACGGCTGGGCGACCGGGACGACGGTCGTACTGGTCCCCGGCGGCGCGGTCGGGGCCGTCGACCAGCGTGGTGGTGCGCCCGGAACGCGCGAGACCAACCTGCTGGAGCCGGAGAACCTGGTCCAGCACGTCAACGCGATCTGCCTGTCCGGCGGGAGCGCGTACGGCCTGGCCGCCGCGGACGGTGTCATGCGCTGGCTCGCCGAGCGGAATCTGGGCATTCCGGTCGGCACCGAACCGCACGAGGTGGTGCCGATCGTTCCCGCCGCGGTGTTGTACGACCTGCCGCGCAGCGAGTGGGGAAACCGTCCGGACGCCGCCTTCGGTTATGCGGCCTGCGAAGCGGCTGTCGGGGGTCCGGTCGCGCTCGGGACCGTCGGTGCGGGAGCCGGGGCGAAGGCGGGATCACTCAAAGGCGGGATCGGGACGGCCTCGGAGAAGGTCGGGGAGTTCACGGTCGGCGTCGTCGCCGCTGTGAATGCCGCCGGCGAGGCCGTGGATCTCTCGACCGGTCGCGCGTTCGCGGCGGATCACGAGGTCGACGGCGAGTTCGGCGTCCGCTGGCCCGATCGGCCGGGCGACGTCGAGGCGAAGGCGGCGGGCCTCAACACGACCATCGGTGTGGTCGCGGTCGACGCGGCGCTGTCCAAGGCGGAGGCGCGGCGGCTCGCGGTGGCCGCGCAAGACGGTCTCGCCAGGGCCGTGCGGCCCGCGCACACGATGTTCGACGGCGACACGGTGTTCGCGCTGGCGACCGGCGACCGGGAACTGCCCGGCGGCGCGGGTCCCGTCGCGGCGGCGCGGCGCGCGATGGTGCTGGACACGCTGTGCTCGGCGGCCGCGCGGGTCTTCGGGCGGGCGATGGTGCACGGTGTGCTTTCGGCCACGTCGGCGGGGGACATGCGCGCGTACCGCGACGTCTGGCCCGAAGCGTTTTCCTGACCCTGCGTTTCGTCCTCTGAATGCGGTAGTTGCACGCGCAAGGACCGCATCGAGAGGACTGAATGCGGGTCGGAGTGGCGGCGATCTCAGAGTGTGGACCGACCCTTTCCAGCACCTAAGATGGGCGACGTGCTCCGGATCCGCCGTGAACTCGTCGACGAGATCGTCGCCCATGCCCGTCGTGACCATCCCGATGAGGCGTGCGGGGTGATCGCCGGTCCCGAGGGATCGGACCGCCCCGAGCGGTACATCCCCATGTTGAACGCGGCGCGCTCGCCGACGTTCTACGAATTCGACTCGGGCGATCTGCTCAAGCTCTACCGCGAGATGGACGCCAACGACGAGGTCCCGGTGGTCATCTACCACTCGCACACCGCGACCGACGCCTATCCGTCCCGCACCGATGTCTCGTACGCCTCGGAACCCGACGCGCATTACGTGCTCGTTTCCACCAAGGACCCCGATTCGCACCAGTTCCGGTCGTACCGGATCGTGGACGGGGAGATCACCGAGGAGCCCGTCGAGATCATCGGCTGAACCCGGCCCCGGGAATAACCCGGCCCGACCAGAACGTCTGCGTAGCAGAGAACCCACCGGAGGTAGAAAACCATGGCCGTGACCGTGTCCATCCCGACCATCCTGCGTACGCACACCGGCGGCGAGAAGTCCGTCGAGGCGACCGGCAAGACCGTACTCGAGGTGATCGACGACATCGAGTCCCGCCACGGCGGCCTCAAGGCCCGCCTGGTCAAGGAAGAGAAGCTGCACCGCTTCGTCAACGTCTACGTCAACGACGAGGACGTCCGTTTCTCCGGTGGTCTCGAGGCCGAGGTCAAGGACGGCGACACCCTGACCATCCTGCCCGCCGTGGCCGGTGGCTGATCGATGGCTCGCTTCGAGTCGCTGCTCGACGCGCTCGGCGGCACGCCGCTGGTCGGCCTTCCGCGGCTTTCGCCCACCCATGACGTGCGGTTGTGGGCGAAACTGGAGGACCGCAACCCGACCGGTTCGATCAAGGATCGCCCCGCACTGGCGATGATCGAGGCCGCCGAGCGTGAAGGCATCCTCCGGCGTGGCTCCACGATCCTGGAGCCGACGTCGGGCAACACCGGGATCTCGCTCGCCATGGCCGCGAAGCTCAAGGGCTACGGCCTGGTGTGCGTGATGCCGGAGAACACCTCGACCGAGCGCAAGCAGCTGCTGCAGGCGTACGGCGCGCGGATCGTCTTCTCCCCGGCCGCCGGCGGGTCCAACGAGGCCGTCCGCCGGGCGAAGGAACTGGCCGAGGCCAACCCGGAATGGGTGATGCTCTACCAGTACGGCAACCCGGCCAACGCCGACGCGCACTACCGCGGCACCGGGCCCGAACTGCTCAAGGACCTGCCGACCCTGACGCATTTCGTCGGCGGCCTCGGCACCACCGGCACCCTGGTCGGTGTCGGGCGCTACCTGCACGAGGCGAAGCCGGACGTGCAGATCATCGCGGCCGAACCACGCTACGGCGAGCTGGTGTACGGCCTGCGGAACCTCGACGAGGGCTTCGTCCCGGAGCTCTACGACGCGAGCGTGCTCAACGGCCGGTACTCCGTCGGCGCGTACGACGCGCTTCGCCGGACGCGCGAGCTGCTGGAGCACGAAGGCATCTTCGCGGGGATCTCGACAGGTGCCGTTCTGCACGCGGCGCTGGCTGTCGCCGAGAAGGCCGCCGCGGCGGGGAAGCCCGCCGATGTGGCCTTCGTGGTCGCTGACGCGGGGTGGAAGTACCTCTCGACGGGTGCGTACTCCGGCTCGCTCGACGAAGCGGCCGAAAGGCTCGACGGGCAGCTCTGGGCCTGAACACTCACGAGACTTGACGGGCTCGGTTCCAGTGTCTTGGACCTGCCTGAAGTACATGAAGGACCCCTTCCTTGCGCCAGGCGCAAGGAAGGGGTCCTTCACGCGCAGCCGCTGGGGACTGCTGGTGCAGGTGATCATCGAGTCCGTGAAGGCCTCCTTGAGGGACCTAGAGTCCCTCAAGGAGGCCTTCACGGACTGGCTTGGGATCGAGCGCCGCCCAGGTGGATGGCTCGCGCTGGCACGATGGCGACATGAAGACCATCGGCCTGCTGGGCGGGATGAGCTGGGAATCGTCGGCCGAGTACTACCGGCTGGTCAATGAGCGCGTCCGCGAGCTGCGCGGCGGGTATCACTCCGCGCGCACCGTGCTGTACTCCGTGGACTTCGCCGAAATCGAAGCGATGCAGGCCGAAGGACGCTGGGACGACGCCGGGCGGGAACTGAACCGTGCCGCCCTCGCTCTCGAAGCCGCCGGAGCGGACTTCGTCGTCCTCTGCACCAACACGATGCACAAGGTCGCCGATCAGCTCACCGACGGCCTCGGCGTGCCGCTCCTGCACCTCGCAGACACCACGGCGGCCGCGATCAAGGCCCGCGAAATCACCAGGGTCGGCCTGCTGGGCACCGGTTTCACCATGGCCCAGCCGTTCTACCGCGAACGCCTCGCCGCGCACGGCCTCGACGTGCTCGTGCCGGACGAGAAGGACCGCGAGACGGTGCACGGGGTCATCTACGACGAGCTCGTCCACGGCGTCGTCACCGAGGACTCCCGTGACCGGTACCGCGAGGTCATCGCGAGGCTCGTCGAGGCGGGCGCGGAGGGCGTCATCTACGGGTGCACGGAGATCGAACTGCTCGTCGGCCCTGGGGACAGCAAGGTGCCGACCTTCCCCACGACGAGGCTGCACGCCGAAGCGGCCGTGGACTACGCGCTGGGCAAGGCCTCACTCCCTCCCGCGGTGTGACGTTCGTGCTGGGCGACGGCCTGCCGCCACAGCCTGTCCTGTTCTTCACCGGTGAATCCGCCGCGAGCCACGCCGAAGACGTCCTCGATCGCCGTCCACCACTCGGCCGGTGATTCCAGCACTGTCTTGCCGCCCGGCAGACCGCTCAACGTCAGCGCGCGCAGCGAATCCACTCCCTCAGCGTCACGCCGCTGCACCACCAGCGTGCGGACGAAGCCGGAATCCTCGGACGTCGACAGCTCGGCGTGCTTCTCGGCGAAGTCGGCCATCACGGCCGCCTCCGGCGCGAAATCCATTCCGACGAAACTGCCCTGCGGATCGTGGTCGAATCGCCAGCCGCCCGGCGTGACCTCGGAACGCCGCATGCGGAACACCAGCGGCCCCTGCTTGTACTCGCCTTCACGCAGCGGGAGCGGCTCGTGGAGGCCGTCCCCGAGCCCGACGTCGACCAGCCAGCCGGCGTCGGGTTCCTCCGGCAGCCCGGACACGGTCAGGGCCAGGTGATTCAGGTGGATCCCGGACGGCCCGCCCGGCATCTGTGCCCCGCTCGGATGCCGGGTGACCTGGTAACCGAGCGCCCGCAGAAGTGCCGAGAACGCGCCGTTGAGGTGATAGCAGTAGCCACCGCGGCCGGCGGCGATCCGGCCGAACGACACCGCCGGGTCCAGCGAGGTCACCCGGCCCAGCTGGACTTCGAAATCCTCGTACGGCACCCGCTCCACATGGGCCTGGTGCAGCCGGGTGAGCGCGTCGAGGCTCGGCGGCTCGTGCTCGAGGCCGAGTCGCGCGAGGTAGGCGGGCACGTCGATGTGGGCCGAGTGCTCGGAAGAAGAGAACCCCATGCGCTCGACCGTAGCGGCACCCACCGACAATTCAGGGTTCTCACGGAGGCGATCTCGCCGTTCGCCGCCGTAGCCTGTGGAGGTGACCACTTTGCCTTCCCAGCCGGTCCCGGCGAGCGAGCCCGGCAGCGATCCGGCCAAACGCGTCCTGCCGCCGAACCCGAGGGCCGCCGCGATCGTCGCGCTGGCCTTCACCGCGCTGCTCTACCTGGTCGAGCTGGTCGACGTCGTATTGCCCGCCGACCTCGATCAGAGCGGTGGCATCGTCGCTCGCGAGCTTTCCGATCTCGACGGTGTGCTCTGGGCGCCGCTGCTGCACGCGGGCTGGGGACATCTGTTCTCCAACACTGTCCCGGTGCTGGTGTTCGCCTTCCTCGCGATGTCCGCGGGTATCGGCCGGTGGGTGCTGGTCACCGCGATCATCTGGGTGCTCTCCGGCGTCGGTGTCTGGCTGATCGCGCCGGGCGGCACGGTGACCGTCGGAGCGTCCGGCGTCGCCTTCGGCTGGCTCGCGTTCCTGCTGGTCCGAGGCATTTTCAACCGGGCTGTCGGGCAGATCCTGGTGGCCGTGGTGCTGCTGGGCATCTGGAGCGGGATGCTCTGGGGTCTGCTGCCCGGTGATCCGAACGTCTCGTGGCAGGGTCACCTGTTCGGCGCGCTGTCCGGGGTCTTCGCGGCCTGGCTGATGGCGCGCGCCGACAGGTCTCAGGCCAGGAAGGCGACCGGTCCCGGTAGCCTCGCCGTGTGACCAAGCCGAGCGCCGACGCCCCCATCGGCGTCTTCGATTCCGGAGTGGGCGGGCTCACCGTCGCCAGGGCGATCCTGGAACAGCTGCCCGGTGAGCAGTTGCGCTACGTCGGCGACACCGCCCGCAACCCGTACGGTCCCCTCCCCATCGCCACCGCGCGGCAGTACGCGCTGGAAGCGCTGGACGACATCGTCGAAGGCGGGGTGAAGGCGCTGGTCATCGCCTGCAACACCGCCTCCGCCGCCTGCCTTCGCGACGCGAGGGAGCGCTACGACGTCCCCGTGATCGAGGTCGTCCTCCCGGCCGCGCGCCGGGCCGTTTCCGCCACGCGATCCGGGCGTATCGGCGTGATCGGCACCGAAGGCACCGTGCGGTCGCGCGCCTACGACGACGCCTTCAACGCCGCGCAGGACGTCCGGATCACCAGTGTCGCGTGCCCGCGGTTCGTGGACTTCGTCGAACGCGGGATCACCACCGGGCGCCAGGTGCTCGGGCTCGCACAGGGCTATCTCGAACCACTGCTGGACGCGCAGGTCGACACGCTGGTCATGGGCTGCACGCACTACCCGTTGCTGTCCGGGGTGCTGCAGATCGTCATGGGCCAGGACGTCACGCTGGTGTCCAGCGCCGAGGAGACCGCGCGTGACCTCGTGCGCGTCCTCACCGAGGCCGACCTCCTCGCCGAGCGCGACACCCCGCCGCGGCACGAGTTCGTCGCCACCGGATCCGCCGAGCCGTTCACCAGACTCGCTCAGCGGTTCATGGGCTTCGCTCCGGGTGTGCTGGCTCCCACCAGCGCCTAAAATCGCCGATTCCGTGCTTAAGGTGTCACAGTGCGTCTCACGATCCTCGGCTGCTCCGGCAGCATCCCCGGGCCCAACGCCGCCGCGTCCGGCTACCTGATCGAGGCGGACGGGTTCGTCCTGGGGCTCGAACTCGGCAACGGGACGCTCGCCAGGCTTCAGGCGCTGCGCGATCCGTTCGACCTGGACGCGCTGATCCTTTCGCACCTGCACCCCGATCACTGCGCCGACGTCAGCGCGCTCACCGTGCTGCGGCGCTATCACCCCGCGCTGCCGTACCCGGCGAGGCCGCGGCGGCTTCCGGTCTACGGGCCGTCGGACGTGCGGGAGCGGCTCACCTACGCGTACGCGGCCAACGAGGACGAGCGGGCGACCACCGATCTCACGGACGTCTTCGTCTTCGAAGTCCTCCGGTGCGAGCCCATGAAGATCGGGCCGTTCGAGGTCACCGCGGTCCCGGTCGACCATCCGACCCCGGCGTTCGGCCTGCGGTTCGCGCACGGCGGCAAGACCCTCGCCTACACCGGGGACACCGGCGTCTGCGACACCCTGACCGACCTCGCGGGCGGCGTCGACGTCCTGCTGTCCGAAGCGTCGTGGACCGACTCGCCCGACCGGCCCGCCGGCGTCCACCTGTCCGGCAAGGAAGCGGGGGAGCTGGGCCGCAAGGCCGGGGTCGGGCGGCTGCTGCTCACCCACGTCGCGCCCTGGACCGACCGCGACGCGGTCCTCGCCGAGGCGGCCGCCGCGTTCCCCGCGGCCGAGCTGGTCGAGCAGGGCGCCGTCTACGACCTCTGACGCGGGGTTCTAGAGTGGCGGCCGTGGCGAGAAAAGACGGCAGGAACGACGACCAGCTTCGCGACATCAAGATCACCCGCGGCTTCCAGCGGTGGCCCGCGGGCTCGGTGTTGATCGAGTTCGGCGACACCCGGGTGCTGTGCGCGGCGAGCGTCACCGAAGGCGTCCCCCGCTGGCGGGCCGGTTCCGGCCTCGGCTGGGTCACCGCCGAGTACGCGATGCTGCCGTCGGCGACCAACACCCGCAGCGACCGCGAATCCATCAAGGGCCGCGTCGGCGGCCGCACCCACGAGATCTCCCGGCTGATCGGCCGGTCCCTGCGCGCCTGCATCGACCTGGCGGCGCTGGGGGAGAACACGATCGTCATCGACTGTGACGTCATCCAGGCCGACGGCGGCACCCGCACGGCCGCGGTGACCGGCGGTTATGTCGCGCTCGCCGACGCCGTCACCTGGCTCGGCGCGGCGGGCCGCCTCGCCGACCCGCAGCCGCTTTCGTCTTCGGTGGCCGCGGTGAGCGTCGGCGTCGTCGACGGCCGGGTGCGCCTCGACCTGCCCTACGAGGAGGACTCGCGCGCGGAGGTCGACATGAACGTCGTCGCCACCGACACGGGCACCCTGATCGAGGTGCAGGGCACCGGCGAGGGCGCCACCTTCGCACGGTCCACTTTGGACACCATGCTGGACATGGCGCTCGCCGGCTGCGAGGAGCTGACCCGGTTGCAGACCGAGGCGCTCGCGTTGCCGTATCCCGGCGAACTGCCCGAGCCGCGTCCGGACAAGAAGAAGGGCGCGAAGTGACCAAGCTGCTCCTCGCCACCCGTAACGCGAAGAAGCTCGGCGAGCTCCGGCGCATCCTGGTCGCCGAAGGGATCGAGGGCGTCGAGGTGATCGGCCTCGCCGACGTTCCCGAGTTCCCCGAAGCGCCCGAAACCGCTCCGGACTTCGAAGGCAACGCGCTCGCGAAGGCCCAGGACGCGGCCGCCGCGACCGGTCTCCCGGCCATCGCCGACGACTCCGGCATCGCCGTCGACGCGCTCAACGGTATGCCGGGCGTGCTCTCGGCACGCTGGTCGGGAAGGCACGGAGACGACGAGGCGAACCTGGATCTCGTGCTGGCGCAGCTGTCGGACACCCCCGACGAGCGGATGGGCGCCGCCTTCGTCTGCGCGGCCGCGCTGGTCGTCCCCGGTGGCGACGAGACCGTGGTGCGCGGGGAATGGCGCGGTTCGCTGATCCGGGAACGCCGTGGTGCCAACGGATTCGGGTACGACCCGATCTTCGTGCCCGAAGGTGGGACGCGGACTTCCGCCGAGCTGGAACCGTCCGAAAAGGACGAAGCTTCGCACCGGGGGAAGGCGTTGCGGGCGTTGGTGGAGGAACTGCGGAAGCTGGCCGGTTGAGGTGGTCGTGAGTGTTTTGGGTCGTTCCAACGACCCAAAACACTCACGACATCTCTAAATGGCGAGGTCCCGCAACAGCTTCGCGACGTGGCCGGTGGCGCGCACGTTGTACTGCGCCACGGTGATCTTGCCTTCGGGGTCGACGACGAACGTCGAGCGGATGACGCCTTCGTAGACCTTGCCGTAGTTCTTCTTCTCGCCGAAGGCGCTGTACGCCTTGAGGACGGTCTTCTCCGTGTCGGACAGTAGCGGGAAGGTCAGCCCTTCCGCCTCGACGAACTTCGCGAGCTTCGCGGGCTTGTCGGGCGAGACGCCGAGCACCTGGTAACCGGCGTCGTTGAGCTGCGCGAGACTGTCCCGGAAGTCGCAGGCCTGCTTCGTGCAGCCCGGCGTGCCGGCGTTCGGGTAGAAGTAGACGACGACCGACTTGCCGCGGAAGTCGCTGAGCTTGACGTCGTTGCCCTCACTGTCGGGGAGGGTGAAGTCGGGCGCTTTGTCGCCGGGGGAAAGTCGCTGCTCGGTCATGACGCACACGGTAGCGAAATCGGCGGCGTCAGACCTTTCCGCAGTACTTCGCGGCGACAGGCTCCGAAGGGCTCGGCCGCACCTGGAGGCGAAGCCGCACCGGCCTGTCCGGAACGGCGAAGGCGAGGTTCAGCTGGACCGAGCGGCCGGGCGCCACGTCCTTGCCCGCGTCCGCGACGCCGTTGTAGCCCTGGACCGGGTCGACGACCTGTTTGACCGCGGAGGTCTCTCCGTCGACCTCGCCCGTCACGGACAGACCGGAGAGCCGGTAGGTGCCCTCGCCCGCGTTCGTCACCTCGATGCCGAAGGCCACCGCGCGCGGGCTCTGCGGGTACGCCGACGCGCTGGGGCGGAACGCTTTCGGCGCGGACACCGAGATCGTGACCCCGGTCGCGAACCGGTGCGGGGCGCCGAAGGCGAGGTCGCCTTCCGCGTGCGTCGCGGCCAGGCCCTGCGCCGGAGCGTCCGCGCCGAGCACGGCGGCCCCTTTTTCCGGTGCCGGAACCCCGCACGCGGCCGCCAGCAGCAACGAGCAGGCGGCGACCAAGAGCTTCGGGGTGCGCGGAAGCGCCATGTGGGGTTACTCCAGTCGGCGGTACGGGTGGGCCGTTCGAGGTAGGTATTAGTGCCGAAGAGTCCAGACTGACGGTCTTCCGCAGCCGAGAGGAGCCGCGAGGCCGGGTTGAGGCGCACCTGGTGTACAGCCGTGGCCGATCCGTGATCGGAAGGACACGACTAGTGACAGTCGTCACCTCGGTGACACAGCGGCGAGGGTCAGACGGCGAAGGCGAAGAACAGGATGAAGATCGCCAAACCGGACACCCAGGCCACGATCAGCCAGCCGAAATCGCGCATCGGATCGACCGCCCGGCTTTCCTCTCCCGGGACATAGACGCCACGCTCTTCGAACCAGTCGGCCCATCGGGTCAGCCAGCGAAAGGGGCTTCGAGACGCCATGTCGTCACAGTACGGGTACGGATGAGCCGCGTCAGCCACGGAGGGGCCGCCCAAAAGGGCGAATCGGACGAAACAGCTATCGCCCACTAGGCCCTTTTGTCCAACCGGGTTCACCCGTCAGGCTGTGAAGATGGCGCTGGGAATAGATATCTACAGTCGCTTTCAATCCGTTACCAATTGGCAGGCCGTCAAGGATCACGGCGTGACCTTCGTCTTCGTCAAGCTCACCGACGGAGGTGGCCTGCCGAACGGCGGGCGCAACACAGGCGACGCGCTGGTGGCGGGCGCGAGATCCGTGGGAATCCCGGTGGGCGGCTATCACTTCGCTCAAGCGAGCCCCTCGCCCGAGGCGCAGGCCGACGTGCTCATCGCGGAGGTCCGGCGGCTCGCGGCGACCGGCTGCGTCCCGATGCTCGACCTCGAGGACAACCCGCCGGGATCGGGAGCGCCGAACATCCCCGACGGGCGCAAGCGGGACTTTTCGATCAGGTTCTGCGACCGCGTGGCGGGACACGGGTTCCGCCCCGGTATCTACATGAACAACTCACTCGCCAAGATGCTGCGCCCCGACCAGTTCGGCGTACGGGACCTCGTCGTCTGGATCGCGCGCTACGGCGCCAGACCCGACGCCGCGGCGGGCCGCTACGACGTGCACCAATACTCGGACGCCGGCCAGATCCCCGGTATCCGGGCGAGCAGCGTCGACCTCAACGAGTCCTATACGAACGCCCACTTGACCGGCGGCGGCGCCGCCCCGAAACGGAAGGCGACGACAGAACTCATGGAACGCAGGACCATTCCGGCCAGCATGGACACCACGTCGGTGCGGCTGCTGCTTTCGGGCAGCGAGACGGCCGCGATCATCGTGCGGCCGCGTATCGACGGCGACGGTGTCACCGACTCGCCCGTCTTCCAGGGGAACATCTACGCTTGGGGAAGCGACAAAGTCGGCATTGGCTACAACCCCATGGAGCAGCCCGGGTTCGTCTCCAGGACGGTTTCGCACCGGCGTTACCGTCTGCCCGGCGCGGTGTGGGCCGACTATGAGTACAGCTCGGCCGTGGACTTCGAGATCGACGTCGTCGGCTGAGCCCGGAAGTCCGTGAAGCCTCCTTCACCACCTTTGAGGGTCAGGGGCCCGGCAAAGTCGTCTATCCGCTGGCGGGGCCACTCTTGATGATTCGAACTGGACCTCCGACAGGGCAGATGCCAGAGGGGCCCGAACGGACAATGTCCATAAAGGACACCAGAAGGCGGATTGATGTCCGTTTGATGCTTATCTGTACGGTTTAGAGTCGGGGTCGTGAGTGGTAAGGGTCGTTCTAACGCTCTTTATCACTCACGACCCCTTTGCAAAACGCCTAAATCGGACACAGTCGCCCCGAAAGTGTCCCGGCAACGGTCGCGTAGGTCTGGCCACCGTGACGAGCCCCACCGCCACCCCCTGGCCAGCGGATAGACGACTTTGCCGGAGCACTGACCTTCGGGGCAGGGAAGAACGAGGCCTTCACGGAGCGGCGTCCCGGATGGCGTCCACGATGAACTGGTACCCCGTGCAGCGGCACAGGTTCCCCGAGATCCCCTGCCGGATCTCGGCGTCCGTCGGATCCGGGTTCTCCTTCAGCAACTCCATCGCCGTCGCCAGCATCCCGGGCGTGCAGAAACCGCACTGCAGCCCGTGGTGTTTCCGGAACGACTCCTGCAGCGGATGCAGTTCGCCGTCCGAGGCCAGCCCCTCGATCGTGACGATCTCCGACCCGTCCACCTGCGCCGCCAGCAGGCAGCACGATCGCGCGCTCGCGCCGTCGAGGGTGATCGTGCACGAGCCGCAGACGCCGTGCTCGCAGCCGACGTGCACCCCGGTGAAACCCAGGTCGTGGCGCAGGAAGTCGGCCAGCGTGCGTCGCGGTTCGCAGTCGGCGCGGTAGGTCCGTCCGTTCACCGTCAGGGTGACTGTGATCATGCGCCATCCTTCGCTCGCGCGAGTGCCCGCCGGGTGAGGACGGCGGCCATCTCGCGCCGGTAGCCGGCGGGGGCGTGGAGGTCGTCCGCTGGATCCGTCGCCCCGGCGGCGAGTTCCGCGGCGAGTGCGATCGCGTCGGCCGTCAAGGTGTCGCCGGTGAGTGACTCCTCGGCGGCGACGGCCCGGATCGGCGTCGGGCCCGCGCCCGCGAGGGCGATCCGCGCGGATTCGCAGACGCCACCGGACATCGTCACGGCCGCGAACACGGCGACGATGGCGAGATCGCGGCTCCGCCTGCTCAGTTCCTCGACCGCCCAGCCGCCTCGGTGCGACGGCACCGAAATCCGCGTCAGCAGTTCGCCGGGTCCCAGCGCCGTCCGGTGCGGGCCGAGAAAGAAGTCCCGGGCGGCGACGATCCGCTCGCCGTCCGGCCCGTGGACGGCGAGGTCGGCGTCGAGCGCGACCATCACCGCGGGCAGTTCCGCGGCCGGATCGGCGTGCGCGAGACTGCCGCCGATCGTGCCCCGGTTCCGGATTGCCACGTGTCCGACGTAGCCGAGCGCGTCGGCGAGCAGCGGGACTTCGGACCGGACGACGGCGGACGTCTCGACCGAGCGGTGCCGGGTGAGCGCGCCGATCTCCAGCCGCCCGTTCTCCTTGCGCAGGAAGGAAAGCTCGTCGAGACGATTGATGTCGACCACCAGTGCGGGCCGTGCTTGACGCAGGTTCAGCAACGGCACCAGGCTCTGCCCGCCCGCCAGCACCCGCGAGTCCGGCGTGCTCAGCGCTTCGATGGCCTCGTCGAGCGACGATGCCCGGAAGTAGTCGAACGGCGCGGCCTTCACCGGGACGCTCCCCGCTTGAGCGCGGCCAGCAGCCGCGGCGGCGTGATCGGCAGTGAGGTGATGTCCACGTCGTATTCGCGCAGCGCGTCCTCGACGGCGTGCGCGATGGCCGCGCCACCGCCGATCACGCCCGCTTCCCCCATCCCCTTGAAGCCACCGGGAACGTGTTCGGCGGGTGTCGTCATATGCGACACGGAGAACGGTGGGATCTCGGTCGCGGTCGGCAGCAGGTACCCGGTGAACGACGTGGTCTCCATCCGCCCGTCGGCGCCGTAGACCAGCTCTTCGTACAACGCGCCCCCGATCGCCTGCGCCGCACCGCCGTGCAGCTGCCCGTCCACGATCGTCGGATTGATGACGGTGCCGCAGTCGTGCGCGATCAGGTAGTCCAGCAGTGTCACCACGCCGGTCTCCTTGTCGACCTCGGCGAGGACGGCGGTGCAGCCGAAGGAGGTCGCGACGTTGACCGGATCGTAGACCTCGCGTTCCTCCAGCGTCGGCGTCTCGTCCTCGGGCCAGACGCCGTTCAGCCGCCGGTACGCGGCGTCGCCGATCGCGGCGAGGGTGACCTGCTTGCCCGGTACGCCTTTCACCGAGACGACACCGTCCTCAAGGGACAGATCGTCGGGCGACGCCTCCAGAATGTGCCCGGCCACCCTGAGGATCTTCGCCCGCAGCCGGGTCGACGCGTTCAGCACGGCCGCGCCGCCGACGGCCGCCCCGCGGCTCGCCGCGGTGCCGTAGCCGGTATACGGGCAGCTGTCGGTGTCGCCGGAAAGCACGGTGACGTGGTCGAGCGGGACACCGAGCGTGTGCGCGGCCACCTGCGCCAGTGTCGTGTGGATGCCCTGCCCGATCGCGGACAGTCCGGTGTGGACGGTCACGTGCCCGGTCGAGTCGACCCGCACGATCTCCTCGTCGAAACCGGAATGCCCCAGGCCCGCCAGGTTGATGATCCGGCTCGGCCCGAACCCGGTCAGTTCGTTGTGGAACGCGTATCCGATTCCGGCGCCGTTTTCGCGGCGCTCGGCCCAGCCCGCTTCCTCGACGGCCTTGAGGCAAAGGTCGAGGCAGTCCTCGTAGCGGCCGCTGTCGTAGACGAACACCGGACCCTGGTAAGGAAATGCCTCCGGCGGGATGAAGTTCTTGCGCCGCACCGCGTGCGCGTCCATGCCGAGACGTTTCGCCAGCTGCTCCACCAGATGTTCGTGGACGAAGTTCGCCTTCGGCAGCCCGTAACCGCGGAACGAGCCGTACGGCGACCGGTTCGTCATCACGGCGACGAGGCTCAGTTCCACGTTCGGGATGGCGTACGGCCCGGTCAGCAGCGCGGTCGTCGTCCAGCACGGGCTGGCGCCGACGGTTCCGAGTACTCCGCCGAGGACGCCGTACACGGTGGCGCGCAGACCGGTGATCGTGCCGTCGGCCTTGGCCGCGAGTTCGACGTCGATCTTCTGCTCGCGCGAGTGCGCGTTGGCGACGAAGCTCTCCGCCCGGTCCTCGATGAGCTTGACCGGTTTCCCGGTGCGCCGCGAGAGGACCGCCGCGACGACCTCCTCGGCGTAGAAATCGAACTTGTTCCCGAAGCCGCCGCCGACGTCGGGGGTGCGCACGCGGATCCGGTCCATCGAGAGCCCGAAGACCTCGCCGAACAGTTCGCGCGCGAGATTGGGCGCCTGCGTCGCGAGCCAGACGTCGAGCCGGTCGGTGAACGGATCCCAGTCCGCCACCACACCGCGCGTTTCGATCGGCGTGCCCATCTGGCGCGCGAAGCGGAACGACTCGGTGAGCACGACGTCGGCCTCGGCGAACGCGGTGGCCACGTCACCCATCGGGATGGTCCCGGTGCCGACGACGTTGTCCGGCCAGTCTTCGTAGAGCTTCGGCGCGTCATCGGCCAGCGCCTGTTCGAGGGTGCAGGCGGCCGGGAGCTCCTCGTACTCGACTTCGATCAGTTCCAGCGCGTCCTCGGCGGTCGCCCGGTCCTTCGCCGCGACCGCTGCGACGCCTTGGCCGGGGTAGCGCACCTTGCCGATGGCCAGCGCGTGGGCCTCGGGCGTTCGCATGTCCGGCAGGTTCGACCAGACCACCGGCTGCGGCGTCTTCGTGACCGCCCGCACCTCTTCGCCGGTGACCACGGCGAACACGCCGGGATGGGCTTCCGCGGCCGTGGTGTCGACACGCACGATCCGCGCGTGCGGCAGGGGACTGCGGAGGATGGCGGCCTCCAGCATCCCGGGTGAGTGGATGTCGTCGATGTACCGCGCCCGTCCGGTGAGCAGGCGGACGTCCTCCTGCCGGTTCACCCTCGCGCCGATCAGCCCCTCGCCCATGGCCTCACTTTTCCGTATCGGCGGCCCTTCGCGCATCGTGCACATGGGTCATGGCCTCGCGGTCCGATACCGGGAGCCACTGCCGTTCCGGATCGAAGGGCCGGTAGGCGGACCGGACGTGCTCGATCAGCAGCCGCAGGGTGGGGTGCCGGTTCTCGTGCCGCCACAGCAGGGAGAACGGGTACACCGGCGTCGGGTCGACGAGCGGGATCTGGACGACGTCCGGATGCCAGGGCACGTGCATCTTCGCGCCGACGAAACCCAGCCTGTCCTTCGACTCGCTCAGCACCTCGATGTGGTGTTCGAGCCCGAAGTTCGGGCCGTCGGTGTCGACCAGGATGCCGAACTCCGGGCACAGTTCCTGCCAGAACTCCGCCCATTCGCCGGCCCGCGCGTTGTAGGGCATCCACGCCGTCAGGCCGGCGAGCTCCGCCATCGCGACCCGGCGCCGCCGTGCGAGCGGATGCCGCCGTCCGACCAGCAGGTTCGCCGGTTCCAGATAGGCGGGCGTGCGGCCGATCCCGGGATCCGGCACGGTGCTGACCCTGGCGAAGGCGGCATCGACGGACTCGGGCAGCATGGGCCGGCGTACCGCGCCCAGTCCGGGCGTGACGAGCTCCAGTTCGTCGTCGTGTCCGGCGTGGAACGCCCGGATGACCTCCATGGTCGCCAGTCGCGTGCCGAGGACGTCGACGCGCAGCGCCCGTCGCCTGCCGTGGAGGCGTTCGACGGCCTGGTCCGCGAGGCTGATCAGCGCACGAGCGTGGCTGAGGAACTCCTCGCCGTCTTCGGTCGGCTCAGCCCCACCGCGTGTTCGCGACAGCAGCCGTACCCCGAGGTCCGACTCGAGCTTCGCGACGCGTTTGGAGATCGCCTGCTGACTGATCTCCAGCCGGATCGCCGCCTCGCTGAAGTACCGGTCGTCGGCCACCGCGACGAACGCGCGCACCGCGCCCAGGTCCAGCTCCATTGTGCACTCCCTACAACTGGTGGTTGTCGATGGTCGCGTGTCGCTTGTTGGACAACGACGCCATGCCAACGGTCCAATCGTCGTATCAGACCGAAATCGTACAACCGTGGGGAGTGGCCGGTGGACTCCTTCGTGCACTTGCACGTTCATACCGCGTACTCGATGCTCGACGGCGCGATGATCGGCATCGAGGCCTACCTCGCGCCGGAGTCCCGTTTCCACCGGCCAACGGCTTCTCACACGCGGCAGTGCAGGCCCTCTGGGACGCGATCCCGCCGTTCGCCGGCTACACGATCTTCCACGGCGGGCGACGGCGAGCCGCTGACCCTGCACGCGACCGCCGAGCGGCTGACCGAGGACGCGGTCCTCGAACTGAAAACGACTATCCGGTCGCCGTCAGTTCGATGCTCCTCGGCGAGCTGAAGTCCATCCCCGGCATCACACCGAGCTGCGTCGCAACAACCTGAGCTGCCCGATCTCCGACACGTTCTTCATCAGCTCGGAGTTCACCCAGGCGACTGTGTGGGCGAAGGTCAGCCCGGCGTCCTCGCCCCACGGATAGGCGGAGGGCGCGTCCAGGGCGGCGTCGGTCAACCGGTCCAGCACCGCCAGCCATTCCTCGCGAAGACCACGAAGCCACTCGATGGCGGATTCTTCGCCGGGCCAGGTGATCGCCTCTCGCTCGCGGGGAGCCCGCCCGTTCGCGTGATCCAGCGCGACACTCCACCACCAGCCGATATGCCAGGTGAGCCAGGCGATCGTGGGGACCGGGACGGGGTCGGGTTCGGTGTCGGCCCAGTCGGGTGTGCCGTCCGGCCGGATCGTCCAGCAAAGAGCCGACGGCTCCCAACGGAAATCCGCCGGTTCGAGGTCGGCGAGGTGGTAGTCGAACAACGACCAGGTCAGATCGAACTGCCAGCGCGACAGCTCGGTACGCGATGCGGACACCCGCGGGATCGTTCCTCCGGAACAGCGCGGCCGCAACCGGATTACGGTGCGGGCATGAGTCTTCATGTCGCGCAGCTGAACGGCCGGACGGCGACCGCCGAAGAGCTGGCGCCGCTCGCCTTCGCCGGTTTCGCGCATTTCACGGCGATGCAGGTGCGTGACGGCCGCGTGCGCGGTCTCGACCTGCATCTGGACCGGCTCCGCACCGCCTCGGTGGAGCTGTTCGGCGATGCCTTACCCGACGACCGGATCCGTTCGTACGTGCGCGAGGCACTGAAGGCCAGTCCCGCCGACGTCTCCCTCACCGTGACGATCCACCTGCCGGGGGACCTCGAAGTCCTGGTGCGCACCCGGCCACCGTCGTCCGGCCCGGCGGGGCCGCTGGCGCTGACGGCCGTGGAACACGAGCGGGTCCTTCCGGCCGTCAAGCACACCGGCGAGATGGCGAAGACGTACTTCCGGCGACAGGCCGTCGGGGAAGGGGCCGACGACGCGGCGTTCGTCGACCGCCGGGGCAGGCTGAGCGAGGCGACGATCTGGAACCTCGCCTTCTGGGAGCGCGATACGGTGGTGTGGCCCGACGCCGGTCTGCTGCGGGGGACGACGATGGGCATCGTCCAGCGGCGTCTTGAGGGGATCGGTGTGCCGCAACGGGTCCAGGAGGTCACGCTCGCCGACCTGCCGGGGCTTGACGGCGCGGTGGTCATGAATTCGTGGACGCCGGGGATCGCGGTGCGCCGGATCGGTCCGGCGTCGCTGCCTGACGCGCCGTCGTTCGTCGCGGCGCTGCACCAGGCTTACGAAACCGAACTTCTCACACGACCTTGAAGGGAAGACACCGATGAAGATCCTCGTGATCGGGGCCACCGGGACGATCGGGACCGCGGTCTCCGAGGCGCTCACCGCACGCGGGCACGCCGTGCTGCCCGCGTCCCGCTCCGGCGAACTCAAAGTAGACGTCGAGCAGCCCGCCACGTTCGACGCGCTCTTCGCTGCCGAGCCGGGGATCGAGCACGTCGTGTGCTGCGCGGGCAGTGGCTCGCTGGTGCCGGTCGACGGCGGTACCGACGAAGAGTTCATCCAGGGCCTGCAAGGGAAACTGCTCGGGCAGGTGTTCCTGCTGCGGCACGCGATCCCGCAGCTGCCGGACGGCGGCTCGGTCACCCTGACCGCCGGCCGGATCCCGGAGTCGTTGCACGGCAGCGCTTTCGGTGTCCTGACCAACGCGGGTCTCGAAGCGTTCGTCGCCGCGGCGGCCCGCGAACTGCCGCGCGGGCTCCGGGTCAACGCGGTCAGCCCCGGTTGGGTGAGCGAGACGCTCGTGGCGCTCGGCGAACCGGAAGGCGGCACCCCGGCGGCCGACGTCGCGCGTTGCTACGTCGAGGCCGTGGAGACCGCGGACCTCACCGGGCGCACGCTGGCGCCGTAAGTCGCTTGACCTCGCTGCCACAGTGGATTTTCGTGACGAACCAAGACGACAGAAACGATCTCCTCCGGCTGGCCGGGCTGGCGACTCCGATGGCACTGCGGGTCGCCGTCACCCTCGGATTGCCGGACCGGCTGTCCGGCGATGGCGCGGCCGCCGGTGCCTTGGCGGCGGAACTCGGCCAATCGCCGCTCGCGCTCGATCTGCTGCTGGGGCATCTGACCACCCTCGGCGTCCTCGAACGGACATCGACCGGCTACCGCACCACCGGCTACGGTGCGAACCTGCGTGCCGACGCCGGAAACGGTCTGGCCGGGCTCCTGGACATGAACGCCGCCGGCGGGCGGGGTGAGCTGGCGTTCGTCGAACTCGCGCACAGCGTCGCCACCGGCCAGGCGGGGTACGTCCGCCGCTATGGCAAGGACTTCTGGACCGATCTCGCCGAACAGCCCCGGCTCCGGGAGACGTTCGACCGGCAAATGACCCAACGGTTCCTGACGCAGGTGCCGCGGCTCGTCTCCGGGTTCGACTGGTCCCGCTTCGGCACGCTCGTCGACGTCGGCGGGGGTCACGGCAGCCTGCTCTCCGCGATCCTGAAGGCCAACCCTGCGATGCGCGGCCGTCTCGTCGACCTTGCGCCGACTGCTGCGGCCGCCGAACAGGAACTACGCGCGCAGGGCCTCGAAGAGCGCGTCGAGGTCACCGCGGGCAGCTTCTTCGACCCGCTCCCGGCCGGGGCGGACGCCTACCTGCTCTCCGACATCCTCCACGACTGGGACGACGAGCACGCGCATCGCATCCTGGCCCGCTGCGCCGAGGCGACCGAGCCCGGCGACCGGGTCCTCGTCATCGAGGCGGTCGGCGGACTCGGGGCGCAGACCGAATGGGACCTGGTGATGCTCGTGCTCTACGGCGGCCGCGAGCGGCGCCTCGACGAACTCCGTGACCTCGCCGCCGCACATGGTCTGGTCTTCGACTCGGTCACCACGCTGACCGAGGAGCGAAGCCTCCTGGAGTTCCACCGTAAAGATATTCCTTGACAGGAATATTCTAGTGAGTGAATACTTTCGGGCATGGAGCAGATCGCAGCGGCACTGGGAGACGGAGCGAGGCGGCGCATCGTCGAGCTTCTCGCCGAGCGGCCCCGGTCCGTCGGTGAGCTCGCCGAGCTGACCGGCCTGCGGCAGCCGCAGACCACCAAGCACCTGCAGACCCTCGCCCGCGCCGGTCTCGTGACGGTCTTCCCGCTGGGGCAGCGCCGCGTCTACGCGGTCGAAGCGGGCCCGCTGAAGGACTTCGAAGGGCGGCTGCGGGCGCTCATCGCGACCATCGAGGCGAACGAGGGCGAGCGAGATGTCCTCACTCGCTATCAGGCCGCGATCTCGGCGGACACCGCATCGGCGAACCGGGACCGGTGGGCGGACGGGCGGGCGTTCTCGTTCGACCGTCTGCTCGCCGCGTCCCCGGCCGACGTCTGGCGGCATTGGACCGAGCCCGCGCTGCTCGCGTCCTGGTGGGCGCCGCCTTCGATGGCCGTCACCGACTCCGTCATCGAGCCGTGGGCCGGGGGACGAGCCGTACTCGATTACCGCGCCGCGGAAGGGCGGTACCGCTCCGCGGGAGAGGTTCGTGCCGCGACCGAACCCGAACATCTCGAATTCGACCTCTCGGTGCTGGATGCCAAGGGGGACACCTTCTTCACCGGGCACTACGACCTGAAGTTCACCGAGGCGCCGGGCGGGACCCGGCTGCGGCTCGACCTGCGCATCACCGAAACGACCGTCGAGGCGGTCCCCTTCATCGCCGGCATCGAAACCGGCTGGGGTCAGGTGCTCGACAACCTCGCAGCTCAGCTCACCCAGGCAAAGGACTGAACGACATGACGAACCCGACCGGCCGCCGCGTCACCGCGAACATCGGCCTCACCCTCGACGGTCACTACAGCGGCCCCGGCGGACCCGGCGACATGGGCGCGATCGTCTCGTACGCCACCACCGACGTCGCCCGCGCCCACCTCGCCCGCATCCACGAAAAGGCGACCACCGCGGTGCTCGGCAGACTGAACGCCGAGGGCTTCCTGGGCTTCTGGCCCACCGTCGCCGCCGACGAGAACGCAGACCCGCGCGATCGCGCCTACGCGAAGTGGCTGGTGGACGCCGAAAAAGTCGTCTTCTCCACGACCCTGGCCAAAGTGCCATGGGGCCGCGCCCGCGTCGTGAACGCGCCCGCCGCCGACGTCATCGCCGGCCTGAAGGCGAACGGGGAAGGCGACATCCTGGTCAACAGCAGCGCGAGCGTCATCAAGGCCCTGCTCGCCGACGACCTGATCGACCGGCTGTACCTGATGATCTGCCCCGAGATCACCGGCGGCGGGCAACGGCTGTTCGCCGACGGCCTGCCCGCGTCGAAATGGGCGCTGGCGTATCAGGAGGCCGGGGAACTGGGGGAGATGGCGCTGGTCTACGACCGGGTGCGCTGAGCTGTGTCGAGTTCGAGGATCGCGCTCGCGACTTCTGACGGGAACAGTGTCGACCAGACGATCTCACCGGGCGCCGGTTCCATCGCCGCCAGATCGGACGGTTCAGGTTGCCAATCGTCCTTGGTGACGCCGGGAACGCAGTCGAGCAGCAGGGCGAAGATCTTGGGATCCGGGATTCCCTCGGCGATGATCGCCAAGTAGGCCTCGTGGGCGTCATCGACGCGGACGAGTGCCTTGATGCGATGGTTCTGGAACTCTGCCACCGCGAGCTTTCCACTGGTGAGTGACATGGCGATGAGATGGACCACCAACCGCTTCATCTCACGTCGCCAGGCGACCGCTTGCTCCGCACTGAGGCGCTTCCAGTCCCACTCGACGGGGAGGAGACGCGTGGTCGAAACGGTCTTGCCGTCAGTGCACTCGCGCCTGATCGATTCGTAGAAGTCGCGTTGCGGACTGTCGGCTTGGCGGTGGCCGGCCGCGCCGATCCACCAGCCTCCGACCTCGCTCGGGAGTTCGTCCGGCAGGTCATCGTCCTGCAATCGGGTTACGACCGCGCGGCGATCCCTGGTCTTGACCTTGAACCACACGCGGTCGTTCAGGGACAAGATCCGCTGGGCACCACCGGCGTTCCGGAGCGCCGGGACCGTCTGGGCGGCGACGACGATCGAATCGTCCATCTCATTGAGCGGATGGCCGAGATCTGGCAAGGAAAGACTGAGATCGGCAAGGCATCTCTTGGTCGGACGGACGCCGATTGTGACCTGGGTCATGATCAAATACTAGTGAACGGCCTTGTGTGGAGATCGGCCGATGGGCCCAAGCTACTTCGGCATACCGCCGAGTTCATCGAGTTCGTCCCCGCTCAATCCGGTCATCAGGGAGATGGCGGCAGAGTCAGAGCCGTTGAGCTGTCCGAGGGCGGCTTTGATCCCGGCGTTGATTTCGTCGCGGTGTGCGTCGATGTACTCACGTACGGCGGCATCGACGATGTCCTTCTTCGAGCGCGACATGAAGTGAGCCACGTGGGACACGAGTTCATCGGTCGCGGCGTCGATTTTGATGGGCGCGGTAGCCGCGGCCATGGCAGTCCCTCCTTCGGTAGTCTGATCAACTCTCGGGTACCAGAGTACCATTCTCTACCTTCATCAAAGTTGCCGATCGTCGGCTCCGACGGGCGGATTCTGGAGGACGTGGAAGTGGACTTGAACCGGCCGCTGATGACGGTCACCCCCACGCTCGACGGTGACGTCCTCACCGTGCTCGCCAACCATGACGGCATCTTCACGACCGGACAGCTGCATCGCCTCTTGGCGAGGCACTCGGAGGAAGGGATCCGTAAGGTGCTGCGGCGCCTGACGAAGCAGGGAGTCGTGCTGTCCGATCGGGTCGGGAACGCTTTCGCGTACCGGCTCAACCGTGACCATCTCGCGGCGGGGCACATCATCGGCCTTGCTCGGCTGAGGAAGGTGCTTCTGGAACGTATCGAGCATCGGCTGGAGTCCTGGGAGATCCCTCCGATCTATGCCGCGGTGTTCGAGGCGGCGGCGCGAGGCGGGACGACGGAGGGCAGCGAGGTGGGCCTCCTGCTGATCCGGCCCGACGACGCCGACGGCGGCCGGTGGGAAGCGCAAGTCGATGAGCTGATGGTCGAGATGACCCGCTGGGTCGGCAACGACACCCGCCCCGTGGAATTCACCGAGGCCGAACTCGCCGCCCGTGCGTACGACGAAGCCGTTTTGCGCGATGTGGCAAGAGACGGGCTGACCGTGGCGGGGAGTCACACCTGGCTGGCCGGTCATCTGCGGATGGGAAAGGGCTGACTGGGGATCGGCCTGCTGGCCGAAAGCCTCAGGCCGGCGCACCCGGGGTGGATGCGCCGCCGCAGGTCAGCGAACCAGGGTGGGCCCGGAGAGACTCGAACTCTCACTGGCACGGACCTAAACCGTGTGCCTCTGCCAATTGGGCTACGGGCCCCCAGTACTGCCCCGAAATCGTAGCGTGCGACACGATCGGCGTTTCTCGGCGTGGCCGGTGCCACCGCGAGGGGTGGCGTCCTCTAACGTGGGCCTCCAGCAAGTCCGTCGCGGCGAGGAGGACACGTGGCTCGCGATCCCGAGACCATCGAGCGTGAGATCGAGCAGGCCAGGAACGCGCTGGTCGCCACGCTCGACCAGCTGGGCACGAAGGCGAACCCCGCGAAGCTGGTGGATTCCGCGAAGACCGGTCTGCGCGCGAAGCTGGACGAGCCCAAGGTGAAGTACCCGCTCATCGGCGGGGCGGTGCTGATCGGCGTGCTGCTGATCCGCAAACTCCTGAAGTAGGTCTCAGGAGGTCTGGGCCGCCTTGGCGGGTGTCTTGGCAGGCTCGGGCTTCTCCTTGGACTTCGCCTCGTCGACGACCTTCGGGAGCTCCTTGCCCTGGGGTACCGGGGGCTTGGCGCCGGGCTTCTCCTTGGCCTTGCCGTTCGACGGCGGAGGAACCTCGAGCGGTTCGATCTCCGGAAGCGTGAGCCTCGCCGTCATGTAGGCGGCGGTGAACTCGAGGGCGCTGCCGTTGAGCAGGTGTACCACCGTCGAATGTTCCGGCGGGGACAGTTTCTCGACCAGCTGGTCGGCGCGGTCCCGTGCCGCGATGATGCCCGGCGCGCGACCGGTCAGTTCCTTGCCGGAGCCGCTGACCGTTATCTTCCAGTCGTCGTCCTCCTGGACGTACGACGCGGTGATCGGTTCGGTCATCCGCCTCACCCCTCTCCTCGCGAGCAAGCGTCACTCAACGGACACTCTTGATGGACTTCGTCACGCCGCCGTCATGACGCCACTTTCGGGTGGTGGCGCCCCCTCCTGACGGAGGCCGCGACTGTCCATCAGACTTTCTACAGTGTCATCGATACAGTAGGACAACTCTGTGTCACAAGACACTGGTGGCAATGTGCTCTGAGTGACGACCGAATGGCCTAATGCACGAGCATCTTCACAGTCGTTTCAGTGGGCCCGCGCGGACAGGCCTGACCAGAGGACATCCATGGCGTATCCGGTCGCCGTTTCGGGGCTGACGCCCTCGTGTCGTTCGCACCAGATCGCGAGCCGTTCGCACGCGCCGACGACGAACTCCGCGGACGCCTCGGCGCGGAGATCGTCCCCCGCGTCGAAGTAGTCACCCATCAGCGCGGCGATCAGGTCGGTCTGCTGGCGGCGGGTCTGCTCGATCTCGTCGGCGGCGCCGGTCCCGATCAGTGCCATCTCGTGGCGGAGCAGTGACCAGGCCTGCCGCCGTTCCCGGATGAAGACGAAGAAGGCGAGCAGTCCGCGCCGTAGCGCGTCCTCGGCGGACGTCGCGCCGACGGTCGCCCGTTCGGTGACCTCGCGCAGCGCCGCCCTCGACTGCTGGATGCAGGCCAGCAGCAGTCCCTCTTTCGAGTTGAAGTACTCGTACAGCATCGGCTTGGAGACCCCGACGCGTTCCGCGATGTCGTCCATCGACGCCGCGCTGTAGCCGCGTTCGGCGAAGACTTCCTCAGCGATCTCGATCATCTGCCGCATCCGCTCTGCTCGTGGCATGCGTTTGCGCTTCGCCGTCGTCACCACAACACTCTACCGAAGGTAACCTACTTCGAGTAAGGTGAACTCTCGGTAACAGGTAAAACGAACGAGAGGTCGGGGTCATGGGCAACCGCACCGAGACGGGTGTCGTCATCGTCGGAACCGGCTTCTCCGGGCTGGGCATGGCCATTCAGCTGCGCAAAGAGGGCCGCGAGGACTTCGTCATCCTGGAGAAGGCCGACGACGTGGGCGGCACGTGGCGGGACAACACCTACCCCGGCTGCGCCTGCGACATCCCCTCGCATATGTACTCGTTCTCGTTCGAGCAGAACCCCGGCTGGTCCCGCGCGTACTCGCCGCAGCCGGAGATCTGGCAGTACATGCGCGACGTCGCCGCGAAGTACGACCTGCACCGCTTCATCCGCTTCGGCCAGGAGATGACCGGCGCCCGCTGGGACGCGGACGAGAACCGCTGGCATGTCGCGTCGAAGTCGGGTGACGAGTTCGTCGCGCCCGCGCTGGTCGCCGGGGTCGGCGCGCTGCATCTGCCGCAGATCCCGAAGCTGCCCGGCATCGAGCGCTTCAAGGGCCGCGCGTTCCACTCGGCGCAGTGGGAGCACGACTACGACCTCACCGGCAAACGCGTCGCCGTGGTCGGCACCGGTGCGAGCGCGATCCAGTTCGTGCCGCGGATCGCGAAGGACGTCGCCGAACTGACGCTCTTCCAGCGGACGCCGCCATGGATCATGCCGAAGCCGGACCGTGAGATGCCGGAAGCGCTCCGGAAGACGTTCAGCTCGGCGCCGCTGCTGCAGCGTGCCTTCCGCAACGCCCTCTACTGGGGTCTCGAAGCCCGCGCGATCGGCTTCAACGGGCAGCCGTGGGTGATGAAGATCGGCCAGCGCATCGCGAAGCGCAACATCCATAAGGGTGTCAAGGACCCGGAACTGCGCCGGAAGCTGACGCCGGACTACACCATGGGCTGCAAGCGGGTCCTGGTCTCCAACGACTATTACCCGGCGCTCGCGCGGGACAACGTCGACGTCGTCACCGACGGCGTGAAAGAGGTCCGCGAGCACAGCGTCGTCGACGGCGCCGGCGTCGAGCACGAGGTCGACGCGATCATCTACGGCACCGGATTCCACGTCACCGACGCCTTCGACGACCTGGAGATCATCGGCCGGGACGGGCGCAACCTCGGCAAGGAGTGGGCGACCGAGGGGATGCGGACGTACCAGGGCATCACCGTGTCCGGGTTCCCGAACCTGTTCTTCCTGCTCGGCCCGAACACCGGGCTGGGGCACAACTCCGTGGTGTTCATGATCGAAGCGCAGATCTCCTACGTCGCGCAGGCGCTGCGCCTCGCCCGCGGCAAGGCGCTCGACCCGCGGCCGGAGGCGCAGGAGCGCTTCAACGGCGAGATCCAGCGCAAACTCGCCAAGGGCATCTGGACCCAGGGCGGCTGCAAGAGCTGGTATCTCGACGCGAAGGGCGTCAACCGCACGATCTGGCCGGGCTTCACCTGGCGGTACTGGCTCGACACCCGCAAGGTGCGCCGCGAGGACTACGAACTCCTCGGCTGAGCCAGATTGCGCGTGATGGCCCCCTTCCCTCGGCTGAGCCGAGGGAAGGGGGCCATCACGCGAAAGAGGGGGAGGTCCGTGAAAGCCAAGATGGGGGGGCATGGCCTTCACGGACCGGGGAACGCCGCGCTCATGAGGGGTTGAGCCGGCGAAGCCTTCCGATGAGATCGACGGTGGGGATGCCGCAGAGTTCGGCCATCCGCTCCAGCGCCGCGAGATCGAGGTGGACCTCGGCGGAGCCGTTGTCACTCGACCGTCTGAGCCGATCGTCGGCCCACCGCCGCAGGGGGAGCAGTTCCTCCTGCTCGTCCTTGATCACCTGGCGCAGGTCGACCCTGACCCGGCCCGGTTCGTCCACGAACACCCGGCGATGCACCTTGGCCAGCAGATCCTGTGGCAGCTCGTCCATCGCGACGCATAGTTCGACCAGTCGCACCACGGAACAGTGCCGGGTGCCCAGCTCGTAGGTCGCCAGCGTCTGGAGCGAGATCTCGCTCTGCAGATGCTGGTTCAGTTCCTTGCGTGTCCAGCCACGTTTACGGCGGAGCTTGCGGAGCTCGTCTCCGAGTATCCGCTGATAGCTCTCAGCGTCGATCAGCACTCCCCATCCCCTGCCTTGCCAACCTTCTCCACCGCCCGCCCCGTGTGACAAAACCGGGGACGAGCGCGCTCACGTGTATGAAAGTCGGCAGGGACGCCGCTCTTACGCGGTTTCGGGGGTGCTTTTGCCATCGATTTTGGCCTGCTGGGCCGAATGGGTGAAGGAAAGGTGGGCTCAGGGGCCGTTTCGGTGGCCGTCCGGGCTCATCCGGCTGTTGCGAAAGCCACTTTCGCAACCTTCAACGTTGGGAAAGTGGCTTTCGCAACACCTGGGCCTGGCTGCCCGGAGGAGCGGCGCGGCGTCAGTTGACGCAGGGCACGCCTTCGGCGGTGATCGGCTTCTCGTCGGACTGCTCGGGCGGGGGCGCGGCGGCCGACGAGCCGGCGGCGTTCTGCGACGAGCCGGAGCCTTCGGCACTGCTCGGCGCCTTGAAGTCCGAGCCGAGGAAGACCATCACGTGCCCGGCCTCGACGCTCTTGTCCTCTTGGACGGTCGGGTTGCCGCCGAGTGCTTCGGCGACCGCCTGGCCCTTCGCCTTCTCGCCCTTGGCGACCCAGATGACCGTCTTCTTGCGCGCGCTCGCGGTGGCCGTGTCGCCCGCGGTGAAGCCCTCGTCGACGAGCTGCTTCAGCACCGACGAGGCCAGCCCGTCCCGGGTCGTCGAGTTGCGGACGTCGACCGTGGTCGCCTTGTTGGGCGACTCGGCGGGCGGCGCCTGCTGCTGTTCGCCCGGCTGCGGGCCCGCAAGCCCCTGGACGAAGTTCTTCACCTGCTTCGGGTCGACCTGGATGGCGACGCCGTCGTTCGGGGTCTTGTACTCGATGTTGACGATCGGGATCGTCCGGAACTCGAGCTGGCCGCCGGTCAGGCTCTTCATCTGCTGCGCGAAACCGAAGACGTCCCAGTTCTGGTTGAGCACGACCGACTTCTTGATGGCCGTGATCAGGTCGTTGAGTTTGCCCGGGTTCGCGAGCGTGCCCGCGGACAGCACCTTCCGTGCCATCCCGGCCATGAACACCTGCTGCCGGACGACGCGGTCGAGGTCGCCGCGCGGCAGCCCGTGCCGCTGCCGGACGAAGCCGAGTGCCTCGACACCGGAGATGGTGTGCGGGCCCTTGGTGAACTTCGCGCCGGAGAACTGGTCGTTGACGTCGTCGTTGAGGCAGACGTCGACCCCGCCGATGGCCTGCGTGATCTCGCTGAAGCCCAGCAGGTTGATGGCGGCGTAGTTGTCGATGGTCGAGCCGGTCAGCTGCTCGACCGTCTTGATCAGGGTCTTCGCCCCGGCCTCGTTGGCCTTCTGGTCGAGTTCCTTCGGGTCGGAGACGCCGTTCTCCTGCTGCTTCTTGCGCTCGTCGAGCATCGCGCGGGCGTAGGCCGAGTTGATCTTGTGCTTCCCGTAGCCGCCGGGGATGTCGACGTAGGAGTCGCGCGGCAGCGAGATCGCGACGGCCTTGGAGCCGTCGTTCGGGATGTGCACGAAGATCAGCGAGTCGGTGTTCAGCTCGCCGTCCGCCTGCCCGGCGCGCAGCTGGGCCAGCACTTCCTTCGACAGCGGGTTGCCCTGCGCGTCCGTGCGGCTGTCGAGGCCGACGAGCAGGATGTCGCGGGCGCCGTCGGCGGGCTTCTCGCCTTCGTCCGCGCCGATGCCGACGTTCGCGAAGGTCAGGCCGTCCATCGCGGCCCACGCGTATCCGGTCAGGCCCATCACCAGCAGCGAGACCAGGCCGAGAGCGATCTTGGGGCCGCGGAACGACCGTCGTCTCGGGGCCGGGCGCCGGGGCGGCAGGCCGGCGGCCTGGCGGGCGGGCGCCGGACGGTCTCCACGGGGCGGGGCCGGTCGGGAAGGAACGCGTCCGGGCGCGTCCTGCCTAGGCCGGGCGGGACGTCGATCCCCATACCCATTCCGAGGCGGGTACTCCACGCGGTCTGCTCCTTCTGGTCGTTACCGGTTCGACGGTCTCTTCAAGGGACGCATGGTGCCTGTTGCGGGTTGTCGCAGGATTACACATCCCCCCGAAGATGTGGCACGCACCACCGGTTTCTTCGTAATGGTACGGATAATGCCTGGTCAGCACCGTGTGGGTCAGGGCAGGACACGGCGGGCGGCGCGGGCCGGGACCAGCGTGGCGGCCGCCGCGAGCATCGCGACGACGATCGTCGCGACCGGCAGCGCGACGGACGCGACGCTCACCTGCTCGCCGTCGAGGGCGGTCATCAGTGGCGGCGCGCACGCGACCGCACACACGAGCCAGGTCCCGGTCATCCGGCTGGTGCCGTTCCGCACCGTCTGCAGCAGGTACACCCCGAGCAGCAGGTTGACCAGGCTCTGGACCGGTCCGACCCGGATACCGAGGAGGTCTGCGTCGGCGGACGCGCCGCCGAAGCGGGTCAGGGCGAATCCGAACACGCCGAGCATCGCGTACGCCATGCCGACCGTCGCCGCCGCGCGGCAGAAGACCATGGCCCGCAGGCCCGGCTCGTCGGCCGTCCGCTGTTGCGGTCCACGCAGTTGAGTGTTCCAGTGCCGCTCGAACCACCAGAAGACGAGGACGGCGGGCACGGCCAGCAGCGCCATCGCGAGCAGGACCCTCGGGCGCGCCAGCCAGCTGAGCCCGTCGACGAACGGCCCTGGCAGGTAGACGACGGCCACGAGCAGCAGCATCGCGGACAGGAAGCCGAGGTACAGGCTCATCGGGGCGCGCAGGACGAGGCGCGCGGCGGCGGCGACCGCGGGACGCTCGCCGAGCCGGGCCAGCGGCCGCGTGAGCAGGCCGAGGAGCGCGAGCTGCACCAGGCCGAGCAGGAGCACGCCCCACGGCGGACCCGAGAGCGCGGCCGGGGCGCCGGGGCCGCCGAGCAGCATCGGTCCTTCGCCGAGGACGGCGACCGCCAAACCCAGCCCGGTGACGCCGGTGACCGCCGTAGCCACGAGTGCGCCGCGCCGCAGGCGGACGCCGTCGGCGTGGGCGAACGCCAGTTGCTGGACGAACAGGGCGAGGAACAGCGTCTCGGCGTAGCGCGGGACGGCCGATCCGGACCACTGCGCGGCGACCTCGCTCGCCAGGGTCAAGGCCAGCAGCCCGGTGACGGAAGCCGTCCGCGTCCGGCGATACAGCGTCAGCAGCGCCGGCGCGAGCACGACGGTCAGCAGGAAGACGCCGAGCAGCCAGAGCGGATGCAGCGCTATCCGCATGACGGTGGCGTTCGTGCCCGTCGGGATCCCCAGTACCTCCAGCGCGAGGGGGACGACCAGCGCGACGACGGCGAAGATCAGCGCCGGGCGGAGTAACGGGCTCGCGCGGTCGGCGAGGTACTGCGGGTAGCGGCCGCCGGTCGCGCGGATCGATCGCCAGCCCGCCTCGTTGATCCGCCCGACCGCGAAGAAGATGAGCGGGCAGAGCTGGGCGAGCCAGGTGAGCGGCCACAACGACCGCTCCGGGGCACCTGCCCAGTGCGCGAGCGCGACGACGGATTCACCGAGCAGCATGAGGACGACACCGGCGACCCCGAGCAACGCCCACCGGCCGACCGGGACGACGGACCGCGGCTCGCGGGGGAGTGTGACGGCGGTCCGGCGGTTGCGGGCCCAGCCGCGCAGCCGGAACACCAGCAGCGCGCCGATCACCAGCACGCCGACGATCATCGGGCCGAGCGGGTCGCCGACCGGTGGCCCCCAGCGTTGATGCCAGGAGTTGAGCACGAGACCGGCGGTATAGAGGGAGGCGACGACGTCGCAGGTGCCGCGTGAGTCCATCGGATTGAGGACGCAGGCGTTGTGCATGTCGGCCGAGAGCCGGTCGTCGAGCGCGGCCCTGGCTTCCTGGCCGAGCGGGTGCCCCTTGCGTTCGGCGTAGCGGAGGATGTCGTAACCCAGGTCGTGCGCCTTGCAGGGGACCGCGTAGTCCCACTTGGTGTTGTCGTCGCCCCAGGGCGCCGAGCAGCCGCCGTCGGTGTGGACGGCGCGCACGGTGCCGTCCCGTGCCGTCATCACCCCAGGGGTGATCCCGCTGACCGCGGTGAAGTCGGCGGGCAGCGCGGCGATCGCGTTCTCGACCGGGCCCGGTCGCACCAGCGCGTCGACCGCGTTCTGCGCGGCGAGGAGGTCACCCGTCGGTGGCCCCTGGTCCGGCGGCGAGGCCGGCCGTGACGCGATCAGCCCGAACCCGAACACCAGCAGCGTGACCAGCAGTAACCAGCCCGAAGTCGACCACGGCCGCCGGATCCGGGCGGGACGAGCGGCGGCTTCGGCTGTCGCTGGCATGGCGTCCAGGGTGCCATCCGCCGATCAAGGCCGACATCCGGATAACCCCCGGGGTTTCCGTGGGCGTCCCCTGATGGTGTGACGCGTTCAGTCCGCTGAATGCGAGTCGGCGGCGGGCGGAGGCCGGTCCACGTCCTGGGCGAAGCGCACCTGGTTCCGGCCGTTCTCCTTGGCCACGTAGACGGCGGCGTCGGAGGCGTGCAGGAGTTCCTCCAGTGAATCACCGTGACGAGGGAACAATGCGGCCCCGATCGAGGTGGTGCGGCCCGAGATGGTCACCCGGCTGCCCCTTTTGTCGGTAGTCACTATATGCAGTTCGGCGATAGCGGTGCGCACTCGCTCGGCGGCCAGTTTGGCCGCCGTTTCGTCGATATCCGGCAGGAGTACGAGGAATTCCTCGCCGCCGAACCGGCCGATGACGTCGGCGGGCCGGGTGACCTCGTCCAATTTCCGTGCCACGTCGCGGAGGACGTCGTCGCCCGCCGGATGTCCATATGTGTCGTTAATCCACTTGAAGTGGTCGAGATCAATCATCAGAAGGGCCAGGCCGTCGTCCGATCGGGCAGTCCTGCCGAGCGCCCGATCGGCCGACTCCGACCATCCGCGCATGTTGAGAACACCGGTTTTCGGGTCCGTCCGCGCGTCGTTTTGCAGTTGGTCGATCTCGGCGAGGCGATTGAACACCACCGTCACCACGGCCATCACGATCACCATCGGTGGCATGATCAACAGGAGCACCGCGGTGACCGCGCCGAGGCCGATCGTGATGGCCTCCAGCAGGTTGTCCGCCGCATTGCCGAGCACGGTGGAGATCGACGGCCGCTTGGGCGAGCCGAGCGCGAGGATGCCGCCGATGTAGGCGATCTGCACCGCTTCGAAGACCATTCCGGCGACGATCAGGACACCGAACTCACCGAGCGTGTCCCAGCCGGAGATCCGTCCCCATTCATGCGGCCCGAACGCGGCGAAGGTGAGCGACGCGAGGGTCACCGAAACGCCGTGGGTGACCGACGAGAACACGAAGTTGTGCGCGGGACGGCGAGCGATGAACCAATGCTGGATCCGGACGATCGCGATAATGGAAAGCGTGAGCGAAAGCGGCAGGATCACCGCGGCGGGAAATGTCCATACCGCGGTGAGGTCGATGAGGACGGTATGGCTTCGATCGCGCCGCCTTTCCTCTTGCCGCTGGGTGAGCTGAATATGCGCCGTTGCGCCGACCGCGAGAATGGCGAAACGAACCCAGTCCGTCCTTCCCGGATTCGTGGAATTCATCGTCGCGACGACCATGATCGCGATTCCGACGGCCTCCATCGCGAAAAGGAACGCGATGAATCGCTTCGGCCGCTGCCACAGCGCCCACGCCCGGGGATCGTAGGGATGGCGTTCCGGCGGTCCGGCCTGGTCACCTTCCGGGCTCGCCTGCCCGCGTTCGGTCACCGGTACATCGCTCTGGACGGCGGGTGTGGCCGTCGCGTCGTCAAGGTCGCCGGTGCCGTCACCGTGCTGGCGGCGGTCGCCGGTCTCGGCTGGCAATTGCTACCTCTTTTCCGCGCGGACGGCACGGCTGAGTAATCTCACCGGTACCGACTGATACACCGTTCGTATTCCACGGCCGGTATCATCCCATCGCATCGGTTGTCCGACACTGGCAAGGGTGCCCGCGAACACGGACCGGAGGTGCCAATCGTGTCCCGTGATTTCTGATCTTGGTGACTGAATGTTTCTCGAGACGTGACGCGGAAGGGGTGACGGATAGTGTCCAGTCGTGACTTCTGAGCCCGGGCAAGGTATTAGTTCGCAGCAACGAGGTGGCCGGGAGGTGTGTGACCGTGTCGAGCCGTGACTTCTGATCCGAAGCCGTTTCTTTTCACTGAGGTGCCGAAGCAGTGTCGTGTCGAGATTTCCGCGTACGAACCCGCCGGGCGGCCGTGCCGCCCCAGGGGCCGTCCAGTGTGGATTCCTCACGACGGCAGCGGTTCCGGGCTGGATCCGTTGAGCTGTCCCCAGCTGAGTGCGACCAGTACGGCCAGCAGCAGGCCGACCACGCCGGCCAGCGCGATGGCCGAGGTCGCCGCTCCGAGCCGATCGGCGGCGAGCCCGCCGAGTCCCGCCCCTACTCCTTGAGCCACCCGCAACCCGGTGCGGTACACCCCACCCGCACCACCCCTGAGTTCGTTCGGGACCCACGTGATGAACGTGGCGCTCACCGTGATCAGGTACGCCCCCGCGGCACCCGCCGCCGCCAGCAGGAGCAACGCCGGGATGAGCCCGGGTTCGAGCACGAAGGCGATCAGGGCGACCATCGGTAGTGCCGCCAGCACGCCGAGCAGCTTCCTTCGTTGTTCCGCCGAGACGAAGCGGGACAGCAGGAACGCCCCGATGACGAAGCCCAGCGGATCGGCGGCCAGCAGCCAGCCGACGGCCTGTTTCCCCACGCCCATCTCCGCGGCGAGCGGCGCGGCGAGCCCCTCGGGGACGACGGCCAGGCCCACCAGCCACGAGAACCAGACCAGCACCCGCAGGTGACGGTTGCCGAAAACCTTTTTCACCGCGCCGAACCAGCTGCCGTTCCCGTCGGACGCCGCCGCCCGCCGGGAGACCGAGAAGCGGACCACGGCCGCGCTCAGCAGGAACGTCGCGGCGTCCAGTGCCAGCGCCCAGCTCACCCCGACCTGCGACACCAGCAGGCCGCCGCCCGCCAGGCCGAGCAGCATGGCGGTGTTGGTCGAGATACCCCTGATGTCCTGGCTCTTGAGGTAGAGGTCGTCGTCGGTGAACACCTCGCGGGTCAGCGCGTTCTGTGCCGCGTTGCCGGGAGCGTTCACGAGCCGGGCCAGCACCACCAGCCCGCACAGCAGGGCGAGCGGGGTGCCGGGGATCGCCATGATCGCGATCAGCACGCCTTGGATCAGGGAGGAGACGACGAGGACGGTGCGCCTCGGGTACCGGTCGGCCAGCTGGGAGAGGCCGAGCCCGCCCGCCAGCGCGGGTAGGAAGGTCAGGGAATAGACCACCGCGGAAAGCAACGCGGAACCTGTCCGGTCATAGACGAGGATCGCCAGCGCGACGATGGTGAGCTGGTCCCCGATGAGGGACTGCACCTCGGCGAGCCAGAGTGCGCGGAACTCGCGGTTCGCCAGGGCGGCGGTCATCCGCGGCGCCGCGTTCGTCTTCACTGCGTGACCACCTCCCCCCGATCGGGTGAACTTCCGTCCCTCGCATTCTTGCCTGCCGTGTTACGCGGTCGACGAGGGAGTCACAGTTGCCGTCCCGCCGGACGACGTTCAGTATGCCTCCGGCTACAGGGAGACGAACAGAAGATGGATGAAACCTTCCCCTGTTGAGCTGATCGGGCTACGCCGTCTGTCCGGTGGGTGACGTCGACCTGACTCGCGCGCGGGTATCCGCGCGCCGATCGCCCCGCCCTCGCTCGGCGCAGCCGGGACGCCGTTCGCCGCCGCCGCGGCCCCGGTTGGGCCGAATGGGCCAACACTGAGTAGAGACCGGCCTGGAGGTGGAGGCCGGCTGGGTCAAAGGGGTGAAGGCGATGAACGGTTTGCTCGACGACAGGGCCGTCGTCGTGACCGGGGCGGGACGAGGCCTCGGCGAGGCGTTCGCGGTGCACGTCGCGAGGGCGGGCGGGGCCGTCGTGGTCAACGACATCGACGCCGAACTGGCCGAACGGACGACGGAGAACATCCGCCGGTTCGGGGGCAGGGCGGTCGCCAGCGGACACAGCGTCGCGGATCCGAAGCAGGCACAGGAGATCGTCGACCTGTGCCTCGCCGAGTTCGGCGCCATCGACGGGCTGGTCAACAACGCGGGCCTGAACTACGAGGCGCTGCCGTGGGAGGACGACGTCGAACAGGCCCGCGAACTGGTCGAAGTGAACGTCCTCGGCGTCATGTACACCGGGCTCGCCGCCATCAAGGCGATGGTGGCGGGGGGCAAGCCGGGGTCGATCGTCAACATCTCGTCGGGAGCGTCGCTCGGGCAGCGCAAGCTCGGCGTGTACGCCGCCAGCAAGGGCGCGGTCGCTTCGCTGACCTATTCGTGGGCGCTCGACCTGGAGGAGAGCGGGATCCGGGTGAACGCGGTCTGCCCGCTCGCGCACACCCGCATGGTGTGGAAGTCCGAACGGTCACTGCGGGCCTGCCCGCCGGACCGGACGCCGTCGCGGATCGCGCCGGTCGTGCTGTTCCTGCTCGGCTCCGGATCCGACGGGATCACCGGGCAGATGATCCGCTGCAACGGGCCGCAGCTGCACGTCATGGGACAGCCGTACCTGAAGCAGCCCATCCTCGAGCGGCCGGTGTGGGACACCGAGACCGTGCAGCGCGCCTTCGACGAGGTCTTCAGCGCGCACTTGGAGAACTACGGCCTCGAAAAGCGGGTCCCGCCCCGGCTGCGCAAGTGGACGGAGTCGACCCGGACCGCTTGACCGCGTGTGATCAGACGGACGACACGCGTGATCAGGTGGACGACACGCGTGATCAGACGGACGACACGCGTGTCGGCCGGCTTAGCCGATCACGAACGGCAGCTTCGCGGCCAAGTCGCCGAGTTCGGTCTTCTCGGCGTCCGTCGGTTGACGGCGACCGGTACCGACCAGCAGCGCGTCCGTGTCGGAGAACGAGGCCGGGAACGTTTCCCCGGTGCGCTGCTCCACGATCTGCCGCGTCCTGGCGAGGCTGTCGGCGGCGGGTCCGTCGAGGTGCGGGAGATGCGCGACCAGGTCGAGATGGTGCAGCGTCCACTCCAGGACGTACGCGGAGAGGAAGTCGCCCGCGGTCAGGACGATGTCGCGGGTGGCGACCCGCGTCGCCGGGTCGGCGAGGACGGCGGCCCGGCCCGCGGCGGAGCCGACGTCGTCGAGGTGGAACTTGAGCAGCCGCGGCTCCTGGTAGGCGGCGGCGAGGCGCACGATCAGCGCGTCGAGGTCGTCCTCGCCGGTCGGCGGCTTCTCGGCGACCTCCCAGTAGGTGATCGCGTCGCGCGTCGGTTCCGTCTCGGCGGGAGTGGCGAGGGTGATCAGGACGTCCTGGGCGTCGATCACCAGGTGACACACCAGGTCCCGAACCAGCCAGCCGGTGCAGCCGGACGGCTTGGCGAAGTCTTCGTCGGGGGTTTCGGCGACGGCGGCGAGGAGCGCCGCCCAAGAGCGGGAGAAGAGATCCACGGCGGCAAGTTAGCAGCGGTCGCTCACCGGCCGCGACTCCTTTCGTCCCGTGCTCGAAGACGTAACTCGCGTGATTGGAGGCGTAACTTGCGTGATCGGAGGCGTAACTCGCGAGTTACGCCTCCGATCACGAGTGTTACGGCTCAGGAACCGGCGGCGGGGGCGGGTTCCGGAGCCGCCGCGTACAGATCCGCGATCGTCGGCGCGTAGCGGTCGTTGATGATCCGCCGCTTCAGCTTCAAGGTCGGGGTCACCTCGCCGCTTTCCGGCGTCCACGCCTTGGGGATCACGTGGTACCGCTTGATCTGCTCGATCCTGGCCAGCCGAGCGTTCGCCGCCTCGACGGCCCTGTCGATCTCCGCGCGGACCTCCGCGTTGTCGGCGAGCGATTCGCCTTCCGCGAGCTGGATGCCGTTCGCGGCCGCCCAGCCCGGCGCGATCTCGTCGTCGACGACGATCAGCGCCGTGACGTACGGCCGTTTCTCGCCGATCGCGACGGCCTGCCCGATCAGCGGGTGTTCCTTGAGGAGGCCTTCGATCTTCGTCGGGGCGATGTTCTTGCCGCTCGAAGTGATGATCAGTTCCTTCTTGCGGTCGGTGATCGTGACGAAACCGCGTTCGTCGATGGTCCCGATGTCGCCGGTGGCGAGCCAGCCGTCGGCGTCGACGTCGGGTTCGATCGTGCCGTCCGCCTGCAGGTAGCCGAGGAACACGATCGCGCCGCGGACGAGGAGTTCGCCGTCTTCGGCGACCTTCACCTCGATGCCCTCCAGCGGGCGTCCGACCGAACCGGCCTTGAACGCCGACGACGTGTTCGCGGTGACCGCGCCGGTGGTCTCGGACAGCCCCCAGACCTCCTGGATTTCGACACCGAGCCCGGCGATGAAGTACAGGATCTCCACCGGCAGCGCGGCGGCACCGCTGGAGGCGACCTCGATCTGGTCGAGGCCCAGCATCGCCCGCACCGGCGCGAGCGCGGCGGCGTCGGTCCGCGCGATCTTCTCCGCGAGCTCCGGCGGCACTTCCTTGCCGTCACTGCGCAGTTTGTAGCCCTGCTGCAGCAGTTCGTTCGCGCCGATCAGGCCGTTCCGCTTCTCCTCCGGCAGTGAGCCGAGCAGGTTCTTGAGGCCGGCCACCATCTTTTCCCACACCCGCGGGACCCCGAAGAAGCTCTTCGGGTGCACCTGGCCGAGAGCGCCGACGACGCCGGTCGGGTCGGCGACGGTGTGCACGTGCCCGGCCCACACGATCGGCATGTAGATCGACAGTTCGCGTTCGGCGATATGCGCGAGCGGCAGGTACGCGATGTTCGTGGCGTGCATCGGGGAGTCGTGCAGCTTCTGGACGGCGACGGCCTGGTAGATCGCGTTGCGGTGCGACAGCACGACACCCTTGGGGTCGCCGGTGGTGCCGGAGGTGTAGATCATCGACAGCGGGTCGTCGGGGGTGATCGAGGACCATGCGGTCTCGAACGCCTGTGAGTCGGCCGCGTGTGCCTCCGCGCCCGCCGCGCGCAGTGCGGCGAACGACAGGAAACGCTTGTCGTCCGGTGGGACCACGGACGCGTCGAGCAGGACGATGTGCCGCAGCGCGGGCAGGTCGTCGAGGACCTGCGACCAGCGGCCGAGTTCGTCGGAGCCGGCGAGGACGACGACGCCGGCGGCGCTGTGCCGGGCGACGAACCCGATCTGCTCCGGGCTGAGCGTCGCGTACGCGGTGCAGGGGATCGCGCCGAGGTGGGCCGCGGCGAGATCGGCGATCAGGTGGTCCGGACTGCTCGGCGCCATGATCAGCATCCGGTCGCGGACGCCGAGCCCGAGTCCGGCGAGTCCTCGGGAAACCTCAGCGACGGCGGTGCGGAACTCGGCCCAGTTCAGGGTCGGCTTGCCCTCGATGTCGAGTGACGTGACCGCCGGCAGCTCACCGAACTCCTGAGCGTTGCGGTGAAGCAGGGCGGGGATGGTCTGGCCTTCGATCTGCTCGGCGACGGTCGGCTGGGTGGTCAACGCTGGCCTCCTCGATGCTGCCTGATCAGGCCCACTGTAAGGGCTGTCGGCGGTGCTGGATAGAGAATCGCGGCCACGGTCGTGCGCCGCGAAATGTCCACCTTTTCCGGTTTCATCGCGTCAGGCGTGGACTTCTCGAACGCTCGCGCCGACGATGGTCGCCGTGACTGACCTCGTTGCCGAAGCCGTCGCACTGGACGCGGCCGATCCCTTGGCGCACAAGCGAAACGAATTCGACCTCGACGCGAACGTCGCCTATTTCGACGGCAACTCGCTGGGGGCCCCGCCGAAGCACGTGGCCGAACGCGTCGCCGCGGTCGTCCGCGAGCAGTGGGGCGGGCGGCTCATCCGATCCTGGTCGGAGGGCTGGTGGGAGGCTCCGGTGCGGGTCGGCGAACGGATCGCCCCGCTGGTGGGCGCCGCGCCGGGGCAGCTCGTCGTGGCGGATTCGACGAGTGTGAACCTGTTCAAGGCGCTGGTCGCCGCGACCCGCCTCAACCCCGGCCGCGACGAGATCCTCGTCGACGCGGACACCTTCCCGACCGACGGCTACATCGCCGACGAGGTCGCCCGCCTGACCGGGCGCACGGTGCGCCGGGTGGTCGCCGAGGACATGCCGTCCCAGGCCGGTGCACGGACGGCCGTCGCGCTGATCAACCACGTCGACTACATCACCGGACGCGCCCACGACATGGCCTCGCTGACCGAGGCGCTGCACCGCGCCGGGGCATTGGCGCTCTGGGACCTCTGCCACAGCGTCGGCGCGCTGCCGGTCGAGCTCGACGCGGCGGGGGTGGATCTCGCGGTCGGCTGCACCTACAAATTCCTCAACGGCGGTCCCGGCTCACCCGCTTTTCTTTACGTGGCAACGAAGTGGCTGAACCGGTTCGAGCAGCCGCTGGCGGGCTGGACCGGCGACCGCGACCCGTTCGCGATGCGCGGCGCGTACGAGGCCGACGCGGGTATCGCGCGAGGCCGCGCGGGCACGCCCGACATCCTGTCGCTGCTGGCACTGGACGCGGCCCTCGACGTCTGGGACGGCGTGGACCGCGGGCTGCTCAGGGAGAAGGGTCTCGCGCTCGGCGAGTTCTTCTTCCGGTGCGCGGACGAACTCCTCGACGGCGCGACGATCCGGACCCCGCGCGGTGTGGACCGTGGCCACCAGATCTCGGTCGTCGACGACGACGCGGCCAAGACGATGGCGGCCTTGATCGAGCGCGGCGTGATCGGCGACTTCCGTCCGCCCAACGTGCTGAGGTTCGGGTTGGCGCCGCTCTACACGACCTACGGCGAGGTGCTTCGCGCCGTGACGACTCTTGGAGACCTCCGGGGCTGAGCACCGGAGTGATACCGAGGTGGCGAAAAGGGTGAACGTTATTCGGGAATCGATGGCAAATAGGTGATCACCTCGCCCCGGTGGGGGAGAACGCGCGATCTTTCGCGAATCCGCTGTTAATCTCGACGTTCGCTCGCCGCGCGTGTGACGTAGATCCTTCCCCTGTGGCGTAAGGAAACCCGCGTCGCCCGGCTTACCGGCGAGGCGCGGGCCACGGCGCCGGGACAAGGAGGGATCATGTCGTTCACCTATGTCGCCGTCGCCGTGTCGGGCGCCGCCTCCGGTTTTCTGCTCAACGAATTCGGCGCCCGATATCCCGTCGAGACCGCTCTCGTCGTGATCCTGATCTGCGGGGTGGCGACCTTGTGCTGGGCGGGCGGCCGGATCCTTCGCGACGCCTCCGGGAGGGTCGAGGCCCTCTTCGACGACGAGCTCGGCCGGTTCGACGAAGATCATTTCGCCGAATCGACCGCGAATAGCGGCGGAAATTCTCCATTTCGGGGAGCGAAGGGCGTGACGACGGCGTTCCTCCGCGGTGATGTCGTTCGCAAACCGAACGGTATGTGGAGCGCCGGTCCGAAAGCGTGAGCGAGGTCACGGCGCGTAGTTTTCGTGGACTTTTCGGCCCGGACACGAACGCGCCGAGGGGTGACTTGATCGAGTCCGAAGTGTGCCGATCAAGCCGCTGACTGCGGTAAATCACCAGGTGATCTACTGGTGAGTCACTTGGCGGGGTCCGCTGGTCCACGTGGTGGACTTTCGAGGTCCACCGGCCTCTCGTCAGCTGGTCACGGCCATATGCGACTACCCTTCGCGTCCGGACTTGACTCACCCGTTTGGGTCTCCTAGCGTCTTCGCGGGCGGAGCGGACCACGCTGTGTTGATCCGGCTATCGGATCCCGCGGGTATGAATCCCCGGCGACCCGACACCAAAAACTGCCGGAAGGAAAACGGACCACGGTGAAGCAGATTTCCCTTCGACGAGGCCGCGGCTCTTCGATTCGTTCGCGCGTTCTGACGATCGCGCTCATTCCGAGCATCGCGCTGATGCTGGTCGGTCTGGCGATCGGCGGGTACCTGATCTTCGACGCGGTCAACGGCCGTGACTACGCGCAGCGAATCCGTGACTCGGAAGCCCCCGCTCTCCCCTTCTTCGTCCAGGTGCAGGAAGAGCGGCGCCTGACGCTGCGCGAGCTCGCCGGCGACCGGTCGCAGCACGCCGCGCTCGTCGAGCAGCGCGCCAAGACCGACGCCGCCGCCCAGGGCGTCGCCGCGCATCTGCAGAAGTTCGTCGGCGACTCGCCCGACAGCGTGCAGCGCAACATCGCCACGCTGAACGGGCTCCTCCAGAAGACGCCGCAGATCCGGCAGTCGGCCGACTCCGGCCAGCTTCCGCTGCTGGACGCCTTCACCTTCTACAACCAGATCCTCGACCAGTTCGTCGAGGGCCTCACCGGGCTGGCCCAGGACGCGCCGAGCGCCGAGAACGCCTACCAGCGGATCACCGCGGTCCCGTTGTTCACCGCCATCGACCAGATGCAGCGCGCGAACGCCCTCGCCGCCGCGGCCGTCGCGGGCGGCGGCTTCACCGACGAGGCCTATCGCGCCTACGTGACCGAAGTCGGTTCCTACCGTTCGCAGCTGGAGTCGTCGGTCTCGCGGATGATCCCGGACGTCAAGGCGAAGTTCGACCAGCTCGTCGCGAGTGATCCGTGGAAGGCCGTCACCACGGTCGAGAACACCTTCCTGCAGAATAGCAAGGCCACGCTCCCCATCCCCGAGCAGACGTGGCTGCAGGCCGCGCGCGGCGTCAGCGACGCGATGATGCGCGGCTTCGTCGAGCAGAGTGGCACGGCCACGACGCAGGCGGTCGACGACGCCGACCGGACGCTGATCACCTCGGCCATCGCCGCGGCGATCGCGCTGCTGGTGGCGATCGGCGTGTTCATCATCGCCCTGCGGCTGTCCAACCGGCTCATCGGCAGGCTGGCCCGGCTGCGCGAGGACACCCTCGACGTCGCCGAGATCCGGCTGCCCGAACTGGTGGACCGCGTGCGGGCGGGTGAACCCGTGGACCTCGACGACAAGGGTCACTTCCTCGACCACGGCGACGACGAGATCGGCCAGGTCGCCGAGGCGTTCAACAAGGCGCAGCAGACCGCCATCGCGGCCGCCGTCGAAGAGGCCAGGACCCGTGAGGGCACCAAGACGGTGTTCCTCAACATCGCGCACCGCAGCCAGGTCATCGTGCACCGTCAGCTCAAGGTGCTCGACCAGGCCGAGCGCAAGCAGGAGGACCCGGAGCAGCTGGACACGCTCTTCCAGCTGGACCACCTCTCCACCCGCGCCCGCCGCAACGCGGAGAACCTGATCATCCTCGGTGGCGGACAGCCCGGTCGTCAGTGGCGCAAGCCGGTGACGCTGGCCGAGCTGACCCGCGGCGCCTCGGCCGAGACCGAGGACTTCGCCAGGGTGAAGACGGCGAAGATGCCCGCGATGGCGGTGCAGGGCCCGGTCGTCGGCGACCTCGTGCACCTGCTCGCCGAGCTGATCGACAACGCGACGTCGTTCTCGCCGCCGCAATCGCGCGTCGAGCTGCGGGGCAACGTGGTCGGCAAGGGCGTCGTGATCGAGGTCGAGGACCAGGGCCTCGGTATCGAGCCCGAACAGGCCGCCGAGCTCAACGCGATGTTGGCCGATCCGCCGGACTTCGGCATCATGGCCCTGTCAGCCGAGCCACGGCTGGGCCTGTTCGTGGTCGCGCGCCTCGCCGCGCGGCACGGGATCTCCGTGCACCTGCGCGAATCCGCGTACGGCGGCACCAGGGCCATCGTGCTCGTCCGCACCGACCTGCTCGCGCCGGTCCCGTCTGATCAGCCGGAGGACGAGGTGGACCCCGAGAGCACCGAGGTGCCGGAAGCCGCGCCGCTGCTTCCGGGCCGTCGTGCCCGCCACCGCACCGAGATCCCCGCGGAGCGGCCCGAACTGCCCGTGCCGATGCCGGTCGCGCCCCAGCAGCAGGCCCCGGAACAGCCCGGATCCGCGTTGCCGCCGTTGCCCCCGCGCCCGCCTCGGGTGCCCCGCCCGGAGACACCGCGGCCCGAGCCGATCCGTCCGGAGCCGTCGCGCGCCGAAAGCCGCCCGCAGCCGGTGCAGCCGCCGGCGTGGCCGCCCGCCGACACCCGGCCGCAGGACGGCCGTCCGCCGCAGACCCGGCGGCCCGGCCCCGAGGCGCCCGGCAGGCCACCGCTGCCGCAGCGCCGCCGTCAGGCGAACCTGGTTCCCCAGCTGATGGAGGACCGGCCCGCCGCCCAGCGCGAGGACGTCCGCGAGGACACCCCCGAGCTGGCGAGGAACCGGCTCGCCGCGTTCCAGCAGGGCACACGCCGCGGGCGGGACACCGAACCCACCGACGATTACACCGACCTCGACATGTACGGAGATCGTGACTAGATGGCCAACGCGGGAGTCAGTGAACTCGACTGGTTGCTGGATGACCTGGTCAAGCGCGTCAGCGGTGCCGACAGGGCGGTAGTCCTGTCCGCCGACGGCCTGCTCATCGGACGGTCCGGGAACCTGTCGGAGCAGGATGGCGAGCACCTGTCCGCGGTCGCGTCGGCGTTCCAGAGCCTCGCGCGGGGCACGGGACGGCACTTCGGCGGCGGCAACGTCCGCCAGACCATGGTCGAGATGGACCACGCCTTCCTGTTCGTCACCGCGGCGGGCCGCGGTGCGTGCCTCGCCCTGCTGGCGAAGGAGGACGCGGACATGGGCCTCGTGGCCTACGAGATGAACCTGATGGTCAAGCGGGTCGGCGCGGTACTCACTTCGGCGCCCCGCGCCGCGACTCCCACGTCGCCATGAGCGGGCGGCACGAGTCGTGGTTCGAGGAGGAGGCCGGGCCGCTGGTCCGGTCGTACGCCGTCACGGGCGGGCGCACCCGCTCGGACACGCTCGGCCTCGACCTGATCACCCTGGTCGTCGCCATGCGCTCCTCGCAGGAGGTGGCAGGTTTCGAGCCGGAGTACGGGCGGATCCTGAACCTGTGCCAGAGACCGACTTCCGTCGCGGAGGTCGCCGCGCGCATAGACCTGCCGCTGCCGGTGGTGAAGGTGCTGCTGAGCGACCTCATCGAACAGAACCTCGTGCTGTTCCGCACCGCGACCCCGGTCACCGACACCCCCAACAAACACGTACTCCAGGCGGTTCTTGATGGCATCCGGAAACTCTGAGCCCCGGCGATCCCTGACCGCGAACGCGGTCAAGGTCCTCATCGCCGGCGGGTTCGGGGTCGGTAAGACCACGATGGTCGGTTCGGTCAGCGAGGTTCCCCCGCTGCGCACCGAGGAGGTCATCACCGCGGCGTCCGAGGGCGTCGACGACCTCACCGGTGTCGAGAAGAAGACGACCACCACGGTGGCGCTGGACTTCGGCCGCATCACCATCAACCCCGAGCTGATCCTGTACCTGTTCGGCACGCCCGGGCAGGACCGGTTCTGGTTCATGTGGGACGAGCTGGCCGAAGGCGCGCTGGGCGCCGTCGTGCTGGCCGACACCCGGCGGCTCGACAGCTGTTTCGCGGCCGTGGACTTCTTCGAGCGTCGCGGACTGCCGTTCGTCGTCGCCGTCAACTGCTTCGACAACGCCTACCGCTACGGCACCGAGGAGGTCCGGCAGGCACTCGACGTCAGCATGGACGTCCCGCTGCTGCTGTGCGACGCGCGGGAACGCGACTCGACGAAGCAGGTGCTGACCGTGCTGATGGAGCACGTGCTGGCGCTGTCGGACCTGGCCGCTGGGTTGCCACAGGGCCGCTGACGCCTCTCCCGAACGCTATGAAGGACGCTTTCATTGCAAAATTCGCAATGAAAGCGTCCTTCATAGCGTCGGGGACTTGCGGCGCCAGGGAGCTTCAGGACTTGCGACGGCGGCGCAGGGTGTCGAGCGCGTAGGTGCCCGGGCCGACCACCGCGAACAGCAGGAAGATCCAGGAGTACAGGGCGGCCGTCTCGCCCTTGTTCTGCAGTGGCAGCAGCGCGTCGGGCTGGTGAACGACGAAGTACGCGTACGCCATCGTGCCCGAGAGCAGCACCGCGACCGGGCGGGTGAACAGGCCCGCCAGGATCAGCAGCGAGCCGACCGTTTCGATCACCCCGGCGTACCAGCCCGGCCAGGTGGCGAACGGTACGGCGGGTTTGTCGAAGAGGCCCATCTTCTGCAGACCGTGGCAGAGGAAGAGGAACGAGACCACAACGCGGACGAGGGAGAGGGCCAGTCCCTGCCACTTGGGAGCGGCCGGGCCGACCTCCGTGGTCGTGGCGGCGGCTGTCTGGGTCATGACGCATCCTTCCGGCTCAAGGTGGTCTAAACCATTGATGTGATAGAGGATGCCGGACACCCCCATCGGCAGGGAACTTTCTTTCGGGGGGTAATTCGATGGTATGCCCTCGTTTATTGACAGCGAATCGACAGGGTCGCGATAAAAAGGCCCCTTCCCTGGAATGGTTCCAGGAAAGGGGCCTCGCGTTTTCGGTCAGCGGCGGCGGCGCAGGGTGTCGAGGGCGAAGGTGCCGGGGCCGATCGCGGCGATCAGCAGGAAGATCCAGCAGTAGAGGGTCGACAGTTCGCCCATGTTCTGCAGCGGCAGCAGGCCTTCCGGCGCGTGCACGGTGAAGTAGGCGTAGGCCATGACGCCGGAGAGGAGCACCGCGACCGGCCGGGTGAACAGGCCGACCAGTACGAACGCGGCGCCGACGAGTTCGATCACGCTGCCGTACCAGCCGGGCCAGGAACCGAGTTCGACCGAGCCGCCCGCGCCGTCGACGCCACCGAAGAATCCGAATCCCTGCAAACCGTGGCAGAGGAAGAGGAACGAGACGACGATCCGGACGGCGGACTGGATCGCGCCCTGCGCCTTGGCGGCACGCGGGGTGGTGGTGGTCTGGGCGGGGGCGGTGGTCTGCGTCATGGTTCCGGTCCTTCCGGGAGTGTCTGTCGGGCGGCTTCTGACAACGCGTCGGACGGGCACGACGCCGATCGACATCCGGGCGGAACTTTTTTCGCGGGCCGGTCACATCACCCGATCGGCGCAAGGCCAGACTGGACGGCATGGCGGGTAAGACGAGTGCCGGGATTTTGCTCTTCCGCAGGTCGGGCGAGGTGACCGAGGTGCTGCTCGGGCATATGGGCGGGCCGTTCTGGGCGAAGAAGGACGCGGGCGGCTGGTCGGTGCCCAAGGGCGAGTACGAGCCGGACGAGGCTCCGGAGGCCGCGGCGCGGCGCGAGTTCCTGGAGGAACTGGGGTTGCCGGCGCCGGAGGGGGAGTACTTCCCGCTCGGCGTGGTGAAGCAGTCGGGCGGCAAGGTCGTGACGGTCTGGGCGGTGGAGGGCGACCTCGACCCGGCTCAGGTGGTGCCGGGCACCTTCGAGATGGAGTGGCCGCCGCGGTCGGGCCGGACGCAGGAGTTCCCGGAGGTCGACCGGGCCGCCTGGTTCACGCTGGCCGAAGCGGGGGAGAAGTTGCTCAAAGGCCAGCGCCCGTTCCTTGCCCGGCTGGGCGAACTGCTCAACGGCTGAGTAGCTCGGGGCCGAGGTGGGGAAGGCGCGGTGGTGTTGCGAAAGCCACTTTCGCAACCTTCAACGTTGCGAAAGTGCTTTCGCAACGTCAGCGGCGGCACTCCTGGGGGCAACCTGGAACCGCGCCGCGAAGGCCCCGGTGACACGGAGCCTCCGGCGCTCTCAACGGCTGAGTAGCTCGCCGAGTGGTTTGTCGGCCAGCGAGCCGAGCACGAGATCGGCGTGGTCGAAGTTCAGCACCGCCGTGATCGCGTTCGGCACGGCGACGCACTCGAGCCCGGCGGCCTTCGCCGCGGTGACGCCGTGCGGCGAGTCCTCGAAGGCGATCGCCTCGGCCGCGGGCAGGTCGAGCGCGGCGAGCGCGGCCAGATAGAGGTCCGGGCTCGGCTTCGCCTCGTGGAGGTCGCCGGTGAGGACGGCCTCGAACGCGTCCGCGAGGCCGAGCCGGTTCAGATGCGTGGTGACCCAGTCGCCGGTCGAACTGGACGCGATGGCCAGCCGCAGGCCGTGCTCCTTCGCGTCTTCGAGGTATTCCCGGACGCCGGGACGCGGCCCCACCGATTCCAGCAGCTCGGTGACCCTGGCGCGGACGCCGGTGCGGACCGCGACCCGGTCCAGGTGCTCGTCGTTCTTCTCCAGCAGTTCGAACATCGCGACGGCGGTGTTCTGCGTGCCGATCACGGTGTGCCAGACGTCGAGGGGGAGTTCGCCGCCGCGAGCGCGGAAGGTCTCCTGCCAGGCCACGAGGACGGCCGCCTCGGTGTCGACCAGCGTCCCGTCGAAGTCGAAGATCAATGCGCCGGTCATGGGACGAGTCTACGTCTTGACTCACTGAGTGGTACGGATTACCGTACGCATTCGTTAGGAAACTTACCAAACGAACACGTGTACTCGAAGTGAACGCCGCGCACCCGTCCCTCTCAACCCGCCGCCACGGATTCCCGGGGAGATCGATGTGAAGGCCCGAACCCGACTACTGCCACTAGGCGCGGCCGTCATCCTGTTGCCGACGCTGCTCAGCGGTAATGCTCAAGCCGCTGATGTCCTTTTGTCCCAAGGCAAGGCCGTCCTGGTCTCCTCGGTGGAGTCCTCCTCCTACGGCGGTCCGCTCGCCGTCGACGGCAAGAGCACCACCCGCTGGGCGAGCACGGAAGGCGTCGACCCGCAGTTCATCCGCGTCGACCTCGGCGGCCCCTCGGCCATCAATCGGGTCAAGCTGAACTGGGAAGCGGCGTACGCCAGCGCGTACCGGCTGGAAGTCTCCAACGACGGCTCGGCGTGGACCTCGATCAAGTTTGTCACCAACGGCAACGGCGGGACCGACGACCTCACCGGGCTGGCCGCGCGCGGCCGGTACCTGCGCCTCGTCGGCACGAAACGCGCCACCGGCTACGGCTACTCCCTTTGGGAGATGCAGGTTTACGGGACGTCGGACTCCTCCGGCGACACGCAGGCGCCCACCGCGCCGACGAACCTCAAGGCCGGTTCGGTCACCGCGTCCACTGTGGACCTGACGTGGACCGGCTCGACGGACAATGTCGGCGTCAGCGGCTACGAGGTGCTGCGGAACGGCCAGGTCGTCGGCACCAGTGAAAGCGCTTCCTACACCGACAGCGGGCTGAGTGCCTCGACCGCGTACACGTATACCGTCCGCGCGAAGGACGCCGCCGGCAACACCTCGGCGGCCAGCAATCAGATCCAGGCGACCACGCAGGCGGGCGGTTCTTCGTTCGTCCTCGCCGCCTCCGGTGACATCGCCGAACAGTGCACCGCCTCGTCGTCTTCGTGCATCCACCCGAAGACGGCCGCGCTGGTCGGCCAGATGAACCCGGCCGCGGTCATCACCATGGGCGACAACCAGTACGACGACGCCCATATCGAGGACTTCACGAAGTACTTCGACAAGACCTGGGGCAAGTACAAGAACATCATGCACCCGGTCCCCGGCAACCACGAGACCTACGACCACACCCCGCTGGGTGCCTACAAGCAGTACTTCGGCAAGATCGCGACGCCGAACGGGAAGACCTACTACAGCTGGGAAATGGGCAACTGGCACTTCGTCGCCATCGACAGCACGGAGTTCTCGCCCGGCCTGGCCGCGAACGCGATCAGCGACGAGCAGCTGAACTGGATCAAGCAGGACCTGAAGAACAACACCAAACCCTGCGTCGCCGCGTACTACCACCACCCGCGCTACACCTCGGGTGACCACGGCGACAACAGCAAGATGGCCACCCTCTGGGAGACCCTGGTCCAGAACAAGGTCGACCTGGTGCTCAACGGGCACGACCACCATTACGAGCGGTTCCATCCGCAGAACGCCGACGGCGACAAGGACCCCGCGGGTCCGGTGCAGATCATCGGCGGCGGTGGCGGGGCGAGCCTGTACCCGGTCAAGACCGAGCACCCGGCCACGGCGAAGGCGATCTCGACCTACGGCGTGCTCAAGCTGAACATGTCGGACAACGCCTTCTCGACCCAGCTGATCGGCCTGGACGGCAAGACCATCGACTCCTCTCCCACCTACACCTGCCACTGATCCTCGCGATTCGGGTGCCGGGTCGCGGCCGTGCGCGCGCGACCCGGCGCTGGAGGTCCCCATGTACATAGCCACCAGCAGGGCGGCTGTAGACGTGCCCAAAAGCAGCGGCGTGAAACGGGCCGTCACCGGGAATGTCGTCGCGCTCGGCCTGGTCAGCCTGGTCACCGACATCTCGTCGGAGATGGTGACCGCGGTCCTGCCGCTCTACCTGGTCCTCGGTCTCGGCCTCAGCCCGCTGCAGTTCGGCGTGCTCGACGGCCTCTACTCCGGTGTCACCGCCGTCGTCCGGCTCGTCGGCGGCCATCTCGCGGACCGGTGGCAGCGGCTCAAGGCGGTCGCCTGCTTCGGCTACGGCCTCTCGGCGCTGGGCAAGATCGGCCTGATGATGGCGGGTTCGTCCACCGTCGCGATCGGGGCGGTACTCGCGGCCGACCGCACCGGCAAAGGCGTCCGGACCGCGCCGCGAGACGCGCTGATCACCTTGAGCAGCGAACCGGAACACCTCGGCCGCGCGTTCGGTGTGCACCGCGCGATGGACACCTTCGGCGCGTTCCTCGGCCCGCTGGTCGCGATGGCCGTGCTGTGGCTCAGCCTCGGCAGCTACGACTCGGTGTTCTTCACGAGCTTCTGTATCGCCGCGATCGGCGTGATCATCCTGGTGGTGCTGGTCAAGGACCACCAGCCCGAACCGCGAGCCGAACGCCCCAAGGTCTCCTTGCGGGAGACCGCGGGCCTGATCCGGCAGGCGTCGTTCCGCCGGATCTGCGTCTGGGCGGCGCTGCTGGGCCTGGTCACCCTCAGCGACTCGTTCCTCTACCTCGTGCTGCAGCGTCGCTGGGAACTCGGCGCGGTCTTCTTTCCCTTGCTGCCGTTGGGAACCGCCGGCGTGTACCTGCTGCTGGCCGTCCCGTTCGGCAGGCTTTCGGACCGGATCGGCCGCTGGAAGGTGTTCCTCGGCGGGCACGTCGCACTGGTCGTCGCGCTGCTGGCACTGCTCGGACCGGTGGACGGCGGCATCCTCGCGGTGCTGGCGCTCGTGCTGCACGGTGTCTTCTACGCGGCCACCGACGGGGTGCTGATGGCCGCCGCCGGACCGCTGCTGCCCGAGCACCAGCGGGCGAGCGGGCTGGCGCTGGTGCAGACCGGGCAGGCGACCACTCGGATGCTCGCGTCCGTCCTTTTCGGACTCGCCTGGACCACGTGGGACCTGCACGCCGCGGTACTGGTCGCCGCGGGCGCGCTGGCCGTGGTGGTCGTCGCCGCGGCCTTCCTCCGTCCTTTGCGGACCTCCGCATGAGGACGCGGATCCTCGGCGTGGTGGCGGCGGTCGTCGTCCTGATCGCGGCGGCCGTCGGCTACGGTGTCGTCTCCCGGGACCGAGGGCCGGACGTCAACTCCGTCGCCGTCGTGTCCGGGCAACCGGTTTCGGTGCAGGCCAAGGGACAGCTGCTGTTCCGCAACACCGCCGAAGGCCCCGACTTCGGCCATCTCGCGACCGTCCCGGCCGACCGGCCCGGCGAGCCGAGGAAGGTGTCCGGCCTCAGCTGCGACCGCTTCGCCGCCTCGGCGGGGACCGCGCTGTGCCTGGCCGCCCAGCCAGGGGTGCTGCCGCCGATGACCGACGTCATCGTGCTGGCCGAGGACCTCACCGAGATCCGCCGGATCGAACTGCCCGGCACCCCCAGCCGCGGCCGGGTCTCGCCGGACGGGAAACTCGCCTACTGGACGCTGTTCGTCAACGGGGATTCCTATGCGGAGACCGGGTTTTCGACCAGGGCGGGGATCTTCGACCTGAAGACCGGAAAGCTGATGAAGAGCATCGAGGAGATGGGGCTCCTGCTCGACGGCAAGCCGTACTACTCGTCCGACGTGAACTACTGGGGCATCACTTTCACCCCCGACGGCAAGCGGTTCTACGCGACCGTGGGGACGAAGGGAAAGACGTACCTGGTCGAGGCGGACTACGTGAAGCTCGTCGCGAGGATGATCCGGGAGAACGTCGAATGCCCGTCGCTCTCGCCGGACGGGAAGCGGATCGCCTTCAAGAAGAAGGTTTCCGCCGATCTCGCGGCGCCGTGGCGGCTCGCCGTCCTCGATCTGGCGTCCGGGAAGGAGACCATGCTGGCCGAGACGCGCAGCGTGGACGACCAGGCGACCTGGCTCGACGACCGGACCGTGGCGTACGGCGTGGACTCGGCGATCTGGGCGGTCCCGGCGGACGGGAGCGGGGCGGCCCGCGAGCTGGTCGCGCAGGCTGCTTCACCCGCGGGCGTGTAGGCGCGAGTGGCGTTTCGGTTCTCTTGAGGGGTGAGCCGAACGTGACATGATTCGGGGCCGATCGAGTGGGTCGTGAGTGATAAGTGTCGTTCTAGCGACCTGTCTGAGTTCAGGACATGTCGGACAGTTGATGTTTCAGGACCTCACGGACACTGACCGGTCTGTCGGTGTGGTGACCAGGGTTTTTGCGGTGATCATGCTTCGATGGGCAGAGCAGGGTTTTCGAT